>JAZNHQ010000213.1:0-6573 GCA_045577035.1 Faecousia sp. | reverse complement strand
GCTCCTTAGCCATGATCTTCAACGAACGGGAGATCTCACTGACCACGTTCACACGGCTGTCGCCGCCCTTGCCGTAGCCGGAGCCGTTCATCAGCTGCAGGTAGTCCACGATCACAAGACCCAGATTGTCCAATCTGCGGCACTTGGCGTTCATTTCCGCAACGGTAATGGAGGGGTTGTCATCCACACGGATATCTGTCTGGCTCAGTGCCACGGATGCCATGCTCAGCTTCTGCCATTCATCCTCACTGAGCTTACCGGTGGCCATTTTCTGACCGTCCACAAAGCTTTCGATGGACAGAAGTCTCATGGCAAGCTGCTCCCGGGACATTTCCAGGGAGAACATGGCCACGGTCTTTTTGCTCTTCTTCGCCACATTCAGACAAAGATTCAGTGCAAAGGCGGTCTTACCCATGGCAGGACGGGCAGCCACCAGCACCAGGTCTGATCTGTTCAGACCGTTGATCTGACGATCCAGATCCACCAGGCCTGTGGAAAGGCCGGGAATCAGAGAATCGGAATCTGCCAGCTCACCCAGCCGGTCAAAAACCTTGTGCAGGATCACACCGATATGCTCCAAAGAGTCACCGGTCTCACCCTTGCGCAGGGCAAAAATCTTCTTTTCGGCGTTTTCCAGCAGCTCCTCGGGCGTGCCCTCCTGGGCAAATACGGATTCGGAAATATCCGCACTGGCATCTGCCAGGCCACGGAGCATGGCCTTATCCTTCACGATCTTGGCATAGCGCACCGCATTGGCAGCCGTGGGCGTGATCTCCATCAGCTGCATAACATAGTCCCGGGAATTGTCGTGGTGTACACCCAGCTCACGCATTTTGTTCAGCACCGTGACCGGGTCAATGGTCTCGGAATAGTTGAACATGGTGTAAATGGTCTCGTAAATCTCCCGGTTTTGCTGTAAATAGAAATCCTCCGGGCGCAGGACGCCGATCACATCCGGCACGCACCGGCTGTCAATCAAAATGGAACCCAGCACAGACTGTTCAGCCTCCAGGGATTGGGGCATCTGTCTGGCATTTAGCTGTTCGTCCATGTAAAGCTCTCCTTTGTGATGGATTGAATGGTTTTAGGCTTCTTCTATCTTCACGGTCAGAGGTGCGCTGATCTCATAGCCCAGCTTGCAGGTCACGGTGTAGGTGCCCACGCTCTTGATGGGATCGGAAACCACGATCTTGCGCTTATCCAGAGCAATGCCGGTCTTGGCCTTCAGAGCATCGGCAATTTCCTGGTTGGTCACAGAGCCAAACAGACGGCCTGCACCGCCGCCCTTGGCGGTAACCACCAGGGTCATCTCACGCAGACGGTGAGAGATGTCCAAAGCCTCAGCTCTTTCCTTGGCGGCCTTTTCAGCGGCAGCCTTGTCGTTCATACGCATGGTGTTGATGGCATCGGCAGTGGCCTCCACAGCCAGCTTCCGGGGCAGCAGGAAATTTCTTGCGTAGCCGTCTGAGATCTCCAGCATCTGGCCCTTCTTGCCCTTGCCCTTCACATCCTGTGTCAAAATAACCTTCATAGTAAGCACTCCTTACGATTCATAATACTTGTTAATGGCCTCGTCCAGCATGACCAGCACCCGATCCACGGAGCTTTCCTTCACCTGGGCACCGGCTGTTGCCGTATTGCCGCCGCCGCCCAAATGCTCCAGGATCATCTGCACATTCACATCACCGATGGAGCGGGCGGACACAATGATTCTGCCCTCATCCTCATACATAACGAAGGAAGCGGTAATGCCGGCAATGTTCAAAAGATCGTCAGCTGCCTGGGCAGCCAGCACACGGGTGGTGGTATGCTTCAATGCGGCAATGGCAATGTGAGGATACAGGCTGTGCTGCTTGGCAGCCTTCATGATCTCAAACTTTGCCATGGTGTCGTGATAATTGTTCTGCAGCAGCTTCTTGACCTCCACGGTGTCCGCACCCAGCAGACGCAGGAAGGCAGCGGCCTCAAAGGTACGCTCGCCTGTACGGACATTGAAGCTCTTGGTATCCAGGAAAATGCCTGCCAGCAAGGACTTTGCCTCGATGGGCAGCACATTGCGCTTTTCCACAGCGTACTGCATCAGCTCCGTTACCAGCTCCGAAGCGGAGGAGGCGTAGGGCTCGTGCAGGTTTACATCCACAGGGTTGATATAGTCTGCGGCACGGCGGTGGTGATCCACCACGCACACCCGGGGGGCAGCCTCCAAAAGCTGGCGGCTCTCCACCTGGTCGGGACGGTTGGTATCCACCACGATCAGGGTGGAACGGTTGTCACACAGCACCATGGCATCCTGGCCGGAAATGAACGCATCCTTGTACTCAGGTACCCGGACGATCTCCCGGATCAGATTGGGACAGGCGTTCTTCTCTTTATCCAGGACGATGTGGAACTGCTTTCCCTTCTTCCGGCACAGACAGGCAATGCCCATGGCTGCGCCAACGGCGTCCAGGTCTGCATCTCTGTGTCCCATGATGAACACCCGGCTGGACTGTCCGATCAGCTCCATCATGGAGTTGGCAGTCACACGGGAGCGCACCTTGCTGCGGTGGTCGGCTTCCTTGGTACGGCCGCCGAAGAATTCGAAGTTCAGACGGTCCTTAATGACCGCCTGGTCGCCGCCACGGCTCAAAGACATCTCAATGGCCAGGGCCGCAAACTCATAGCTCTCCTCAAAGGTAGCGCCTTCCACGCCCAAGCCAAAGGAAATGGAGGCAGGCAGGCCGGAGGGGTTGGTGATCTCGTGAATGTCCTCCAAGATGGAGAACTTTTCCTTACGGGCACGGGGCAGATCCCGCTTTTCGAAGATGAACAGGTAACGGTTTCTTTCCAGCTTGCGAAGCAGACCCTTGAAGCCGTCCGTCCAGTGGGTAATGGCATCGTTGATCTTTGCGTTCAGATTGGAAATGGCGGATTCCGTCAGATTCTTGGTCAGCTCCTCGTAATTGTCCACCAAAATGATGGAAACCACAGGGCGGGAGCGGATATACTCATCACGAACCTGGTACAGCTCCGTCAGATCCGCAAAATGCAGCACTGCCAGCTTGGTCTGCTTGGGGTCGTCGGCCTGGATCACAGAGCCGTACACACGGTAACGGCGCTTCTCCCAGGTCACATCGTAGGGATATTCCTTCTTACCGGCAATGAGCCAATCGGTCTTAAAGCCGGGGAAATAATCCTGCACCAGCCGCTGCCGCAGCACATCCTGGAAGCCAGTCAGCCGCACGAATGCGTCGTTGGCCACCAGTATTCCCTCATCGTCCAAGCGGATCACCACTGTGGGGAAGGGACTGACCGTCCCCTCTGCCCCATTCATTTGATCCAGGTTTTCCCGGACATACTCCGCGATCCGCCGTCTGCGGTAATTGCTGATAATCAGATAGACCATCAGTGTAAACGCGGTCACACCCAGGCCAATTGCAAAGAGCAGGTAGTCCTTCAGCAGGAATGCCGCAATGGGAAAAACTGCTGAAAACAGAAAATAATAAGCCATATTGGGTCTTAAAGCCCGACCAAGCTTTTTATTCATGCTATAACCCCCCATGTTACTATTTTTAAGATTATAACAAATCTTTACCAAAGGTGCAACTGCTTTTTAATAAAAAGGTATACTATGTTGAAAACTGATGAAAAATTTTTGTATACAATCGGCTATTTTTGTGTTATAATACTCTGGATTGTGCCGGGTGGGCAGCCCCGGGCAGCTATGAAATTGAATCAATTGCGGGCGATAGGCTTACCTTTCCGGCGATACGGGGTCGAGAAAATAAGCAATCGGTCGCCTGCTTTTCTATGTGTTTTTTGTAATTTGAAAGGAGTTTATCAATTGGCTGAAAAACTGAAAATCATCCCTTTGGGCGGTCTTGACGAGATCGGCAAGAACATCACTGTCCTGGAATACGGCAAGGATATGATCGTGGTTGACTGCGGCGTTGGCTTCCCGGAGGAAGATATGTACGGCGTAGACCTGGTGATCCCGGATTTTAGCTATCTTGTGCAAAACGCCAAGAAGCTGCGGGGTATGTTCATCACCCACGGCCACGAGGATCATATCGGCTCTATCCCCTACTGTATGCAGCAGGTTTCCTGCCCCATTCACGGCACCGCCATGACCTGCGGTCTGATCAAGCTGAAGCTGGAAGAGCACCGGCTGACGGATGCCGTAAAGCTGATTACCCACAAGCCCGGTGATGTGGTTCGGGCTGGCTGCTTTACGGTGGAATTTATCCATGTAAACCACTCCATCGCCGACGCTGTGGCCTTCGCCATCCACACCCCTGTGGGCACGGTGGTCATGACCGGCGACTTTAAGATCGACCCCACCGCCAAGGACGGCATGACCGACCTGGCACGGCTGGGTGAGCTGGGCAACCAGGGCGTTTTGGCTCTGCTGGCCGATTCCACCAATGTGGAGCGGGCGGGCTACACCCCCAGCGAAAATGTGGTTGCCGAGAGCCTGGATCGGCAGTTCAAAAACTGCGACCAGCGGATCATCGTCACCACCTTTGCCTCCAATATGCACCGGATCCAGGCGGTCTTGGCCACCGCCCAGCGCTATGGCCGAAAGGTAGCGGTTTCCGGACGAAGCATGGAAAATATGCTGAAAGTTGCCCAGGAATTGGGCTATATCAAAGTACCCGCCGGAATGATCGTTGACCTGGGTGCCATCAAGAGCCTGCCCAAGAACAAAATCGTCATCGTTTCCACCGGCTCCCAGGGCGAGAATATGTCCGCATTGTATCGCATGGCATTCTCCACCCACAAGCAGGTGGACATCATGGGCGGTGACCGGATCATTATTTCCGCTTCTGCCATCCCCGGCAACGAAAAAGCCGTGTCCAAGATCATCAACGAGCTGTACCGCAAGGGCGCAGAGGTGGTCTATGAAAAGAGCGAGGGTCTGCACGTGTCCGGCCACGCCTGCCAGGAGGAGTTGAAGATCATCCACGCTCTGTGCAAGCCAAAATACTTCATCCCTGTCCACGGCGAGCAGCGGCATCTGCAGATCCACGGCAAGCTGGCACAGCAGATGGGTACGCCTGCCAAGAATATCCGTGTGGCGGAGATCGGCAATGTGATCGAGCTGTCCGCCCGCACCTGTAAGATTAACGGCACAGTCACCGCAGGCAAGGTGTTCGTGGACGGTACGGGCGTTGGCGATGTGGGCAGCGTAGTGCTCCGTGACCGCAAGCACCTGGCACAGGACGGTATGCTGGTGGTATGCGTGAATATTTCCGCACAGGACGGCTCTATTATCACCGGCCCCGATATTATCACCCGCGGCTTTATCTATGTGAAGGAATCCGAAGAGCTCATGGAGGAGCTGCGCAGCGTTGCCATGGAGGCCATTGACCGCTGCCAGCGCAAGCGTGTGCGGGATTGGACTACCATCAAGACCGCCATCAAGAACGATCTGAGCGGCTACCTGTACAGGACCACCAAGCGCAATCCCATGATCCTGCCTGTGATCATGGAGATCTGATCATGCAATACTATTTTGCCCCCCTGGAGGGGCTTACAGACAGAATTTACCGGCAGCTGCACCATCGGTATTTTCCGGGATTGGACAGATATTACCTGCCCTTCCTCTCCCCCACCGTCCACAGGGCGCTGACCCCCAGGGAGGCACGGGAGCTGCCCCCGTCGGATACCCTGGGCTACTGCGCGATCCCGCAGCTGCTGACCAAAAACGCCCGGGATTTTACCTGGATGGCGCAGCAATGTGCCGACCTGGGCTACCCGGAGGTCAATCTGAATCTGGGCTGCCCCTCCGGCACAGTCACCGCCAAGGGAAAGGGCTCCGGTATGCTCCGGGATCTGGATACATTGGACAGCTTCCTGTACGAAATCTACCGGGATGCGCCCCTGCCCATCTCGGTCAAGACTCGGATCGGTTTTTCCAGCCCTGAGGAATTCCCGGCGCTGCTGGAAATCTTCAACCGCTACCCTATCCATGCGCTGACCGTCCATCCCCGGGTGCGCACAGCCTTCTACAAGGGCAGCGTGGATATGGACGCATTCACTTACGCAACTTCCCACAGCAAAGCACCCCTTTGCTATAACGGCGATCTGCGCTCTATGGGGGATATTCAGAAGCTATCGGAGCAATACCCCACCGTGAACGCGGTGATGATTGGCAGAGGGCTGATCGGTAATCCGGGTATGCTCTGCCCCGGTGGTACGGATGTGTCCACATTGGAGCAATTCCACTCTGAACTGATGGCGCAATATATCGAAGCCTTTGGCGGCGTGCGTAATGCCATGTTCCGCATGAAGGAACAGTGGAGCATGCTCCTGCCCAATTTCGAAGATAATGAAAAGCTTGCAAAGCGGCTGCGTAAATGCACCGATGCTGACCAGTTTCAGACCATCACCCAGGCCATCTTCCATACCCTTGCCTGGAATCCCCAATAATTTCATACACCCACCCTGTCATTCTGAGCATCCCGCGGGACGGGTTTCCCGCAATGTCATTAAGTTAAGTGTCATCGCGAACCAGTGCGCACACTGGTGTGGCGATCTCCAGTGCAAAATCTTACGCCGGAGATTCCCACGACCAGTTTGCGAACTGGTCTC
>JAZNHQ010000212.1:0-14566 GCA_045577035.1 Faecousia sp. | reverse complement strand
CACCCGCATCTCGGTTCCCATAGGGAACCGTGGTGCCTCCGGTCGGAATCGAACCAACGACACGTGGATTTTCAGTCCACTGCTCTACCTACTGAGCTACAGAGGCATATAGAGCAGAGCATTAAGCTCTGCTCCGATGCTTTATGGCGACCCCGAACGGACTCGAACCGTCGACCTCCAGCGTGACAGGCTGGCGTGCTAACCGACTGCACCACAGGGCCATGTTTTGGTGGGAACAACAGGGCTCGAACCTGTGACCCCATGCTTGTAAGGCATGTGCTCTCCCAGCTGAGCTATGCTCCCCTACCAGGCAACTGAGTTGTTTGCACACCTCAGCGACGTTGCCCATTATAACCTTTATCGTCTATTTTGTCAAGCACTTTTTCATATTTTTTTAGAAAAATATTTATCTGTTTTTTTACACCATTTTGAGAGGGTCAATGACCCTCTCAAATAAGCTTTTTACAGGTTTTCAAGGAGTGCTTTCATATCCTCCGGGGTAAAGGTGTAAATCTCGTCGCAGAACTGACATTCCACCGGGAAGGGTTTTCCCTCCTCCATGATCTGCGTCAGCTCTTCCCTGCCCAGACTGATCAAGGCCGCAACTACCCGTTCTCTATCACAGTAGCATTTATACTCCACAGGGGTGGTTTCCATGAACACCACACCCAGGTCGCCTAACACTTGACCTAAAATATCCTCCGGGGTCATTCCTTGTTCCAGCATAGTTGTTACCGCACCGGCACGCTTGATACCGGCCTCCACTGCGTCAATGACCTCGTCCGGGGCACCGGGAAGCAGCTGGATCAAATAACCGCCTGCCACCTTGACACTTTGATCACGATCCACCAGCACACCCAGGGCGCAAGCTGTGGGGGTCTGTTCGCTCTGTGCAAAATAAGCAGTCACATCGTCACCGATCTCGCCGGACACCAGAGGAATAGCGCCCACATAGGGCTCCTTCATCTGCAAGTCACGGATCACAGTCAAAGTGCCGTCCGTTCCTACGGTTGCGCCCACATCCAGCTTGCCCGGGTATTTTTCCTCCAAAGGTACATTGGGCTCGTACACATAGCCTCGCACATTGCCGGTGGGATCAGAAACACAGACAATACTGCCGATGGGGCCGCCGCCCTTGATCTGCAGTGTCATAGAGCCGTTTTCCACCTTCTGCATATTGCCCATCATGGATGCGGCAGTCAGCGCCCGTCCAAAGGCTGCGGTGGCATTGGGGGTAGTGCCATGGATCTGTGCGCCACGGCGCACCAACTCCGTAGAGCGGATGGCCACCACCTTCACATAACTGTCCATGGTCATACCACGAACCAAATAGTCACTCATTTTATCTTTCCCTTTCTAGCCTTGAAATAGATACGCTGTTCCCCTGCCTCCGGGGCTGCGAATTTACGGTCACCATAGACCGCAATATGGGTAAAGCCTGCGTCCTTCAGATACCCCATCAGCTGATCCTGGGAATAGGCATATTCCCTATGCTCTTCAAAAGAGCGTGCCCACAGCTCACCCTGCCGCTGGAAAAGATCCATGCCGTAGGAACAGATATTGGTATCCTTGTCAAATTCTCCACGCCACAGGCAAAATACATCGTCATCCTCATCCACAAAGACCTGTCCATCCATGGCTCGGAGCTTTTCGGGGGTATTCACATCGAAGATAAAGCAGCCGCCGGGATTCAGCGCCTTATAGATACGCTTTATAGCCTGGGCGCAATCTGCAGGATCTACAATATAATCCAGACTATCCAGAGCGCACACCGCCAGGTCAACGCCCACCGGCAGATGCAGCTTTTGCAGAGGCTGGCATACAAAGGTCGGATGGTTTTCCTGCTCCAAAGCCTTCTGGAAGGCCACAGACAGCATTTCCTCCGAAAGATCAACACCGGTAACACGCAAACCACTTTGCGCCAACAGAAGGGCCACAGAGCCCGTACCGCAGGCAAGATCCACAGCAGTACGAGGCTTCAGCCCTTCCCTGTCAAGGATCTGCATATAGAATTCTACTGTGGCTTCGTAATCCACATCGTTTGTCAGACGGTCGTAGCTGACCGCAAGTGCATGATAGGCATCCATGGTATATCCTCACAAAAACATCCCGGACATTGGATCATGTCCGGGATGTCCCGTAATGTTAAATTAGCGGCTGAAAATGCTGAAGATATCGTCAATATCAGTATTGTCAGCAGTCTTGGCGGGCTTGCCGGCTTCATCCTTGGGCTCTTCCTCGGCCTTGTGCTCAAAGCCGGTGGCGATGACGGTAACACGCATGGAGTCCACGAACTCGTCGGAGTAGGTAGCGCCGAAGATAATGTTGGCTTCGGGGTTAGCAGCCTCCTGCACGATATTGGCAGCAGTCTCCACATCATCCAGGGTCAGTTCGGGAGAACCGGTCACGTTAACCAGCACGCCGGTAGCGCCGTTAATAGAGGTCTCCAGCAGGGGGCTGGCAACAGCGGCCAGAGCAGCCTGCTCTGCCATCTCACGGCCGTTGGCAACGCCAACACCCATGTGTGCACGGCCAGCATCCTTCATAACAGCGGAAACGTCAGCAAAGTCCAGGTTGATGATCACACGGTCAGAGTAACCAACCAGCTCAGAGATGGAGGTCACTGCCTGCTTCAGCACATCGTCAGCAATGCCGAATGCGTTGGCAAAGGTGATCTTCTGGTCGGTAACATACTTCAGACGGTCGTTGGGGATGATGATCAGAGAATCCACCTTGTCGCCCAGGGCAGCAATGCCGCTTTCAGCCTGGCGCATACGGTTGGCACCCTCAAACTTGAAGGGCTTGGTCACAACACCAACGGTCAGAATACCAGCCTCACGAGCCAGGTCTGCAACGATGGGAGCTGCGCCGGTGCCGGTGCCGCCGCCCATACCGGCGGTGATGAAGACCATGTCGGTGCCTTCCAGCACCTTAGCGATCTGTGCACGGGATTCCTCAGCGGACTTCTGACCGATCTCGGGCTTGGAGCCAGCGCCCATGCCGTTGGTCAGCTTCTCGCCGATCTGGATCTTGTTCTTACAGACGGACTTATTCAGATCCTGCTTGTCGGTGTTGATCACAACAAAATCCACGCCGCCCACACCGGCTTCGATCATACGGTTAATGACATTATTGCCGGCGCCGCCGACGCCAATTACCTTGATTTTAACTACGCGTTCCTCGAACATTTGAGACATACTTGTTTCCTCCTATGTATCCCTGCAGATAAAACTGCAAAATTTACAATTGTACCTCTATATTCTATCCACAAAATCGACTTTGGTCAATAGAAAATATTATTTTTTACAGATAATTTTGGAAAAATTTTATTCAAAGGGTGTGAAGATTACCTCATTAGGTCGAATTTCAAAGCTTACATCCATATTTCCGGTACGATATTCGCCAATTTGCTCGATGGCTCCCTTTACCAATTTGATCTTCTGTTCCAGCTGAGTGCTGTCACCCAGGCTGATCTGGAACTGATCACCGTACCAAATTTCCAGCGCTGCCAAATCCGTCACATCCACACTGGCGGTCTGGCCTAAGATCCCCTGCTCTTCCAGCTGCTGCAGGATCTCAAGTGCCATATCCAGCCGTTCGCTGGCATAGGTTGTCACAGGAATCGTCTCGCCATTCTCGCCTGTGGCCGGCTCCGGCTCATGAGCAACTGCCTGCTGGGAGGTCTTGGGAGAATCCAGAGTCACACCCAGGATGTTGGTGTATGCGGTAGCATCTCCTCCGTTGATCTTTTCCAAAACCTTGCCATTTGAGGCCATCAGCCACCAGCCACCGTCTTGGTCGGTTACCGCATAAGTCACGGTCAGTTCTTCCACCTGGATATTGACCGTTCCGGGCAGGCTCAAGCCCACCTGCACCGAGCCCACATAGGGCAGCTTTTGCATAATGCGGCTGCTGATGGTGGATTTACTGAGGCCGAACATATTATCTCCGTTTTCAATACCGGAGGCTTCTTTGATCTGATAGGGGGTATATTTATCAGCGCCAGCGACCTTTACAGTCTCCACCTGGAAAAAGATGGACATGCCAAAGACCAACGCAAGCACTACCGCCAGAACCGTGGAAAGCTGCAGCCAAAAACGGCGGCGGTTGAATGCCTTAGGCTGGGTGTAGACCGTTTGCGAATCGGATCTCGGTCTGCGTCTAGATTGTCTTTTGTTCATAGCTTAACTCCTCAGCGGTTGCGGATCAGACTTTCCATGACGGCGCACAGGCGTTCTGCGCTGTCCGGCACGGAAATATCCAACAGCGCGCGGCTCATGGCGTTATAGCGCTCCTTATCTTCCAAAAGCCCCTTAACGGTTTCCAAAAAGGCTTCAGCAGAACAATCCTTTTCCAGCATAACCACCGCTGCACCCTTCTGTTCCAGGGCGCGGGCGTTCTTTTCCTGGTGATTGTCAGTCACATTGGGAGACGGGATCAGCAGGCAGGGCGTTCCGGAGGCTGCGATCTCATTGCAGCTGGATGCGCCCGCACGGCTGATGATCACATCGGCCGCTGCCATAACGGTCGGCATATTATAGATATACTCAGTCATAGAAATGGACTTTGCGGTTTTCAGATTCACGCCCTGGTCTTTCACATAGTCGGGCATCCAATCCCAGCAGTAGCTGCCAACCGCATGAATGTGCTGATACGGGAAGCCGGCATCCTGTTCCAGGCGGAACAGCTTGCCACAGGCCTCATTCATGACCTTGGCGCCCTGGCTGCCAAAGGCAGACAAAATCACAGGACGCTCGTCCAGTCCCAGTTCTCTGCGGGCATCCTCTTTTTGGGTAAAAATGAATTCCTTACGGACGGGCATGCCCACCACTTCCACCTTTTCAGGGTGTTTATAGTGCTTGGCGCTCTCCGGGAAGCATACCAGCACTCTGTCCACACGATCTGCGATCATACGGGTGGTCAAACCGGGCATAGCATTGGCCTCATGGACACAGGTAGGCACCTTCATCTTTGTGCCTGCCATCAGCGCCGGGAAGCTGGCATAACCGCCTGTACCAACGATCACATCTGGCTTAAAATCCTTGATGATCTTTTTACATTTTCTGACGCTCTGCATGGTTTCCCATGCCACAGAAATGTTTTTCTTGATGGCCTTGAAGGATTTTCCTCTGGCCATACCGTGGGCAGGTAAAGAGACCAGCTCATAGCCGGCATTTGGCACCAGCTTTTGCTCCATTCCCACCTGGCCGCCAATAAACAGGATCTTGCTGTCCGGATAGCGTTCCTTCCATAAATTGGCAACAGCAATGGCGGGATTAATATGGCCGCCGGTACCGCCGCAGGTAAAAATCACATTCATAACAGGTCCTCCTGTACAAACTTTCTTCTTGAAATGCTAAGCAGAATTCCCATCTCCCCTAAATTAACCGCCAGTGCGGTGCCTCCATAGGAGAAAAACGGCAGTGCGATGCCGGTAGATGGGAGCAAATTGGTAACCACACCTAAATTGAGCAGCGTCTGCACCGCGATCAAGGTGGTCAGCCCCGCCGCCAATACCGTTGAAAAACGATCCGGTGCCCGCAGGGCGATCCAGTAGCCCCGTAAAATCAGAGCCGCGAATAATAGCATAATGGCAACTGCGCCTACAAGGCCTAATTCCTCGCAGATCACAGCAAAAATATAGTCGTTATACTGAAATGGCAGATACAGATATTTCTGTCTGCTCTTCCCCAGCCCCAGGCCGAACACGCCGCCGGAGCCAATGGCATATAGAGATTGCAGAATTTGATAACCTGTGTCCGACGGATCCAGCTCCGGGTGCTGCCAAGCGGTGATCCGATCACCGGCATAGCCCATAAAGCTCACATAAACGATCACGAACACCACTGCCCCGGCAGCACCGGTCAGCAGCCACTTGGGGCTGGTGCCTGCCACAAACATCATGACCACCGCCACCATGCCCATGAGCATAATGGCTGACAGATGCTTTTCCAAAGCCAGCGGAATGAGTATTCCCAGTAGTGCCGCGCCAAAGCCCAATACACCGTATCGGAACTTTTTCGCATTATTGCCAAAGCCCAGGGTCAGCCGAGCAAAAAGCAATATAAGGGTAAATTTTGCGATCTCGGAGGGCTGAAACTGCAGCCCTGCAATATTGATCCACCGTTTGGCACCGTTAACGGATTGTCCGAACAGCAGCACCATAAGCAGCAAACCGATGCCGACCCCATAGGCAGGCCACGCCATCCGATACCAAAAGGTAACGGGGATACGGCTCATCACCACCATGGCCGCCAGGCCAATCAAAGCACAGGCTCCCTGCTTTTGCAGATATCGGGTGGAATCCGTATAGCCGGTATCGTACTGACTTTGGGCAGAGCTTGCCGAGTACAACATGGTCAGCCCCACCGCCAGGAGCATCAGCAGCAAGATCAAAAACGGATAGTCAACACTTTGCCGCCCCAAGGGGCGTTTCTCTTTGGCATACGCAGATCGCTCTGCTGCCATGAAAGAGCCTCCTTATTGAATGCCGAACCAGGCAAGAATGCACATGAGGGCAGATACAGTGCTGAACACCAGCACGATCTTTACTTCCTTCCAGCCGCACATCTCGAAATGATGGTGGATGGGAGACATTTTGAACAGCCGCTTTCCGTGGGTCAGCTTGAAATAGCCCACCTGCAGGATCACGGACAGGGTCTCGCAAATGTACACAAAGCCCACCAGGATCAAAACGATGGGCATATTCAGTGCAAAGGCCATGGCGCAAACCACGCCGCCCAGAAACAGCGAGCCGGTATCGCCCATGAACACCTTGGCAGGATGCCAGTTATAGAACAGGTATGCAATCAGACCACCTGCCAAAGAGGCAGGCAGCAGTGCCAAATCATAGCGCTTCTGGAAGATTGCCGCAGCGGTGAAGAAAATCATTACAGGGATGGAAACCGTACCGCATAGGCCATCCACACCGTCGGTCAAATTCACTGCGTTTACGCAGCCCACCATAACAAACATGGCAAAGAACAGGTAAACAAACAGGTTAATCTCGCCGGTAAAGGTATCCAGGAAAGGAATATACAGCCGGGTGGACAGTACATCCTGCTTGTAAAGGATATAGATGAACACAGCAGAAACTGCCATCTGCAGCAATGCCTTCTGCAGAGAGGTCAGACCCAGGTTTCTTTTGAATTTCAGCTTAAAGAAATCATCCAAAAAGCCCACAAGTCCAAAGCACAGAGCCAGACCCAGCACATACAGAACGGTCTTGTCCTCCATAACGCCGGCAATCAGGTTGCCCAGCAGGCACAAAATTGCCGCAAAAATGAACATCAGGCCGCCCATCATGGGAGTACCGGCTTTTTTGTTATGCCAGGTAGGTCCAACCTCTCGAATGGACTGTCCGGCTTTCAACGCCCGAAGAATGGGCAGCAGCAGATAGCCGATTCCGGCGCTGAGCACCAGACCCACGGCAGCTGTAACGATGATTCTTGTCATGATTTATCCTCCGATTATGCTTCTTTCTTTAAAAAACCTTCCAGCACCAGTTCCATGCGCATACCCCGGGAACCCTTGAACAGGAGTACATCTCCGGGCAATGCCAGCTGTTTGAGTACCGCGATCATTCTGTCGCGATCTGTGAAGGCTCGGGCGCAGGTTTCTGCCATGCCGCCCGTACGGGCACCGGACAGCACACGGGCGCTGTTGGGGCCATAGGCCAGCACCACATCCGCTTTTTCTGCGGCAATTCTGCCAACCTTATAATGCTCTGCAGGGGCGCTGATACCCAGCTCCAGCATATCGCCAAGCACGGCCACACGGCGTCCGGGCTTCTTGCTCAGCACCTCCAGTGCTGCTGCCATGGACTCGGGGCCTGCGTTATAGCAATCCTTGATGATAGTATAGCCGTCCACTGCATAGATCTCCTGGCGACCTGCCATATTTTGGAACTGCGCCAGACTCTTTTGAATATTTTCGGTGGTGACCCCCAGAGCCATACCCACGGCAACTGCCGCCAGGGCATCGGGCACAAAATGGTCACCCTCCAAAGCCAGGGATATGGGGAACTGTCCGTCCTTTGTCTTAATATCAAACTGCATTCCCGCTTCGGTATATGTAGGCTCGGTGGCGAACAGATCGCTCCGGGTGTCCTTTACGCCGAAATATACCGGCTGCATGCCCTGCAGCTCCGGCCGCTCCCACATACGGGAATCGTCGCCGTTGAGAATGATATTGGCGCCCTTTTGCATGCCCTCCAAAAGCTCCAGCTTTGCCTGCAGAATACCCTCGGTGGTTCCCAGGTTCTCAATATGCATAGTACCGGCATTGACGATCACGCCCAGGTCGGGCTTAGCAATATCGGTCAAATATGCAATCTCACGGAAATGATTCATGCCCATTTCCAGTACCGCCACCTGGGTGTCCTCTGTCATGGTCAAGATCGCCATGGGCATACCCAGGTCATTATTGTGGTTTACAGGGGTCTTGGCGGTGCGGTAGGTGGTCTGCAGAATGCTGACCGTCATTTCCTTGGTGGTGCTTTTACCCACAGAACCGGTGATGGCTACCACCTTCATACCCAGCCGTTGCCGTTCATGCTTGGCAATCTGACCCAGCGCCAGGCGCACATCCTCTACAATAATAGCAGGATAATCGCCTACGCTGCGCTTACACAGCACTGCCGCTGCGCCCTTTTCCATGGCAGCAGGGATAAACTCATGTCCGTCCCGGGCTCCCTCCAGCGCCAGGAACAGCTGTCCGGGCTCTAACTTGCGGGTATCCATATTGGCACCTAAAAAGGTAACATCTTTATACTTGGGGTCAATTTGGCCGCCGCACCATTGGGCAGCCTGCTGCAAGGTGATCACACCCATGTTATTCCCTCGTTTCCTCCAGGTGGGCGGCTACAACCTCCCGCTCGTCCAAGTGGTGCTTCACCCCATGGATCTCCTGGTATGTCTCATGGCCTTTTCCAGCCAGTACAATTATATCACGGTTTTTCGCAATGTCCATAGCATATCTGATGGCTTCGGGACGATTTTCGATCACTTTATAGTTTTTCTTGTCAGAATCAATACCTTTGCATATATCCCGAATAATGGCTGCAGGCTCTTCTGTGCGGGGATTATCGGAGGTGATAATAGCCAGATCTGCAATGTCCACACCGATTTTGCCCATAATGGGACGCTTAATAGGATCCCGGTCACCACCGCAGCCAAACACAGCGATAAGTCTGCCCTGACAGTAGCCCCGGACAGAGGACAGTACATTTTCCAGGCCGTCGGGGGTATGGGCATAATCAATCAGAATGGTGTAATCCTTACCGGGGGTGGGCACGACCTCTACCCTGCCCTTAACACCCTGGGCGGTTTCCAAGGCTTTGGCAGCCGCCTCAAGGGAGATTCCCAGCGACATTGCGCAGCCCAGCACAGTCAGTACATTGTACACGGTAAACTTGCCGGGGATGCCAACCCGCACAGCCACCTGCTCATCTGCGTGAACTGCGGTAAAGCGCACACCGTCAGACAGCAGCTGCACATCCTTGGCATACAGGGCAGCCTCGCCCTTGCCGGAGGTATAGATAATAGGACAATTGGCCTGTGCGCAGATCCTCTTTGCCCAGGGATCGTCACCGTTGACCACCGCATGATCACAGCGGCCAAAGATCTGTGCCTTGGCATCGCAATAGTTTTCCATGGTCTCATGGAAATCCAGGTGATCCTCGGTCAGATTGGTAAAGGCAGCCACTGTATAGTGCAGGCCACCTACCCGCTCCAGGCAAATGGCATGGGATGAGACCTCCATAATGGCATAGGTGCAGCCCCCATCACGCATTTGGCCCAGCAACGCCTGCAGATCCAGGCTCTCCGGGGTGGTGCGCTCTGTGGCAATACGCTGCTGGCCGATCATGTTCTCCATGGTACCCATAAGACCTACCTTAGCACCCAGCACCTGCTCGATCACATGCTTTAACAGCAGTGTGGAGGAGGTCTTGCCGTTGGTGCCGGTAATGCCGATCAGCTTCATAGCCTTGCCGGGATGATCATAGTAATTGGCGCCCACCTGGGCAAGTGCCAAACGGTCAGAGGCTACACGGACATATGGAATATCCTCCGTCTGTTCCTTGGCGGTGATCACCGCCACCGCACCGGCCGCCATGGCCTTGGCAATATAAAGGTTGCCGTCAGTGGCAAAACCCGTAATAGCAACAAATACGCAGCCGGGAGTGACCTTTCTGGAATCGTAGGTCACGCCGGTAATGTTCATTTCCAGATCTGCGTGGACATCCAAAACCTCCACGCCGGTAAGCAGGTCTTTCAGCTTCATAATGCTTTCTCCTTTGTACGCCGCTAAGCTGCGGCCTTGATATCTGTAAACTGTAAGGTCACGGTACTGCCTGCCGTAAGCAGCGTACCGGGAGTTTCCGATTGCGCTGTAACCACCACATTGGGGGATATGGTATCATTTCCGGTGACCAGGATGTACAGCCCCAGCAGGCCTGCCGCATCGCTGGCCTGTTGCCGGGTCATCCCCGAAAAGTCGGGAACCTCCACCTGTTGGGCCGCCTGGGCTTCCCCAAAATAAACCAAAAGCTGGCTGTTTCCGGGAACGCTCTGACCGGCCGCGGGGATCTGCCCTGTAACGGTCTGCTCCGTGCCTTGGATCTGAGCCGTCAGTCCCAGCTCCTTCAAGCTGGCGCTCAGTTCCTTTTGGGTCATGCCGGATAAATCCGGAACGGTGACCAGTTTGCCGGCGGCATCGTCCTCAGTATAGTTATGCTTTACCCCCAAATAGGGTAAAATGTCCGCCATGACTGCTCCCACCGTAGGTGCGGCCATGACGCCGCCGGAAATATACATGCCTGTGGTTCTGGACGGAGTGTCTAGTGCCACCAATACAATATACTCCGGATCGTCCATTGGCGCAACCCCCACAAATGATACGATTTTATCCAGGGTTGGCTGGCCATTCTCGTCTAAAACGTCAATTTTTTCGCTGGTGCCTGTCTTGCCACCGATGGCATATCCCATAACATTGGCATTTTTGGCAGTTCCTACCTCCACCACAGAGCGCAGCAGCTGACACATGGTATCAGAGGTCTCATTGCTGATTACCTGCCGCAAAACCGTGGGCTCCTGGGCAAGCACCGTGTTGCCGTCGGCATCAATTGCTTCTGATACGATGTAGGGCTCTAACAGGTAACCGCCGTTGACCACGGCCGCAATCCCTCGCACCAGCTGCAGGGATGTCAGCTTAAAGGTCTGTCCGAAAGAACCGGAGGTTAAGGATGCCGTTCCCCACTTATCTGTATCGGTAATCAGCTCTTGGGAGAAAAATACGCCTTTACTCTCCCCTGCCAGGTCAATGCCGGTCTTTTCCAGGATACCGAAATTTTCCACATATTGGTAAAACCGCTCACCGCCCAGCTTCAGAGCGATATGCGCAAAGGCCAGGTTGCAGGAATTCTGCAAGGCATTGGCTGTGGTTTGGGAGCCATGTCCGGTGGAACGCCAACAATGCAGCCGTTGGGCTCGCCCGGGGATCTGCTCTGCCCCTGCGCAATGAAAGGTAGTATCCAGGGTAATGGCTCCGCTGTCAAGGGCTGCCGCCATGGTCAAAACCTTGAAGGTAGAGCCGGGCTCATAGCCATCACTGATACAGCGGTTGCGCCACTGCTTCAGCTGCGCTGTGTGGCGGGCTTCTTCGTAGGCGGCTTTGGCCTTTTCATAGCTTTCCGTGCCGCCCTCCAGCAGCAGATACTTTTCCTTTAGGCCTTCCACCTGGGAAGCGGCATCCGCATCATAAATCTCTAAATAGGCATTGGGATCATAGCTTCCCAGGGTAGCCATGGCTAAGATTTCCCCGGTATTAACATTCATCACCATGCCAAAAGCGCCGTTTTGCACAGCATAGCGCTCAATTGCCAGCTCCATCTGCCTTTCCAGGGCAGCCTGCACCGTGGTATCCAGGGTCAGAACCAAGCTGCAGCCGGGTGTGGCATCTTCATAGGCTTCATAGGAATAGGGCATATCCATTTGGTTATTGCCCTTGGTGGTAATTACCTTGCCGGCACTACCGGTCAAATAGGAATTATAAGACGCTTCGATCCCCTCCGAGCCCTCATTGGAGGCGTTGGTAAAGCCTATGACCTGAGCCGCCAATGTGCCGTAGGGATAATAGCGCTTGGTGTCCGGCTCCAAATGGATACCGCGCACCTCATTTTCATTGATATATTGGCGAACTGCACCGGCGGTCTGTGCGTCCACCTTGGCAGCAATTTGCTTATAACGCATTTTTGTGTCCCTGGCCTGGGTTTCGACCCATTGGGCATCCAGCGACAGAAGCTGCGCCAAATCCTGGGAAATTTTTGAAATATCGGCTTTGGACTGCTTTAGCTCGTTGGGATCCAGGTAGATGTTTTCCACCCCCACCGAGCAGGCGAGGATATTCATATTGCGGTCATATATGGTACCCCGGCCTCCGGTCACCGTAGTGCTGCGGGTCTGATTGCGCAGTGCCTGCCGGGAATAATAAGAAAACTGATTGACCATCAGATCATAGAGTCTGAACGACAAAGGTATAAATCCGATGATCCCCAGCACCAATGCAATCCACAGGATCCTGCGGTGCTGCCCGGAATCTGCTCGTATACGCCCATATTGGTCTTGCATTTTCCCGACCTCCTTAAAAAAGGGCAGCAAGGGAACCCCTCGCCGCCCATGCAGCTGCTATTTAAGTGTATTGGTCGGGATACGCTTTATGCTAAAAAATCATTCGACCAACTGCACATGGGATACCTGGTCTGCAGGCACCATGCCCAGTGCAACAGCGGTTTGCTCCACATCCGCCAGATCGTAACCGCTGGCGTACTGCTCGATCATCACGGCATTTTCCGCAGTGAGCTGCTCCACATAGCTATCCATGGCTGCAGCCTGGGCCTGCACCTGGTTCAGATGCACCATGCCCAGGATCATAACGATCATCATAACAACAGCGGTAACTACACCCACAATGGCCACGGGATCAATGTACAACACGATTTTCTTCTGTTTCCGGGGTCTTGGCGCAGCCTTGGTGCGCTGAGGCACCTGGGGTGCCAACTCTCTTGCGGCAGAGCCCACTGTATAGTAACGAATATATTGAACATCAGACTTGCTCGCCACGAGAGTCACTTCCTTTTTTAGATTTTCTCGCACACGCGAAGCTTGGCGCTTCTGGAACGAGGATTCATTTCCAGCTCCTCTTCGGATGCTGTTTGGGGTTTTCTGGTAATCAGCTTTACCTTGGGCTTGTTGCCGCAGACGCACACAGGCAATCTGGGAGGACAGGTACAGCCCTTGGCCGCATCGGCCATGGCCAGCTTGACGATCCGGTCTTCCAACGAGTGGAAAGTGATCACTGCCAGCCGTCCGCCGGGATTCAATAGCGGAATGGCTGCTTCCATGGCTTTTTCCACAGAGTCAAGCTCGTCGTTGACCGCAATGCGAATGGCCTGGAAGCTTCTTTTTGCCGGGTGCTGCTTTTCACGCAGTGCCGCAGGAGGCATTGCGCTGCGGATAATATCCACAAGCTCCAGCGTTGTTTTTATGGGAGATTGCTCGCGCTTGCGGCAAATGGCTGCCGCGATTTGCGGAGCATAGCGTTCTTCACCGTAGGTATATAGGATCCGGCGCAGTTCCTCTTGAGACCAGGTATTGACCACGGTTTCTGCACTTAAGGCATCCTGGCCGTTCATACGCATATCCAGGGGTGCATCTGCCATGTAGGAGAAGCCCCGGGAGACCTCATCCAGCTGAGGAGAGGAAACGCCCAGATCCAGCAAAATTCCGTCTACACCGGAAATATTCAGATCCTTCAGCACCGAGGCCATTTCAGAGAAATTGGAATGCACCAAGGTGACCCGGTCTGCAAAAGGCTTCAGTCGCTCCCCTGCCGCAGCCAATGCCACAGGATCTCGGTCGATGCCGATGAGCCGCCCGGTGGTGAGCCTTGCGGCGATCTGAGAAGAATGTCCTGCACCACCCAGGGTGCCGTCCACATAAACGCCGTCGGGCTTGATGTTCAAGCCCGAAAGGCATTCATGCAGAAGAACAGAAATATGATGAAATTCACTCATAGGCCAATGGCCTCCAGGGATGCCAAAAGCTTTTCGGGGGTAAGATTCTCGGTTTCGTATTCCTTGAACGCTTCCGCATCCCAAATATCTGCCTGCCCTGCTCTGCCCACGATCACCACATCCCGGGAAATGCCTGCATAGTCCAGCAAAAACTGGGGCAAGCCGAAACGGTACTGCTTATCGGGGTTGCATTGGCTGGCATTCATGAAGATCAGACCGGCAGCGTCTGTGCGCTGATAGATGGACAGGTTGTTATAATTCTCGCTCATCTTTTGCCAGTCCTGTGCAGTATAAACGGTCAGGCAGCGCCGTCCGCAGTTAAAGCCCAAGGTCACATAGAAATCGCCACCCAGCTCCTCACGCAGCTTGGCAGGAACGAACAAACGGTTCTTGTCATCCAGTTTGGCGGGATATTTACCGATCACAGGCGCTCACCTCCTCCATTTTACTCCACTTTTCCTCCACTTTGCTCCACTTAATGACAGTATAATG
>JAZNHQ010000211.1:0-13476 GCA_045577035.1 Faecousia sp. | reverse complement strand
AGTTCAATGGTAGAACACCAGCCTTCCAAGCTGGATACGCGGGTCCGATTCCCGTCACCCGCTCCATCTAAATGCGCCAGTAGCTCAGTTGGATAGAGCAACTGCCTTCTAAGCAGTAGGTCGGGGGTTCGAGTCCCTCCTGGCGTGCCAGCGCTTCAGCTAATTAAATATGGTGGGTGTCGCCAAGAGGCCTAAGGCACCGGATTGTGGTTCCGGTATTCGTGGGTTCGAACCCCATCACCCACCCCAGAAAAGAAACACCTTTTGTCGGTAGACAAAAGGTGTTTCTTTTCAACTAAATCCGTCCTTGCGGACGGGATAAATCCCACCTCAGCGGGATGAAATCACTTCGTGATGAAATCCGACTTCGTCGGGAGAAAGGACGGATTTAATTTCATCTGCGAAGCAGATTTCATCCGAGTATTGCTCGGATTTCATCGCGCATTGCGCGATTTCATTGAAATATCCGATGATCTATGATACAATCAGCTCGAACAATTAGAATTTGTCTAACAGATCAAGTACACTACTTTTGCCTATGCTTTATGCTATAATATTTTTATAAGTCATTCAAATTTGTGGGATTTTTATGGATAAGCAGACGGAAAAAGATACAGGCAATAAGAAAAAGAGAACGAAAATCTATGTGATTCTTATAAGCATCGCGCTGGTTATAGTTTTGGCGGTTATGTTGTGGTTAGCCTTTCTTGATGCTGAATATCTGGAATTTGATACAATGCTGTTTCTTGATAGTCCGGCTTCCAGAGATAATATGTATGATATGGTTACCTTGGAAAAAAAGCTGGACGATGCATCCCCTTTGATGTGGATATTTTTTAGCTATGGAGATGAACTTGAGGAACGCAGAGCACAGTATGATGCACTTGTGAAAACGGAGGCCGATAAAATATCCAAAGGAATCGATTCCTTGCCTACCTACACCAAAATCGAATCCCAACAACAGTATGAACAAATTGCTTTGTCGATTTGTGAGCTGCAATTAGATACGACAGATGTTTTTGAGGAAGCGGTATGCAAAGAGGTGTCTAATTACGATCAATTGGAGCAGTATATTCTGGAAATTGAGGCCCTGAGAGCTGTCTACAAACACGACTGCGATAAGTGTAAAACGGAAGGCTATGTAAGCTGTACATTCTGTCACGGCAAAGGAAAAGAAACCTGCTCGTCCTGCCGAGGATCGGGCAAGCAGAGTCAATCATGGTATTCTCATGGAGATTGGGGCGACAAATCCTATACTTCCTCATCATGTGGTAGCTGCAAGGGTAGTGGAAGTGTGGATTGCAGTTTCTGCGACTATGGCCGTGAGGATTGTAGCTGTGAGGACGGATATGTGTATGTATACGAGGATGGAAAATAAAAAGCGCTTATAAAACATAAGCGTTCCGTGTTATAATAAAAAATACAAGGAGCAAGAAATATGAAGCGGATATTGATGCTGATTCTGTGCTTGACACTGCTTGACTGTATGTGGGGTTGTCAAAACAAAGAGGAAGAGGTCGGTTGCACCAAGTATGAGCTGGTAAGTATCAGTGTGGATAATGTGACCATGAGCGCCAAGGAGGCCCGGGAGGCATCCGGCATCGACGATCTGTACATCAAGTTCTATGAGGACGGCACTGCGAAAATGCGTGTGGGCAAGGAAGTTATCAACATGGGCTATGACGAAGGCTATGTGTGGCGGACAGATTCTCCCAACGACAAGGTTGCCTATACCCTTGAACAGGATGTGGTCACACTGATCGACGGTGGCTTCGTATACACATTTAAAAAATAAGACAAGGGGGTGCGCGCACCCCCTTGTTATTTTATGAGCCTGCAATGCGCTTTTCAATGCGCTCCAGGGCATACTGCATGGCGGCGTATGCCTCCTGGCTGACACGGTTGATATACTCTCCCTCAAAAGCGGCCATGGCCTCCCAGATCCTTAGCAGCTGTAAGGTCTCGGCGGTGTCATCCCGGAAAATGGGAGTGTAGCTGAAGCCGGTGATCTTGGTCTTGCCATTGGTGGCGCTTTTGGTGATCTCCAGATCCAGCACAACGGAGTATTCCGAGCCTGCCCGAGAGGGCTCTGAGTAAAAATCACCCAGGGAATATGCCACAAAGCTGCCCTTATCCGCATCAAAGACCATGGATTGTACATAGTGGGAGTGGGTTCCGATAATGGCGTCCACACCATTTTTTTGCAGCAGCTCGCAGATCTGGTTCTGGCTGGTGCTAATGGTGTCGTTAAACTCACTGCCCCAGTGCACCATGGCTACGATCAGATCGGGATTCTCCTCCTGCACATTATCCAGGATGGTCTCGATCTTTTGGGTGTTGACCTGCTGATAGCCGCTGTTATAGTCCGTGTATAGCAGATTTACGCAGTTTTCGGTGCCGGCGGGCAGGGTCATACCGTCCATGCCTTTCGTAAAGGCCACAAAGGCAATGCGAATGCCCTTGACCTGGCAGAGGGTGTAACCGCCGCTCTTTTCGTAATCCGATTGGCTGGCATACACCCCCAGGGGTTCCATACCGGCGGCGCGGACACCGTCAATGGTGGAGCTGAGACCGGACATGCCGTTGTAAATTGAGTAGGAATTGGCCAGCTGGATCAGATCCACACCGGCTGCGTCCAGGGCTTCCATCATGGAATTGGGCGCGGAGGCGTATTTGGAGCCGTAGGGAGCGCCTGCCAGATTACCTTCAAAATTAATGACGGAGATATCTGCTTTGCCCAGCAGATAGCCCACATCCAAAAAGGTTTGGGTATAGTCGTAGTCCTCAGTGCCGGATTCTACAACCCGGTCGGAGATGATCAGATCACCGGCGGCAGCCAGATGGATCACCGTGTCATCCGGGTGCGGGCCTTCGCTGACTGGCGCCTTATCGTCACCGCTGAAGATCCAGAGCAGAATACCTGTGATCAATCCAATGATGACCAACGCAGCCACTGCCAGTATAAGCAGCTGCCGCTTTTTTTGCGCCTTTTGACGGCGTAACCGTTCTTGCTTCCGGCGCTGCAGTTCTTCCGGATCCAGGATCATGGCATTCCCTCCTTTGTAAGTTTTCTTTATTGTACACCATAATCCCGATTTCTACAAGTACAAATTCTCCTGTACTCTTTTGAAGCGAATAATTGAAAATGGTAAACTTATTGTTGATTTATATAAATTTCCTGTTGACATAAGGGAAACTTTCGTTGTATAATCTGCTATGCAGGGGCGGATGCCCTTAGTTTGACACTTGGAGTGTGAACATACATGAAACTGATTATCAAGAACGATTATGAAGAAATGTGCGCTTGGGCTGCACAGCATATTGCCGATGCCATCAACAACCACAAGGAGGAGCGTCCCTTTGTACTGGGTCTGCCCACCGGTTCTTCCCCTCTGGGCGTGTACAGACGGCTGGTCCAGATGAACAAGGCCGGTACTCTGACCTTCAAGAATGTGGTGACCTTCAATATGGATGAGTATGTGGGTCTGCCCCGTGAGCATGATCAGAGCTACTGGTACTTCATGCACGACAATCTGTTCAATCATATTGATATCCCTGCTGAGAATATCAACATCCTCAACGGCATGGCCGAGGATCTGGAGGCAGAATGCCAGCGTTATGAGGATAAGATCGCTTCCTACGGCGGCATTGACCTGTTCCTGGGCGGCAGCGGCGTAGACGGCCACATTGCTTTCAATGAGCCCTTTACCTCCCTGTCCTCCCGTACCGGTGTCCGTGCTCTGACCCAGGATACGCTGATCGTCAACTCCCGCTTCTTTGGGGGCGATCCTAACAAGGTTCCCAAGACTGCTCTGTCCGTGGGCGTAGGCACTGTGTGCGATTCCAAGCAGGTGCTGCTGCTCATCAGCGGTCACAATAAGGCCCGCGCCCTGCGTCACTGCGTAGAGGGCGGCGTGGATCACGCTTGGACCATCAGCGCTCTGCAGCTGCACCCCGATGGCATCGTTGCCTGTGACGAGGATGCCTGCGGCGAACTGAAGGTAGATACCTACAAGTATTTCAAAGAGATCTACAAGAACGAGAAGTAATCAAAAATAAGGAAAGTGCCATTGGCGGTTGCCAATGGCACTTTTTATTACTTCTCCAGATTTGTGTACAGCTGGGCTAATGTGGCTTTCCAGTAAGCGATGAAATCGTTGACCGTATCCGGGGCTACGAAGCGGTAGTTGTTGCTTTCGTAGCTTTCGTAGGTCATTTCGCCGCCGTTGGTGGGATCATACACAAAATAGTTGTAGTGATCCTGGCTATAGCCAATGCACATGGTCATTGCAAAGGAAGAAGCTTCTTCAACTTCCATGCTCACCGTATCCCATAGCTCACCGGGGGCGGTGAAGAAAGCCAGGCTGCCGCCCAGGCTGAAGGTGTTCAGCGGCAGCTGATAGGTCTCGTTCAGATTGTAACGAGTGATCACATTGTTGAAATGGAACCAGGTCAGATAACCCAGCTCTTCACACTTTGCTTTTTTCTGGGCGGAAGTAGCACTGGGATTCTCCGCCAGCCATGCATAGAAGGTGTCGCTGGCTGTCTTTGCGTGGTTGTATTCCTCTTCCGTAGGCTTGTCCGCCGTGGCGGTGTAGCTGTAATTGTCTATCTGCCACAGGCCAACTTCAGCCGTCGTCAGACATTGAGCACTCAAAGCCATCTGTATCTGATTTGCCAGATCTTCACCGTATTTCTCATAGGTATATCCATGCTTTTCGGACTCGATTTTGGAGGTCTCATTCACATTGCCTGCTGCGCCCTGCAAATAGATGAAATGGTAATCTGTCTCGCTTTCCATATAATACCGGGTCGTGCCAATGATATCCGCAGAAACTACGGTTTTGCTGCCGCCGCCGGTCATGTGGGGATGGACACGCCAGTTGGCCATGAGAATATCCTTGCCCTCACGGGTAAACTTTACCAGATGCATGGTGTGGTCGGCTTCGGTCACATGCTTGGTGGTATCATTAATGGTGGCAGTGCCGAAATTGTCACCAAAATACTTCACGACGCCGTCTTCTTCGTACTGATAGTGACGGGTGAAGTTCAGCAGCTTACCATAGTCGCCCACCTCGAAGCTGCCGGTTTCCATGGTGGCAGGCGCCCGGTCTGCCATTGCCAGATTGGCACTTTCAGCAAACCGGTCAGGCAGCATGGCGTTGTATCGCTGGATCTTTTCGTCTGTGGTACTCTTGATCTCCGGCACAGAGTGGGTGTGGGTAAAGGTGGTGAAGATGTTGCTCTGCGGTACGCCGGTGGCTGCGGAAACCGCAGGGAAGATGGTGTTCATCAGATCCTGGTTGGGACGGATCAGATCCACGGACATCAAAAGTACCGTTTCTCCGTTTTCGTCGGTAATGGCAACACAGGAAACCTTCAGTTCGTCATAAGCATTGACTGCGGTGGTAGTAGACAGACGCTCCGATGCATTTCCGTAGCCTGCCAGAGGAAGACCTGTTTCCTCGGGTGTAATATCCGCTCTGCCAAAGCCCACCTGGAAGCCTTCCACATCGGTGGGGACGGTAAAGCTTTCCGGGATCAGTACAGTCTGACCGCCGATGGTGGCCAGCTTATAGCCGCTTCGCTCCAGAGTGATATATTCGCTGCCGCTTAATGCCATGGCAGACATATTGTAAAGGGAAATATCCGCATTTTCGCTCAGCCCAGCGGCATCCACTCCAACGCCCGCAAGCACATACAGGTTGCCGCCTGTGTTGTCACGGATGACAGCATCCCCCTGCAAGGTAATAGAACCTCTGGCGCGATACAATCCGCCGCCCATATTGGCTGTGCCGCCGGTGATGGTGCTGCCATCCACGGTAATGTCCAGATCGCTGTTGCAATAGACATTGCCGCCCTTGCTTGCGGTGTTATCCCGGATCACCATCTGCTTGCCCAGGAAAAACTCGGTTTCTCCGCCGTTGACATACACGCCGCCGCCATTGGTTCCGGCAGTATTTCCGTAAATTTCACCGCCGTATAAACAGGCATGGGAACCGACGCCAACACTGATTGCACCGCCAATGCCATCGCAAGAACCATTCGTAAGGGTACCGCCGTACATATTCATGGAGGATTTGTCCCAGAGGGCGATCAAACCGCTGTTGGACTTGGCTTTGCCGCCGGAAACGGTGCCGCCAAAGATATTCAGGGTGCCGGAGGTATCACCGCTTTTGCCCACCGCCAGGACACCGGCAGAGCAGACCTCCCCAGTGGCTGTCAAATTGCCGCTGTACAGGTTCATGGTGCCGTTATATATGTAGGCAATGGGTGCATAGCCGGAGGTTGGGGAATAGCTGCTGGTGATGGTGCCTTGGCCGGTGTTGTCGCAAATGTCCACCGTACCCCGCACCTGGAATACACGGGTGTTGCTGGAAATGGTGTGTCCGTTCAGGTTGATGGAGGTGTGGGCGTTTTTGCCGATTTGAACCATTCTGTCCGTAAGGGTAATGTCCTCAGTCAGAATGTATTTGCCGGGGGTGATGGTGTAATAAGGAACATCCACACCGGACAAATTATAGTCACCGCTGTATGTGAGCAGAGCTTCAAAGCCTGCCGCATCTACCTGCGTCCATCCAATGATATTGGGTATATCCCAACCTATCAAAATGTTTTCGTAATTGGTGAACATGGTTTGCAGGGCATCTTTTTGCACATCTGTAAAGGTGCTGTAGTGTGTATCTGCCAGCTCCAGCATCTGCCGCAGGTCATAGGATGCAACAGCGGATTGAATCATGGTGCCGTCATTCAGCCGCACAAAGGCTCTTGCATGAACCTTCATGGAGGCATTTTCCAGATTGGTCAGCAGATCGTTGTCAGAGGACAGCACATTTTGCAGCCGCAGAGTCAGCTCCTTACCGGAAACAAATTCCTTGCTGCTGTAGGTGTGAATGGGATAGCCCTCCAGCCACAGCTGATAACCGTAGCTTTGGATGGATTGTGCCAACACATCATCTGCCTCAAATTGCGCCTTGTAGCCCATGCCGCTGTTGCCGGGCTTCAGGCTGATCTTGGTGATCTGTGCCGAGCCGTGATGGAAGCTCCAGCTTCCTGCATCAGACATAGCCATGTAGGAAACGCCGTTGTAGGTATGCTGCAAAACAGGTGTTCCGGTGCAGCTTAATACACCGCCGCCAGTGGTATCAAAGGCATACAGTGTGCCTTCTACAGTAATACCGGACAGATTATAGCCGTTCAGATCCAGATATACGCTGCCGGAAATGGTGATATTCTCTTCTACATCGGAAATCAGGCGCACAAAGCGACCGTCCGTCGCTTTGGCAATGGCTGCTTCCAGGGTGGTGTAGCTGCCGGGAACCAAACGGTTGCCCTCCAAGATCACAGCTGCATCCTGGACACCGCCCACAAGACCGCCCCGCAGCTGTCCGCCGTACCAGTTGATCACTGCGGTGTGATAAGAGATTACGGTGCTGTTCTTGGTGGCGGTTTGGCTGCCGTAAATGATGCCATTATAGAAATTAAATACAGAGGGTGTGGCCTGGTTCTTTTCCTCGTTGCTCACCGTACCGTCGTTGTTCAAATCCAGTGCGCCGTCGTTGGCGGCAATGATCACGCCGCCGTTGCTTGTGCCCTTGCCGGTAAAGTTGCCGCCGTAAATATTCAGGGTAGAGCCATAGTGGGTGTAGATCACGCTGCCGTAGGTGTTGGTGCCGCCGTTGACAGATCCATCCCACTGCCAAGCGCCGTCCACCTGCTCACCGGAGCAGTCGCAGATATTCAGGGTATATCCATTTTTCAGATAGCCGAAGATTTTCCCTTCTTCTCTGGAAATGCTGTAACCGTTCAGGCACAGGGAGATATTTTGCTTCAGATTGTTTGCGGCGGTGACGGTCACGTCACAGTCTAGAAAATAGTTGCCTGCTGCCAGCTTGCCAAAGTCTGCGGTGTCCGGGGTCATGCTCTTGGCTGCCAAAGCAGCGGTCAGGGATGTCCAGCTGATGTCCTCACAGCTATGGTCGGCGCTGCCGCCGCAAACACAGTGGTTATGAGAACCCAGCTTCAAAACGCCATCGCTCCAAACAACAGCATATTTGCCGTTGTCGCTGAAGAAATAGCGGGCATCGCTTTCATTGGTGGTGCTGGCAAAGTTGGATGTGGTAACAGGGGTCACACCGATCCGGGCAGGCTTTGCCAGGGTGCCGATCGTAACAGTCATTGTCTCCGGTAAGTACAGGTTAGAGGTAGTGTTATCAATGATCTGGGCAGTGCCGCCGACAGTTATGGTAGCTTTGTGGTTCGCACCACCGGATAGATAAACACCGCCGCCCAGACCGGTGGCTGTGCCGCCGCTGATGGTGCCACCGCGCATGTTCATATGACCGCCCACGAAAACATTGCCGCCACGGGCGCCGGTCTGACCACCGGTAATGGTGCCGCCATACATGTTGAAATAGCAGTCGATGCTGACATACAGATTACCGCCGTCAGCTGCGGTCATACCGCCGGAAATGCTGCCACCATACATATTAAAGGTTCCGGTATGGTGGACCGCATCGCCGCTGGCTTTTGTATTATTGCCCAGACGGAAAACGCCTGCGGCCTTGCCTGCTGTGTCCATATCCTGATCCTTGGCGGTCAGATTGCCGCTGTACAGGTTAATGGTCACATCGCCTCGGCTGGCGGTGTAGGAGTGCATCACCGGCGCAATGTCGGTGCTGGTGGAGGTAACGCTGCCCCACTGGGCTTCTGCATGGCAGTCGCAGATGCTCAGACCGGCAGGAATATATGTACCGTTGGAGTTGACACCGTTTACATTGATCGTACGGCCTGCGCAGGTCAGCTCCACGCCGTTCAGGCACAGGTTGACGAACTTTTTCTCGATCTTCAAGGTTGTGGACAGGGTGATCACGCCGTCACCGTCGGTGTCGTTTAAATAATAGCTGTGACCGTCCACCAGGGCGGTAGTGCCATCCCAGGGCTCCCAGGTTACACTTTCGTCGCATACATGGTCACCAATGCCATTTGCGTGACCGCCGCATACGCAGTGAGAATGCTCTGCTGCTTTGGCTTCCGGAGCCGTAACGGTCACCAAACAAGCCAACAGACAAAACGCCAGAAAACAGATAACGCCTCTTCTCATAGTCGGATTCCTCCTTACACTTATATAAGTCTATTTTCTTATAATTGTATATAAAAGTCAAGGTAAATCCCAAAATACGCACAGAATTCTAAAATAAAAGCAGAAATCCTCAAACAAGAGCAGGAATGCAACCGCTAAGCACTGAAATGCAAAATTCCAATTTATCGTTCTGTTCATTGTTGCACCGCACCCTCGGCTCCCCTTGTCAGGGGAGCTGTCCAAAATCTTTGATTTTGGACTGAGGGGTAGTAAAATCAAGGTTTTTTCTCTCCCTCAGTCAATTGCCTCAAATCGGCAATTGACAGCTCCCTCATCACTTATAAGACTGTGCCATAGATTGGAATTTGCAATTTTAGACAAGAAATCGCCGCCGGTTCTCCGGCGGCGATTGGTGATTCAATTAAGCGGCAGTCCAGGCTTTGATGGTGTCAATATCCCAATCGGACATCTTGCTTTCAAACTTTGCGATCAGAGCCTGCACAGCAGTCATCTGCTCCGCAGTATAAGCATTGGCGTTCGCTTCCACTGCCGCCTCGATAGTCTCGAGAGTCTCCTTCATGGTGGTCTGCGCAACAGCAGACTCGGCAATCACATTACCTTCTGCATCCACGATGGTTGCCTGGGCATAGACAGTGGTCTCACCACCGTTGCTGGCCATAATGTTCACCAAGCGCAAAGTGGCAGTCTCCTTGGTAACGACCACATTTTCGGTAACCCACAGGCTGATTTCCACATGGGCACCCTCAGGCGGGTTGGTGGCAGCGGCCTTGTAGCCCAAAGCATCCTGATCGGGATTCAGCGTAATATGGGTCAGCTCTACAGTGGGCTCCTGCGCTGTCAGCGTGGTGTAATAGGTGGTTCCGCTGTAGCCCTTATACAAGCTAAATGCCCCACCGGTAGAGGTAGAATAACAAGCCCAGCCAACAGAAGTGGAGTTCCAACGCAGGTTTGCATTTACACCCTTTGCCTTGTTGCCCACATTTACAAACTCATAGGTAGAGGTGCCACTGGGCGTCCACTTGGCATAGTCGGTCACAGAAGTGAGCAAGCCTGCCTTGTTTTTGGAACCGGTACCACCGGCATAGACACCGGCAGCCTCATTATAAATGGTATAGTAGCCGTCGTCGGTGGGCGCAATATGCCAAACAATAGAGGCATCGGGGTTAGAAATGGTATCATTGGTTACGGTGACATTTTGGGCAGAAATACGGCCATTGCTGGTAGCTGTAGCTACCATAGCATCGGTCTTGTAGTAGATCACATAATCGCCCTCGGTGATTTCACCGCTGTACAGAGAGTAGACATTGGCAGTTTGACTTTCTTCTGCCTCCACATAGGAATACAGGGCATACAGGGTGGTGTTCTGCGTTGCATTATAGGTGCCGGTGAGGATCTCAGGCTTGGTCTCGGTATCTTCCACAGCAGCGGTGGTCCAACCCAGGAAGCTGTAGCCCTCGGGGGCTTCGGCGGTGGGCAGGGTGATGCCGTTCTTGCCGCACTCCATGGTGGCAATGGCAGCTACATCCGCAGGCACGCTGAAGGACACATAGAAGGTCTCGCCCAAGGCTTCCACATAATCGTCAATATATTGGTCGCCGCAGGTCAGGCAGGTATAGGTGGTATAGCCCTGTGCGGTCTCAGTGGGGGCGGTCACCACGCCCTCATAGTCGTGGCCTTCGGATTCCACAGACTGGGTCTTGGTTTCGCCGCAACGGGAGCAAGTGGCAGTTTCCACGCCCTCATCCGTACAGGTAGGAGCAGTGGTCTGTACCCAATCACCCCAGCTATGACCCAGAGCAGCAACCACCTCATGGCCGCTGATATAGGTGTCGCAGTCGTTGCAGTACACGCCGGCGGTGTAGCCGGTGGCCGTACAGGTAGACGCAACCGCTGCGGTATTTGTAGTGTCAGCGTGGTCACAGACGAAAGTGGAGGTGGAGTAATACACCGTACCGCTTTCGCTCTTTACATAGAAGCCCAGGGTCTGATTTGCAATGTTGCCGCCATTGGTGGTGTAGCAACGCCAGTCGGGATTGCTGGTATAAACGCCCACATAACGGCTCACACCATTGTTGTACAGATAACCGGAATCGATCTTATAGGCCTTGTTGGTGCCCGTGCCAACACTCATGCCGTTGTTATCGTTGGTGCTGGCCAGCCAGCGGCTGGTGTCTCCGTCAGGATAGAACTCCCAGGCGTTGGTGGTGCCGCCCAGGTTCCAAAGCAGGTTGCTTGCAGGCTCAGAAGCCAGCTTGTCGCCGGACACAGTGACTACCACAGCGGTGGGGCCCTTGGACACTTCGGTATTGGGCAAAGCATACACAGTGCTGCTGGTGGCAGAGGTGATCACGAACACATCGTTGGCTGTGATCTCGGCAATGTCCTTCAGTGTCCATTCGGTAACACCGGTGCCGCCTACACTATAAGAATATACTGCGTAGTAGGTCTTATTGGATGCGGTAACGGATGTACCTGCGGTATAGATGGTGGGCTTGGTAGTAGTATCGGACACCACGCTGTCCGTCCAGCCAAGGAAGGTATAGCCATCGGCAACCGTATTGGTATTGGAAGGCAGGGTCACGGAATCGCCGCCGTAGGATGCCATGGTAGAGCCGGTAACGCCGTTTTCCATAAAGGTCAGGGTGACAGCCGTCTTGGCAGCGAAATTAATGGTAATGGTGCAGTCAGATTCCGCAGCGACCTTGAAGGTGTTGCCGCTCTGGGTCACAGTGGCGGTGCCGCTGGTGACGGTGTAGCCGGAAACATAGTAGCCGGTGTTGGGGGTGGCGGTAATGGTCTTGCCGGACAGGGAAACAGTACCGTAGCTGGTGTTGTTGGACTTGGCAGTAATGTTGTAGCTGACCGCATTGCCCACACCGGAGGGAGAGGTGTAATTATCGGGAATATCGGCACCCAGCATCAAGAAGCCCAGTTCCGGATAGTCTACAAACACATTACGGGTGCCGGTGATGGACTGGCAGGCGTCGTTACGACCCAACTCCCAAGTATCAACAGGGTCTTCTTCCATCCACTTGAGCAGAACAGCGCGGCTTTCAATAACACCGCTTGTTCCATACAGAACCGCTGCGGAGCTGGTGTAATCCTGCCAGCGCACATACACAAACAGAATGATTCTGGCTACATCGCCACGCAGGTCCAGAGAGCCACCGGACTCCTCGTTGGGATTATAGTAACTGGAGCCTTCACCAAAGGCCTCGTTACCACGGCTGCTGTTTTCTGCCACAGTAGTAGGACGAAGCATGAAAATATCATTTTCGCCGCTGCCGTTGGCATCGCCCTTACTGTTGGGCCAAACATGCTCACGGTTCCAGGTGCCGTCCCAAGAAGGGCCAATGGACTTGCCGGTATAGAAGGAGGAAATGCTGCCACCGCCATTCTGACAGTCCGTGTACTGACACAGGGTCTTGATATCATCATAGCTGGTGGTGTCGGTAACCGCGCCGCGCATCAGACTTCTCAGCTGTTGATACATAGAGCTGGAGGTCACCGAGGAGGTAGTAGCAGAGCCGGTATACTGGGACAGCTCCTCATAGGATGTACCCTCCGCCGCATACCATTCCTCTGCAGTGGAGCGAGTAAAATCGTCCTCGTCCGCTACCGTGCCACGCTGACCCCAGTTGTAGGTGTAGGAAGCAGCCTCGGCTTCGGGCAGCTGAATGTAAGAGAACACACTCAGGCACATGACCAGAGCCAAAATCATGGAAAAACTTCGTTTTGCAATCTGTTTCATACCATTATCTCCATTTCTGTATGAAAATTCATCACGGTATCTACCGCGGTAATCTCGCACTGTATATATTACCACAAATTATTTGCAGATTCAACAAAATTTTCCTTATTTAGAATACAAATTCGTATTTATCGTACACCCTTGTAGGGACCGGCGTCCTCGACGGTCCGCAATTACGCACTGCGGTAACGGACCGTCCGGGAGGCCGGTCCCTACAACGCATCGAAATAACAGCCCGATAAATTGGAATTTGCAATTCTGTACAAAAAAATCGCCGCCAGGGAACCAGCGGCGATTTGTAATTCAATTAAGCAGCAGTCCAGGCTTTGATGGTGTCAATCTCCCAGTCGGTCATTTTGCTGCTGTACTGTTCTACTAGAGCTTTCACAGCTGCTTTCTGTGTTGCATTGTAGCTGCTCCAGTTGTCGTTGACAGTTTCCAGAGTTTCCTTCATGGTGGTCTGCGCAACAGCGGATTCAGCGATCACATTACCCTCGCTATCTACGATGGTTGCCTTGGCATAGACGGTGGTCTTGCCGCCATTGCTGGCCATGATGTTGATCAAACGCAGAGTATCCGTAGCCTTAGTAACGACCACATTTTCGGTAACCCACAGGCTGAT
>JAZNHQ010000210.1:0-3461 GCA_045577035.1 Faecousia sp. | reverse complement strand
AAAGCAGCTGGCTCGCTGGGCGGCTATCCGGTACAGCGCCGATCATGTGCTGGATTACATCGAGCTGGACAGCGAGAACGCGATCTTTGAAGTGACGATCCCCCAGAGTTGGATGGGAAAGACTGTAGGGCAGTTGGATATCCGTAAAAAGTTCAATATCAATATTTTGGGTACAAAGTGCGGAAGCAAGCTGGATTCCTTCATCACTCCGGACACCCTGCTGTGCGAGGGGAAATCCTTAATGGTGATGGGAAGATTCAAGGATATCCAGAGATGCTTCCGGATTTAAGATCGCTGTTATGAAAGTTGTATGGATCATACTGGCTGTGCTGAGCTTTGTCGGCGGGCAGGCATATTTGGTGTACCTGCTGAGAAAGCTGGATAAGTTTCTGGAGCGCACACCCGGTAATGAACCCACCTTTACTTATGATGATAGTTGTAGATATCCGGAGGAAGATGTGATAGAATGAGAGAAAAAGAGACAGGAGGACTGCTTATGGCGGAACACATCCTTGTGGGTCTTTCTTCAGCTCCGTCCAATGCCCGGATCATTCGCACAGCTGCAACTATGGCAAAAGCCTTCAAAGGCAGTCTGACAGCGCTGTTTGTCCGCACACCCAATTATGAAGCTATGTCCGGTGCAGACAAGGAGCGTCTGCATGAGAATATGGATCTGGCAAAGAAACTGGGCGCAACCATTGAAACGGTCTTTGGTGACGATGTTTCCTATCAGATCGCGGAGTATGCGCGGCTGTCCGGCGTGACGAAGATCGTTGTGGGCAGAAGCGCTATGTCCAGACGCAGATTCTTCGGCAAACCCACCCTGACAGAAAAACTGACACAGATCGCGCCCCACATTGATATCCACATCATCCCGGATGCCAGTACGGATGGGCCGTATCTGCCTAAGAAGATCAAAAAGAAGATCGATCTTCGGACGACCTTGCGGGATTGGTGTGTATCTCTTGCTATCCTGATCCTGGCAAGCGGACTGGGTTATTTGTCCTCAAAGGTAGGCTTCAGCGAAGCCAATATTATTGCGATCTACCTATTGGCGGTGTTGCTGACAGCCATCTTTACATCCACCCGGTCCAGCTATGTCCTGTCGGCCGTCGGCAGCCTGCTTGTGTTTAACTTCTTATTTACGACCCCACAATTTTCCCTGCGGGTATATGCAGACGGTGCACCTCTGACCTTTCTTATTATGCTCATCGCATCTCTGACAGTTGGCACTATGACAGACCGACTGAAGGGACAGACACGGCAATCTACCCAGGCGGCCTACCGTACCAATCTGCTGCTGGAAACCAACCAGATGCTTCAAAAGGCGGCATCTGACGATAAGATCTTCCAGACGGTCAGAACCCAGGTCGCAAAGCTTCTGGGTCGCCACGCCTCAGTGCTGCCCGGGGTTGTATCCAGCGGACGCAAGGACGCTCTGCAGTATCCCATCAGGGTGCAGGACAGAGTCTACGGTACGGTCATCATTGAGGGGAAAGAACCGTTGGAGGCATTTGAGAACAACGTGCTGCTGTCCATATTGGGCGAGTGCGCCCTTGCCTTGGAAAACAGCCGTAACACCAAGGAAATGGAGGATGCAAAGCTGCAGGCTGAGCAGGAAAAGCTCCGCGCCAATCTTCTGCGCTCCATTTCTCACGATCTGCGCACACCTCTGACCTCCATTTCCGGAAACGCAGGTATGCTGCTTTCCGACCTGGAAAAGCTGGACAGCGATACCATACGGCAAATGTGCGGTGATATCTATGACGATTCCGCATGGCTGACCAATCTGGTGGAAAACCTGCTGGCGGTGACAAAGATCAAAGAGGGGCGTATGGAGCTGAAAATGCAGCCCCACCTGATCGAGGAGATCGTCTCTGAGGCCCTGCAGCATATCAGCAGAAAGCAGGACGAGCATTCCATCACGGTACACCACGAAAACGATCTGCTCCTTGCCAAGTGTGATGCCCGGCTTATCATTCAGGTCATTATTAACTTGGTGGACAATGCCATTAAGTACACCCCTGTGGGGTCTCATATTGATATTACCACCACCGGGGATCGGGATTTTATAGAGATCCGTGTGGCAGATAACGGCGCAGGTGTACCGGACAGCGAAAAGGAAAAGATATTTGAGATGTTCTACAGCGGCAGTAATCCCATTGCCGATTGCCGAAGAAGTCTTGGCTTGGGGCTGAGCCTGTGCCGATCTATCGTGAATGTCCACGGCGGCACCATTGCCGTTACCGATAATGAACCTACCGGTACGGTCTTTACATTTACTATTCCAGCCGGGGAGGTGGAAGTCCATGAATAAACCCTTGATCCTGGTAGTGGAGGACGATTCCACCGTCCGCAACCTCATTACCACCACATTAAAGTCAAACGAATACCGATTCATCACTGCGCCCACAGGCGAAGCGGCCATCGCGGCTGCTACCACCCAGCAGCCGGATATCCTGTTCCTGGACCTGGGGCTGCCGGATATGGACGGTATTGCCATCATCAAGCGGATTCGCAGCTGGTCACAAATGCCCATTATCGTCATTTCTGCCCGGAGTGAGGATGCCGACAAGGTTGCCGCACTGGATGCCGGTGCGGACGATTACCTGACAAAGCCCTTCTCCGTGACAGAGCTTCTGGCAAGGCTTCGGGTGGCTCAGAGAAGAATTTCTGCGGTGGCCAGCAACAGCGCAGACTCCGTGTTCCGTAACGGCGGACTGACCATAGACTACGGCGCAGGCTGTGTTACCTTAAGCGGCGAAGAAATGAAGCTGACACCCACAGAATACAAGCTGCTCTGTCTGCTGGCGAAGGATGCCGGAAAGGTCTTGACCCATACCTATCTGACTAACAAGATCTGGGGCAGCTCCTGGGAAAGCGATATGGCGTCCCTTCGTGTCCATATGGCAACCCTGCGTAAGAAGTTGGAAAAGGATTCCCAAACTCAGTATATCCAAACCCATATTGGCATCGGTTACCGGATGCTGAAGGTGGAATAAGGAAAGCTACGCGGACCACCTCAAACCCGAGGCGGTCCGTCAATTATTTACACTTTATATTCAAAAGTTATCTGTGTTTTGATATAATAACGATGAAAGGGGTGCTGGCCCATGAACATTGCGAAAATAATGATACCCAAGGCACTGACGGTTTTCCTGAACGAAAAGCAGACCGTCCGGCAAGGTTGGGAGATCATGACACGAAACGGTTATACTGCTATACCTGTTTTGGACGCAGAGCAGCACTATATCGGAACTGTCAGCGAAGGCGATTTTCTGCGCCACATTCTCGACACCGGCTCGTTGGATAAAACCGATATGGAAAACCACAGAGTCAGAGAGCTTGTTCGGCGGGATTTCTGCCCACCCATCAGTATTGATGCAGATGAGAGCAAGGTCGTCAGTGCAGCCTTAAACCAAAACTTTGTTCCCATCGTGGACAGCAGAAACACTCTTTGC
>JAZNHQ010000209.1:0-12930 GCA_045577035.1 Faecousia sp. | reverse complement strand
AAAAAGCTTCCCTTTTTGTAGTACGCCGACGATTGGTATACTCAATATCCGTAAAATTCTGCTGTTTTTCCATTTAAAACACCCCTTTTCTCTATTATACCATAAATAGCCTTAGGGTGGTAGAATTAATCAGCGTTTACTACAGGGGAGGGTCAAATGACCCTCCCTTTACTATTGAAATTTTGTGTTACCGTGATATAATAATACAAGAATTAATTTGCGGAGGTTATTATGGAAGAGTATACGCAGATCAAAAAGCGCGAAGAAATAGACTTGAAGGATAAATGGGCTACAGAGGACCTGTTTGTGTCTGATGAGGCTTGGGAAGAAGCCCTCACTGTTTTGCAGCAGGACAAGGAAAAGCTGGTGTCTTATTCCGGCCGTTTGGGTGAAAGCGGCCAAATGCTTTTGGATTATCTGACACTTATGGAGGATTCCAACGAGCGTGCTGGTTTGCTGGCCAATTACTGTATGCGCAAGGGTGACGAAGATACCCGAAACTCCACCTATCAGGCTATGATCGGCAAGTTCATGGGCGTGATCGTGGATCTGGGAGCTGCTACCAGCTTTGAGACTCCGGAAATCATGGCTATTTCTGACGAAGCCTTGAACAGTTTTTACGCTGCTTGTCCCGGACTGGAGCGCTATCGTCGCTATTTGACGGATATGCGCCGCCGCAAGGAGCATGTACTGAGTCCTGCGGAAGAAAAGCTGCTGGCTTCGGCAGGGGAGATGGGGCAAGCCCCCGAGAGCATTTACAGTATGTTCTCTAACGCAGATATGACCTTTGAGGATGCCTTGGATGCGCAAGGCAAGGCACACGCAGTGACACAGGGCACATTCGTTTCCTGCCAGGAAAGTAGTGACCGTGTGTTGCGTAAAAACAGCTATGAAAGCCTGTATAAGGGCTTTGCTGGCTTTAAGAACACCGCTGCCGGTCTGCTGAATGCGCAGAATAAGCAGCTGAAATTCTTTGCAGAAGCAAGGCGTTATCCCAGCGCGTTTGAGGCCTCCCTTGATTCCAACAATGTGCCAACCTCTGTTTATCTGAAGCTGATCGAGACCATTCATGCCAATCTGGATAAAATGCATCGATATGTGCGTCTGCGCAAGAAGCTGCTGGGCGTGGATGAATTGCATTTTTATGATGTGTATGCGTCTTTGGTGGGCAATGTTGACAAGAAGTATTCCTATGAGGAAGCGAAAGAGATCGTGTATGCTTCCGTTGCGCCCTTGGGTGAAACCTATCAGAAGATCCTAAAGGAAGGTTTTGAAAACCGTTGGATCGATGTGTATGAGAATGAGGGTAAGCGCAGCGGTGCCTATTCCGCCGGTGCAAAGGTGCATCCTTATGTGTTACTGAATTATAACGGCAACCTTGACAGCCTATTTACGCTTGCTCACGAGATGGGCCATGCTTTGCACTCTTATCTTTCGAACAAGACACAGAATCCCGTGGATTCGCAATATGTGATCTTTGTAGCTGAGGTTGCATCTACCTTGAATGAAGCGTTGCTTATGGAGTATATGCTTGGTAAGACTACCGATAAGAAAGAGCGTGCTTACTTGATCAATCACTTCCTGGAGCAGTTTAAGGGTACTATTTTCCGGCAAACCATGTTTGCTGAATTCGAACTGTTTATGGGCAAGAAGATCAGCCAGGGTGAGACCTTGACTGCTGAGATGCTCTGTGAAGAGTATCGTCGCTTGAACGAGCAGTACTTTGGTCCCGATATGGTAGTGGATGATCAGATTGCTGTGGAATGGGCAAGAATCCCCCATTTCTATTTTGATTATTATGTATTCCAGTATGCAACCGGTTATTCTGCTGCTATTGCCCTTTCCAGACGTATTTTGAAAGAAGGGGAGCCTGCTGTTAAGGATTATCTGAACTTTCTGTCCGGTGGCTGCTCCAAGAGTCCTGTGGAGCTTTTAAAGGGTGCGGGAGTGGATATGACAAAGCCGGAGCCTGTGGCACAGGCGCTGGAATTGTTCGATCAGTTGCTTGATGAAATGGAAGCATTGTTGGAGGATTGACATGAGCGAGATTTTTCTTCCCACACTGCATACCTTCGCCATGGAAAATATCTTTACCGGATCCTGCGGTGATCTGCGCTTTAAGATTACGCCGAAGGTGACCAAAATCGGCAAGGAAGTGGATTTTGCCAATAGCAGTATTTTTGCAGAATATTGGAATGGCCCCTTTTGCTATGAGAAAAGCCAGATTTTGGGTAATGAATCCTTTCATATGTCTGAGGATGGTCGCCAGCAGCTGCTGAGCTGGTTGCAAAGCAAAGTATAATTATGGGGTGGTGTGCATACGCCACCCTTTTTTATGCATAAATCTGTTGACAAATGGGGTATTTGTGGTAAAATAACTCAAGATAAGTAAATGCGATGCGGAAAACAAGAGGATGTTCGGATTTTTCAGCGAGAGGGGAATGGTGCAAGCCCTCATCTTCGATTCCTTATGCCACTTCCAAGCTGTCCGGGATGACCGGAACGGGCGCTCCCGTTACAGAGCAGCTAAGATGCCGGTTCATCCGGTGAATTAGGGTGGTACCGCGAGCACTTCGCCCCTATTGGTGGGCGGAGTTTATTTTTTTTTATGGAGGTTTTTTAGATGGCAAAGAAAGCATATGGCGTAAACGAGCTGCGTGAGATGTTCCTCAGCTTCTTTGAGAGCAAGGATCACCTTCGCTTGCCCAGTTTCTCCCTGATCCCTCAAAATGACAAGTCCCTGCTGCTGATTAACTCCGGCATGGCTCCTATGAAACCCTATTTTAAGGGTGAGGTAGAGCCCCCTCGCCGCAGAGTTTGCACTTGCCAGAAGTGTATTCGTACAGGCGATATTGAGAACATTGGCAAAACTGCCCGCCACGGCACCTATTTTGAGATGCTGGGCAACTTCTCCTTTGGCGATTACTTTAAGACTGAGGCAATTGCCTTGAGTTGGGAGTTCTTGACCAAGGTGGTTGGTCTGGAAGAGGATCGTCTGTTCCCCTCTATCTATGAGAATGACGAAGAGGCCTTTGAGATTTGGAACAAGCAGATCGGTATTCCAGAGAAGAATATTTTCCGCTTCGGTAAGGCCGATAACTTCTGGGAGCATGGCTCCGGCCCCTGCGGCCCCTGCTCTGAGATCTATTATGACCGTGGCGAGAAGTATGGCTGTGGTAAGCCTGATTGTACTGTAGGCTGTGAGTGCGACCGTTATATGGAAGTGTGGAACAATGTGTTCTCCCAGTTTGATAACGACGGCAACGGCAACTACACTGAGCTTGCACAGAAGAATATCGACACCGGTATGGGCCTGGAGCGTTTGGCAGTAGTGTGCCAGGATGTGAACAGCCTGTTCGATGTGGATACGGTCATGAATATCACCAATCATGTAACTGCCATTACCGGCGCCTCTTATGGTCAGAGCGTCAAGACTGATGTGAGCCTGCGCGTGATCACCGACCATATTCGTGCATCTACCTTTATGATCGCCGATGGCGTACAGCCCACCAATGAAGGCCGTGGCTACGTGCTGCGCCGTCTGCTGCGTCGTGCAGCCCGTCATGGCAAGCTGTTGGGCGTGAACAAGCCTTTCCTGCATGAGGTGGTTTCCACTGTTATTAAGGAAAACGAGAGCCATTATACCTACCTGCGTGAGCGTGCCGAGCATATTATTCGCGTCGTCAAGAACGAGGAGGAGAACTTTGCACGTACCATTGACACAGGTATGCGTATTTACGGCGAAAAGCTGGCTGCCCATAAGGCAGAGGGCAAGACCGTGTTCTCCGGTGCAGATGCATTCCTACTGTCCGACACCTATGGTTTCCCCATTGATCTGACTGTAGAAATGCTGGAAGATGAAGGCATGAGTGTGGACATGGATCAGTATGTAGCCTGCCGTGAGGAGCAGCGTGTTCGCGCTCGTGAGGCCCGTAAGGCGCTGGGCGACCTGGGTTGGGCCGGCATTGATTTCGGCGCTGAGGTCATGCCTACGGACTTTGTGGGCTATGATACAAATACCTGCAACGCCAAAGTGGTTGCTGTCTGTGTTGGTGAAGAGGTTACCGGCTCTATTACCGGCGGTGAAAAGGGTATTATCGTCCTGGAAAAGACTCCCTTCTATGCGGAAATGGGCGGCCAGTGCGCTGACCATGGCGTGATCCTGGTGGGCGACAGCCGTTTTGAGGTCACCGATGTACAGAAGGACAAGGCTGGCAGATATCTGCACAGCGGTCACATGGTCTCCGGTACCGTAAAGGTAGACGATATTGTATGTGCCTCCATTGATGTAGAACGCCGTAAGGCTATTATGCGTGCCCACTCTGCAACCCATTTGCTGCAGAAGGCATTGAAGAGCGTCCTGGGCGATCATGTCCACCAGGCCGGTTCTTTGGTAGAGCCTGACCGTCTGCGCTTTGACTTTACCCATTACTCTGCTGTTACTTCTGAAGAGATGGCACAGGTTGATGCCATTGTTCAGAGTGCTGTGCTTGAGGGCTATGGTATTGACATCCGGGAGATGTCTATTGACGAAGCCAAGGCAATGGGCGCAATGGCACTGTTTAGCGAGAAGTACGGTGATACCGTTCGTGTAGTCAATATGGGCAATTACTCTATCGAATTGTGTGGTGGTACTCACCTGGATAACACCGCTAAGGTCGGCCCCTTCCGTATTGAAAGTGAGGGCAGTGTTGCTTCCGGTGTCCGTCGTATTGAGGCCATTACCGGTAAGGCTTGCCTTGCAGAAATGGAACTGGCTCGCCGCAGAGTATATGATGCTTGCTCCATTTTGAAGACCAAACCTGCAGAATTGGCAAGCAAGCTGGAGAACCAGGTTGATGAGATCAAGAGCCTAAAGCGTGTAATTGAGACCATGAAAGCCAAGGAAACTGCCGGGGAAGTAGATCGCTTCCTGGTGGGTGCTCGTAATGTGGGCGGCTTCCATGTGTTTACTGCCAACATTCCTGGTGCGGATGCAGGAAAGCTACGCCAGATGGGTGACCAGCTGCGCGATAAGGATGCTTCTGTTGTAGCCGTACTGTCCAGCGTGAATGATGAAAAGATCACACTGCTGGCAATTTGCGGCAAGGATGCAGTGGCTAAGGGCATGAAGGCCGGCGAACTGGTGAAGATGGCCTGCGCTTGCTGCGGTGGTAGCGGCGGTGGCAAGCCGGATTCTGCTATGGGCGGCGGTAAGGACGTCAACAAGCTTGACGATGCTCTTGCTGTTGTGGATGATTATGTAGCTTCTAAAATCTAATGCTGAGCGCCGCCTTCGGGCGGCGCTTATCTATAGGAAAGGAGGATGATCTATGCGTAAATTAATGTGGTTAACTATTGGCTTTAGTGCTGGTATTGCAGCAGCTGTCTGGATAATTGGTCAAGAGTATTTATGGCTGTTTACGGCCTTGTTTTTGTTCATGTCATTGATTTTAGGCTTTGTTCATTCTCCAAGTGTAAAACGAAAGATTATAGCCTTCTGTATGGCTGGTGCGGCTGTCGGAATGTGCTGGTTTCAAATATATATGCAATCACATTTGACCAAGGCTAAGGCATGTGACGGCAAAACTGTGGCTCTGGAGATTACCGTGTCAGATTACGGTCGTCAATATGAAAACGGTAGTTCCGCTACAGGCAAATTCAATCTGAACGGCACGGACTATGAAGCCACTTTATTTATTGAAGAACGGGAAGAACTGACCCCTGGCGATGTGGTTTCAGCAGAATTTTATCTGCGCCACACCGGTTATGGCAGCTCTTTGTCATCTACATATCATCAAGGTGATGGAATAAACTTGGTGGCCTATTCTACGGGTAATAGCTATGTGTATCATAAGGACTCTAAAACTCTTATGCACATGGTCGCAAAACTACGACATACATTGGAAAACACATTGACCCAAGTGTTTCCGGAGGATACTGCCGGATTTGCGAAGGCGTTGCTTTTAGGCGACAGTTCGGGGCTATCCAAGGCAGACGATAATAGTTTTCAAAACAGCGGAATCCGCCATATTATTGCAGTATCCGGTCTTCATATCTCTATATTGTTTTCTTTTTTAACCTACATTTTTCTTAACAGACGTTATTTGAACGCATTGATCGGCATACCGGTACTGGTGCTGTTTTCTGCTCTGGCAGGATTTACGCCGTCGGTAGTTCGTGCATGTGTTATGCAGGCATTGCTGATCATTTCTTATTTGGTAGATTCGGAATATGATCCGCCCACTGCGTTATCTTTTGCTGTGCTTTTAATTCTTGGCATAAATCCCTTGGCAATTACCAGCGTTAGTTTCCAACTGTCTGTTGGCTGTGTTGTGGGTATATTTCTGTTTTCTTCTAAAATTCATGGGTATATCACATCCCGGAAATGGCTGGGTAAGTTTTCCGGAAAGGATCGAAAAGCCAAACTGAAAAGATGGGCAGCATCATCAGTCAGCATTTCGCTAAGTGCCATGGTGCTTACTACACCAATTAGCGCATATTATTTTGGCACTGTTTGCACTGTTGGAGTGATTACAAATTTGCTGACCCTATGGGCAGTAACATATATTTTTTGCGGAATTATTATCAGCTTGGTTGTTGGATTTCTATACCTTCCTTTCGCACAGATCCTGGCATGGCTTGTTTCCTGGCTAATGCGCTATGTACTGGTTATATCCGGATTGATTTCCAGGATTCCGTATTCAACCATATCTGCTGATAGTAGTTACATAGTTGTGTGGTTACTATTTGCTTATGTTATGCTGATCGTCATGCTTTGCAGTAAAACAAAAAAGCCCATATTGCTAACCGGCTGTATTTTGTGCGGCCTGATATTTTCTGTTTTGTTATTCTGGCTGGAGGCGCGTCAAGATCAGTTTCGTATGACAGTGCTGGATGTGGGCCAGGGACAATGTATTATTTTACAAAGTGGGGAAGGCTGCTATATTGTAGATTGCGGTGGTACCAGTTGCGAGGGTGCTGCGGATATGGCTGCGCAAACACTTCGTACCCAAGGAATTCATCAAGTGGATGGCCTGATTGTCACCCATTATGATAAGGATCACGTCGGTGGCGTAGTATCACTTATGTCTCAAGTTTCTGTAGAACGGCTTTATTTGCCGGATGTAGAGCCGGAAGCTCCTTTGCGGTTAGAGTTGGAAACCGAGTTTTATGACAAGATACAATGGGTCAACCGCAAGCAATATCTGTCCTTTGGTTTTGCGGAAATGACACTTATTCCTGGATTATCAGAGGCAAACAGCAATAATAGCAGCACCAGCATCTTGTTTCAAACCGAAGATTGTGATATACTGATTACAGGAGATCTGCAAGCAGAAGGTGAGAGACACTTGATTTCTTCAATGCGTTTGCCCGAAGTGGAAATATTGGTCGCTGGGCATCATGGTGCTGATGACTCTACCGGCTTGCAGTTATTAAATACAGTTAAACCGTCAGCAGTAGCCATTAGTGTTGGCAAGGATAACAATTTTGGGCATCCGTCAGCACAGACTTTGCATCGGTTTGAGCTGTTTGGTTGCCGTGTTTGGCGGACAGATTTAAATGGTACTGTGATTTTCAGGGGGTAATACCATGGCAAAAAAACAGGAGCGACCTGAAATGCTTCCTGTGCTTAAGGCACATATAAAAGAGAATAATCCTGCCAGACTCTATTTTTTCTATGGTGAAGAAACATTTCTACAGAATCATTATCTGGAGAAGCTGCATAACTTGTTGATTGAGGAATTGACAGAGTCATTTAATTACCATAAATTGACCAACGAAACCTTTGACATACAGTCTTTTGCGGATGCAGTAGAAAACCTGCCTATGATGGCTGAACGCACGATGGTGTGGGTAGACGAGATTGATCCGTTTAAAATGGTGGATGCTGATCGGGAAAAGATGGTTGATATTTTGTCAGACATTCCGGAATACTGTACTGTGGTATTTACTTATGAAACAGTAGAATGGAAGCCGGATAAGCGCTATGCCAAACTATATAATGTTGTTAAAGAATATGGCATTGAGGTGGAATTTGCCAAGCAGAGCCAGCGGGATCTGATTGCCTGGATCACGAGACATTTTGCTGCCAATAAGAAAAGAATTTCACCTGATCTGTGCGCATATTTAATTGAAATTACCGGCGGAACGATGACTGCCTTGGCAGGGGAAATTTCTAAGATTTGTGCGTTTTCCGGCGCAGAACAGATTGTAAAAAGTGATATTGATGCGGTTACAGAACCTGTTCTGGATGCAGTCGTGTTTCAGATGGTAGATGCTTTGGGACAGGGGAAGAGTGGACAGGCGCTTTTGAAGCTGCAGCAGTTATTGAAAATGCAGGAAGAGCCGCTGCCAATTCTTGGTGCTATAGGCGGCCACTATCGCAGATTGTCTACCGCTAAGGTCCTTCAGGATAACGGTAAGAATTCCGGAGAGCTGATGCGGATCTATCGCATTTCGGACTATGTGGCGCAAAAGACAATGTCTGCCGCCAGAGGATGTTCGGCACGGTTTCTTGCCCGTGTTTCGGAATTGGTGCTGGAAACAGACCGCAACATCAAGACTTCTGTAGATGACCCCGAACGGCTGTTGGAGATGCTGGTGTTGCAATTGGCACAGGAGGCAAAGCATGATAAGGGTGCGTGAGGCCATTGTTGTTGAGGGGAAGTACGATAAGAATACCTTGTCGCAAATTGTAGACGCCCCTATCTTTCAAACGGATGGCTTTTCAATTCGCAAGAACCGTGAATTAATGTCTCTTTTGCGTCGTGTTGCGCAGGAGAGAGGTTTGATCGTACTGACAGATTCTGATGGCGGTGGATTGCTGATTCGCAATTTTTTAAAGAGTGCGATTGAAGCCCGGTATTTAAAGCATGCATATATTCCTGAGATTGCAGGCAAGGAAAAAAGAAAAACTTCACCGGGCAAAGAGGGTAAGCTGGGCGTGGAGGGAATGACTCCGCAGGTGATTATTGCTTGTTTAAAACGCGCCGGTGCAACCTTGGAAGGCGAGAGTAACCGCATTTCCGGAGAAATTACCAAGCAAGACTTGGTTGATTGGGGCCTTTCGGGCGGCGCTGACAGCAGCCTTTATAGAAAATCATTGCTAAAAAAGTTGGATTTTCCCGAGCACATGAGTGCAAATGCTATGCTGCAGGCAATTAATCTATTGTATACGCGTAGTGAGTTTCAAAGGTTTCTAGGAGAAGATCATGATTGATATTTCTGTTAAAAACTTAACAAAATTCTTCGTTATTGGTGAGAATTTACTTGAAAATCTTAGCTTCGAGATACAAGAAGGAGAGCGAGTGGCAATTCTTGGCCGTAATGGCTGCGGTAAGACCACTTTGTTTAAGATTCTCACGGGACAGATGGATTACGATGATGGAGAGGTCTATGTAAATCCCCATAAGAGGATTGGCTTGATTTCTCAGATTCCGCAATTTCCGGAAGGCTATACTGTGGAGCAGGTGCTGCGCTCTGCTTTTGCGGAGTTGGATTCCATTCGGAACAAAATGAATTGTTTGGAACTGGAAATGGCAGAAGGTGCATCCAAGGAGCTTTTAGCTCGATATGATGACCTATCCAATCGCTTCCTGGCTGGCGGTGGCTATGACGTGGATGTGGACACAGACAAGGTCTGTAACGGTCTTGGAATTACCAAAGATCAGCGCAGCCAAACCTTTGATAGCTTGTCCGGCGGCGAAAAGACCAGGATGAATTTGGCCAGATTGCTTCTGGAAAAGACAGACATTTTATTGCTGGACGAGCCCACAAACCATTTGGACTTACGAAGTGTAGAATGGCTTGAAAGCTACATTCATAGCTTTAAGGGAACCGTACTTGCGATTTCTCACGATCGATACTTTCTGGATCAGGTGGCACAGCGCGTCATTGAGATTGTGGATGGTCATGCAGAGTTTTATTCCGGCAATTACTCCTTTTACATGGATGAGAAGCAAGCACGCTTTGACCTGCAAATGAAGCAATATGAGCAGGAGCAAGCCAAACTGAAGCAACTGGGATATACTGTTGAGCGCATGAAAGGCTGGGGCATTAACAATCGCACACTTTATCGTCGTGCAATGTCCATTCAGCACCGCATGGATCGAATTAAGAAAACGGAAAAACCAAAAACAGAGAAAACAATGAAGGCCACCTTTGGAGAAAAGGATTTTTCCGGCGATGTGGTTTTCAAGATGCGCAATGTTTCAAAACGCTTTGGTGAAAGGACACTGTTTTCGGATGTGGAGCTGTCAGTAGAGGGCGGCGAGCGGATTGCGATTCTGGGAGATAACGGCACAGGCAAGTCCACCTTTATTAAATGTCTGTTGGGCGAAGAGGATTGTCAAGGCAAAATTCAATTCGGTCCAACAGTGAAGTTTGGATATTTACCTCAGATCATACATTTTGATCATCCGGAACGCAGTTTGTACGATACCATGCTCTATGAGAAAAACTGTACGCCACAAACGGCGAGAGACCGCTTGGGAGCATTTTTGTTTTCCGGTGAAGATGTATTCAAATCCGTTGGGAACTTGTCTGGTGGCGAGCAGTCCCGCTTGCGTCTGTGCATGTTGATGGACGAAAAGATCAACCTGCTTGTACTGGATGAGCCTACCAATCACCTGGATATTGCCTCCCGTGAGTGGATCGAAGCAGCCATTGAGGAATTTGAGGGTGTTTTACTGTTTGTTTCTCATGACCGTTACTTTATTGAGAAGTTTGCAGAACGCATATGGCTTCTGGAAGATCAGAAGATTCGGGATTTTAAATGTGGGTATACTAAATACCGATCCATATTGGAACACGAAGCGGCTGTTGTGCAGCCTGTGGTATCGGTAGTAAAGCCCAAGAAAGAAAGAATTAAGGGCGGAACGAAGGAGCAGGATAAACTGATTCGTCGCTTAGAGCGGGAGATCGAAAAGCAAGAGCAAATTGTAGCTTTATTGGATGAAAAGATTGATAATTCCGGCGCAGATTATCAGGAATTGACTCGACTACTTGGCGAAAAAGAAGAAGCCGAATTGGTATTATTGTCGCTGATGGAACAATGGGAAACTGCGCAGGAACAATGGGAAACTGCGCAGGAGGGTTGACAATTTGTTGGCTGCTGTCTATAATTACAAAAGTTTTAAATAAGGAGATAGAGATCCATGGGATGTAGTGGAAATTGCTCCAGCTGCGGCAGTGATTGTGCTGATCGCAAGCAGGAGAGCTTGCTGGCGAAGCTGAATGATAAAGCCAGTGTAAAGAAGGTAATCGCAGTTGTATCCGGCAAGGGTGGCGTAGGAAAATCCACAGTAACCTCCATGCTTGCTGTGGCTATGTCTAAAAAAGGGAAGAGAGTTGCTGTACTGGATGCGGATATTACCGGTCCGTCCGTGCCCACTGCTTTTGGTGTTACTGAGTGCCAGGGAGCAACCCAGGAGGGCCTGTATCCTGCTTTGACTAAAGGTGGAATCCAGATCATGTCCATCAACCTCCTGCTGGATAACAATACAGATCCGGTGGTTTGGCGTGGCCCTGTGATTGCCGGCGCGGTGAAACAGTTTTGGACAGATGTTATTTGGGAAGATGTAGACTACATGTTTGTGGATATGCCTCCCGGAACCGGAGATGTACCGCTGACAGTCTTCCAAAGCTTGCCGGTGGACGGTATTGTGATCGTCACAAGTCCCCAGGATCTGGTCAGCATGATCGTGTCCAAGGCTGTCAAGATGGCCAATATGATGCATGTGCCGGTTTTAGGCTTTGTGGAGAACTATAGTTATCTTCAGTGCCCGGATTGCAGCAAACGCATTAAAGTATTTGGCGAAAGTAAGCTGGATGAAGTGGCCGAGTCGTTTGGCTTGCCTGTACTTGTCAGATTACCTATTGATCCTGCTGTTGCAGAATCCTGCGATAATGGTTTGATGGAACAGGTGAACACCGAAGTGATGGATGCGGCTATTGCTGCCATTGAAAATGCATAAAGTAAAAGCGATTGAAGAGTTTCTTCAATCGCTTTTTTGCGTAAAAAACCCACCCCCAATTGGGGGCGGGTAGATATTTAGGAATTAATCCTTGTACATCTCAACCAGCTTCAGCAGGTGCTCGTAACGCTCCTTAGCGGCAGCTTCGTTCTTAGCGAACAGCTCAGTTGCACGCTCGGGGAACTCACGGGTCAGACGGCTGTAGCGAGCCTCGTTCATCAGGAATTCCTGATAGCCATCCTTGGGAGCCTTGGAGTCCAGAGTGAACTTACCGGTCTCCTTGGAGGGATCGAAGCGGAACAGGTTCCAGTAGCCGCAGTCAACAGCCTTCTTCATCTCGGCCTGGCAGTTCATCATGCCGCCCTTGATGGAGTGCATCTCACAGGGAGCGTAGCCGATGATCAGGGAAGGACCGTTGTAAGCCTCGGCCTCGCAGATGGCCTTGATGGTCTGTGCCTGGTTAGCGCCCATAGCGATCTGAGCAACATAGACATAGCCATAGGACATAGCGATCTCAGCCAGGGACTTCTTCTTGGTTTCCTTACCGGAAGCAGCAAACTGAGCAACCTGGCCGATGTTGGAAGCCTTGGAGGCCTGTCCACCGGTGTTGGAGTAAACCTCGGTATCGAATACGAAGATGTTTACATCCTTGTTGGAAGCCAGAACATGGTCAACACCGCCGAAGCCGATGTCGTATGCCCAGCCGTCACCACCGAAGATCCACACGGACTTCTTGGACAGATATTCCTTCTTGTTCAGAATGTCAGCAACAGTGTCGCAGCAAACCTTGGATTCCAGGTTGGCAATCAGAGCCTTGGTGGCAGCCTTGTTGGCCTCGCCATCATTGTAGGTGTCCAGCCAAGCCTGGCAAGCAGCCTTGCGCTCATCACAAGCGGTGGTCTCCATGACGGTCTTGACCTTGTTGGCCAGAGACTCACGGATCACAGCCTGAGCGGTGTACATACCCAAACCA
>JAZNHQ010000208.1:0-6246 GCA_045577035.1 Faecousia sp. | reverse complement strand
GGGTCTGACCGTTCTGGAGCTGTCCGAGCTGGTTCACACTCTGGAGGAAGTTTTCGGCGTTTCCGCCGCTGCTGCTGCTGTTGCTGCTCCCGCTGCTGGCGCTGCTGCTGAGGCTGCTGAGGAGAAGACCGAGTTCGACGTTATCCTGAAGGATGCTGGCGCTTCCAAGCTGAACGTCATCAAGGTTGTTCGTGAGATCACCGGTCTGGGCCTGAAGGACGCTAAGGACCTGGTTGACAACTGCCCCAAGACCCTGAAGGAAGCTGTTTCCAAGGAAGACGCAGAGAAGATGGTCGCAGAGCTGAAGGAAGCTGGCGCCGAGGCCGAGATGAAGTAATTTTACTTCTCTTGATACACAAACATGCAGCCGCCAGCAATGGCGGCTGTTTGCTTTATCCATCAGAAGGAGTTTTCTATGGACACGATCTTAAATTATTATAAATCCCACGGCATGGATTTCCAGGACATTCTGATCGCCGCCGGTGTGCTGCTGTTTGGCACTTTGCTTTTGGGAATCCTGGGACGGTTTATTTTTGGCAAAAAATCCACCTTGAGCTATGCTGTATCGTCGGCCATCGGCATTCTGTTCATTTACATTGCCACCGTGCTGCTGAACAGTGCCGGTGTACGCTATGAAAAGTTTATCGCTCCCCTGCCCTTTGTGACCATCGGCAAGGAGTATATGAGCATTTACGCCCTCCAGGGAGATTACGCCTTTGTATGCTCGGAGCTGCTGAGCATGGTCATTCTGGCCTTCCTGGTGAATCTGGCCGACCGCTGGCTGCCCAGAGGCAAGAACATCTTCAGCTGGACCTTTTTCCGGGCGCTGACCGTGCTTATCGGCTATATGCTGCATCTGCTGGTAGTTGGCCTGTTCCAGACCTATCTGCCGGATGGCATCGTCACCTACGCCCCCACAGTGCTGCTGGCCATTTTGCTGATCCTGTTGCTGACAGGACTGTTTAAGCTGATCGTGGGTGCCATTTTGTCCGTGTCGGTCAATCCCTTTGTAGGCGCTATGTACACCTTCTTCTTTGCCAATGTAGTAGGTAAGCTGATCACCCGCGCGGTGCTGACCACCGCCATTTTGTCCGGTCTAATCTACCTGCTCAATCACATGGGCGTAGTGGTGCTGGCCATCGGCGCAGCCGCATTGACCGCCTATATCCCCTTCCTGGTCATTCTCATTGCCCTGTGGTATTTGGTAAATAAAGTATTTTGATATCTGCCCTGCATCCAAAGTGATGCGGGGCATTTTTAATGAAAATACAATGATTTTGTGCGTTGTTTGGAAATTGACAGTTCCATACCCGGGTGATATGATGAGAAAAAATGCAAAGGAGTTTTTACTATGAGCCTTGTTGCAGTACCCAACCCCACGGAACGCCCCGACTATACCTTTGATCACGATCCCTCCATTGACGAAATGCGTCAAATGGCAATTAAAGCCATGCGGGATCTTCTCAGTGTCCAGTGGGTCACCGATCGCAAAATCGCCCACAGCAAGACCGGTGCCGTTTCCGGCAAGCGGTTTATCTATGAAGCACATGTCACCCACGCCGGCCTGCCTTATACCAATGGCGGCAAGGGTCTGTTCCAGTTCATGGAGTTTTACGACCAGGAAAGCGGCAGATTGCGCTTCTACGGCACTCCCGAGGAATTTAACGATCTGATCGGCTGCACCTGCGCCGGTGGCGTTATGTGGGGTCTGAGCAGCGTTTGCCACACCCTTAAGGGCCGCTTCATCAATTTCCGCATGACGCCCAAAGTCGGCTGCTACCCCGTGGGTGATTATTATATCGACCCGGAGCTGGAAAACCTTCGGGATCACCATACCAGCCTTATCATTCAGGAAAACGGTGTGGACAAAATTTTGGACGCCTACACCAAGATCCAGCCCGCGGACGCGGTGACCTCCTCCGATAAGGATCACACCATGATGTGTATCGACTATCCCCATGTGGAGTACACCGAGGATGGCAAGCTCGACCTGGAAAAGAGCTATGTGATGATCCAGGATCAGCGTGGCGGTACTCCCGGTGCAGGCTTCTACGACATGCGTGACGGCGATGAAGTGCTGCACTACTCCGGCCGTGTCAGCTTCAAGTACACCTTCTCCATGCTTTTGAAGGAGTTTTACATTCCTCTTACCACCAAGGAATTCCTGGGCTTAGAGCCTTACCAGCGGGCTCAGGTAAGCTTCACCGACGCCAGCTGCACCACCAAGGAGCAGCTGATGGCAGGCGCAGTCACCTGCAACTATCCCATGGCGGTGATCAAGCTGATTCTGACCAAAAATAACGGTCATAAGGTCATGGTTGACCGTTATATGTTTGACCGTCTTGATCCCTACTCCGGACTTGCCCGGAATTTCCCCATGGAGCGCATGGCACAGGCCATCACCGATGCCCAGGGCAGATCCCTGGAGGTAGAGGTCACAGCCTCCAACGGCGAGATCATCGTTCCTGTTTCCATTGCCCTGTAACAATAAAGGTGCTGACTCATCCGAGCCAGCACCATTTTTGCGCTAAATTCAAATTTTCCGCTTTGCCTCCCCTGCAGGGGGCGGAGGGGTGTTGTCAAAAACCGCATAAATATTGGCTTTTACACCCCTCAGTCACCTTCGGTGACAGCTCCCCTACAAGGGGAGCCTTAAATTGTTATTTTACTTTCTTTGCTTCGCAGTAGATGCAGCGGTGGATTCCCATGGCAGGCTCCACGCATTTGAACACATGGTCGATCTCCTGCTCACAGGAGGTAATGCACCGGGGATTGTCACAGCGCAGCTCATTGACCACCAAAGGATAATCCTCCTTTTGGGCAACCTCCAGATCCTTCTCCTGAAGCAGCTTGAGAATCAGCGCCATACGCACAAACTTGCCGTTGAGTGCCTGGCGGAAATAGGCCGCCCGGGGATCGCTGTCCACCTTTACGCTGATCTCGTTCACACGGGGCAGCGGATGCAGCACACGCATTTGGGGCTTTGCCAGCGCCATTTTTTGTGTATCCAACACGAAGCTGTCCTTGAGCCGCTCATAATCCTGCGGATCATCAAAGCGCTCCCGCTGGATTCGGGTCATGTACAGCACATCCAGCTGGCCGATGGCCTTTTCCAAGGAAGTGGTTTCCTCATATTCCATGCCGTTTTTCTCCAGAACCTCGTAGCGCACATACTTGGGCAGCCGCAGCTCCTCCGGGGAGATCAGCACGATCTTGATATTGCTGTATCTGCTCATGGCAGCGATCAGAGAATGAACGGTTCTGCCGTATTTCAGGTCGCCGCAGCAGCCAATGGTCAGATTGTCCAGTCTGCCAAACTCACGGTAAATGGTCAGCAGGTCGGTCAGGGTCTGGGTGGGATGGCAGTGGCCGCCGTCACCGGCATTGATCACAGGAATGCTGGCGTTCTGAGCGGCCACAAAGGGTGCGCCCTCCTTGGGATGGCGCATGGCCATAATATCCGCATAGCAGCTGATCATTTTGGCGGTGTCCGCAATGCTCTCGCCCTTGGCGGCAGAGGAAGAACCGGCCTCACTGAAGCCCAGCACATTGCCGCCCAGCTCCAGCATGGCTGCTTCAAAGCTCAGTCGGGTACGGGTGGAGGGCTCATAGAACAGGGTTGCCAGCTTCTTGCCCCGGCAGGCATCTGCATAAAGCTGGGGATTTTCGCTGATATGGCAGGCCTTGTCCAAAAGCTGGGACAGCTCCTCTACGGAAAAGTCCGTAATGTCAATCAAACTTCTCATGCCTTTGCACCGTTCACAGCCAGGTAGTTTTTAATGCGCTCCACATTCTCGGCATTGGCCGGATCTTCCTCCAAATACTCGATAATGTCGTACACATCCACAACGGAGTACACAGGGAAGCCAAACTGCTCCTCGATCTCCTGCATAGCGCCCTTTTCACCCTGGCCCTTTTCCTTGCGGTCAACCATGATGAAGGTGGCGATGACCTTGGTATCTTCCAGGTGGCTCAGAATTTCCATGCTCTCACGGATGGCAGTACCGGCAGTGATCACATCCTCGATAATAACGATCTGCTCACCGGCCTGGGGAACATAGCCCACGAAAGTGCCGCCTTCGCCGTGATCCTTAACCTCCTTGCGGTTAAAGAAGAAGGGCAGATTCAGACCGTTCTTGCTCAGCGCCACAGCGGCGGAAATGGACAAAGAAATGCCCTTGTAGGCAGGGCCGTACAGCACGGCTTCCTTCTTGCCCAGCTTATCCATATAAGCCTTGGCATAGAATTCGCCCATCTTGGTGATCTGCTCACCGGTCTTGATCATACCGGCGTTGACAAAATAAGGGATCTTGCGGCCGCTCTTGGCGGTAAAGTCGCCAAATTTCAGCACGCCTGCGCTCTGAAGAAACGCAATAAATTTTCTCTTGTAGCTTTCCATTTCCTTACCTCTTAGTCACAGAATTCAGCCACGCAGCGCTCGTAGGCGGCTACGGGGTCAGCGGCGGCGGTGATGGGTCTGCCCACCACGATGTAGTCAGAGCCGATCTCCTTGGCCTGTGCGGGGGTCATAACACGCTTCTGATCGCCCACATCGCCGTCAGCAAAGCGGACACCGGGGGTCACAGTCAAAAACGCCTTACCGCAGGTATCATGTACCTTGCCTGCCTCCAGGGGGGAGCAAACAATGCCGTCCAGGCCTGCATTCTTGGCGGTCTTGGCGTAGTGCATAACCACCTGGTCGATAGGCTCGTGGATCAGCAGATCCCGCTCCATGCTCTCCTGGTCGGTGGAGGTCAGCTGGGTCACGGCGATCAGCAGCGGACGGCTGCCGTCGGGGCGGGTCAGACCCTCCAAAGCACCCTGCATCATGGCGGTTGTACCGGCAGCGTGCAGGTTGCAAATGTCCACATCCAAACGGCTCAGTACGCTCATGGCCTTGTTCACCGTATTGGGAATATCGTGCAGCTTGAGATCCAGGAGGATCTTGTGACCTCTGGCCTTGATCTCCTTAACGATGGCAGGGCCTTCTGCATAGTACAGCTCCATGCCGATCTTCACAAAAGGCTTCTTGCCGGTGAACTTATCCAGGAAAGAGAACACCTGCTCTGCGCTGGAAAAATCACATGCTACAATTACATCCTTACCCATTTTGTACGCCTCCTATAATTTCACTTAATGTGTTGATTCTGTATTTATCCATAACCTGGGGCAGGTCATTTATGATATCCCGGCAAACAAAGGGATTGACCAGGTTGGCAGCGCCCACCTCAACGGCAGTGGCACCGGCCAGCATCATTTCGATCACATCCTCTGCGCTGCTCACACCGCCCATGCCGATCACCGGCACTTTAACGGTACTGGCCACCTGGTAGACCATACGAACCGCCACCGGGAAGATGGCGCTGCCGGAAAAGCCGCCCATTTTGTTGGCGATCACCGGCTTGCGGCTGCGCAGATCAATGCGCATACCCAGCATGGTGTTGATCAGACTGATGCCGTCTGCACCTGCATCCTCGCAAGCCTTTGCGATGGAAACAATGTCGGTGACATTGGGGGAAAGCTTCACGATCACAGGCTTGGTGGTGACCTTCTTGACCGCTGCGGTCACTTCCGCCGCTGCCTTGGGGTCGGTGCCGAAGCTCATACCGCCGCCGTGGACGTTGGGGCAACTGACGTTGACCTCCAACCAGCCCACCTGCTCCTCTTTATCCAATCTCTCGCAGGTGTAGGCGTAGTCCTCGATGGCAAAGCCGCTGACGTTGGCCATCACCGGCTTGTGAAAGCATTTTTTCAGCTTAGGCAACTCCTCGGAGATGACCGCGTCCACACCGGGATTCTGCAGACCCACCGCATTGATCATACCGGCGGTACACTCGGCGATACGAGGGGTGGGATTGCCGAAACGGGGGTCTTTGGTGGTGCCTTTGAACGAAAAAGTGCCCAAAATGTTGATGTCGTACAATTCGGCGAACTCGTAGCCGAAGCCGAAGGTGCCGGAGGCAGGGATGACGGGGTTATCCATCTCAATGCCGCAGAGAGTGACACTTAAGCGTCCCATAAAATCTCCTCCTTTTCCAGCACGGGGCCGTCCTTGCAGATGCGCTTGTAGCCGGTGATCACCTTGCAGGAGCAACCCATGCAAGCGCCGAAGCCGCAACCCATCCGCTCCTCAAAACTGAACTGACCCGAGGTGGCGGTGGCCTTGTACACCGCTTTCAGCATCGGCTCGGGGCCGCAGGAAGTCGGAGCGTAGCCATGTCGTTCTGTGGGCCAAGGAGTTGATAG
>JAZNHQ010000207.1:0-7260 GCA_045577035.1 Faecousia sp. | reverse complement strand
GTCTCGGGCTCAGTGGGCTCGGTCTCAATGGGAGTAAATTCCACAGTCAGAACGATCTCGCCCTCTGCGTCCAGAACACCCACAAAAATGCTGGGGCCAACATTGGCACATTCCCAATCAAAGCTGTTGGAAGTGCTGTTGGGATTGACCAGATAAGCGGTGCTATAACCCCAGATACCAACCTTGCTGCCCTCGGGGCCGGTGATGGTATAGGTACCGGTTTCGCTGGGGGTAAACTTATAAATGGTAGCCTCAGCAGTATCAATTGTGCTAACGATATTGCTGCCAACGCTCAGGGTGGTAGTGGAAACAGCATAGGCGTCCTTTGTTGCCTCGGTCTCAGGCTCAGTGGCCTCAGAGCCACCGGCAGGGGTAAAGACTGCTTTTACAGGTGTTGCAGCCAATGCACCGCTGGAAGCATACACGCGGATATAATAATTTGTACCCGCAGTCACTTCAGCGGAATAAGTTCCCTCCGCTGTACCGGAGCTGGAAGCAATCGCCTTGAATGTGGCGAATGAGTATACATCGGACACCCAATTGGTGGTGCCGTCACCCACGGTCACAGTCAGCGTGCCGTCTGTTGTGGGGGCAAACTTATAGGTATACTTGTTGCCAGATGAGGCAGTTACAGTGTCATCCAACACTACTGTCTCACTAGCGGACGCCACGAAGGGCACCATGGACAGCAGCATTGCAATTACGAGCAACAAACTTACTCTCTTTTTCATAGATTTTTCCTCCTTTTTGTTCTCACTGTAAACACAATTGTCTTTTTACAGAGAAAAGAATGGACGCATTATAGCACACTCCATCAAGAATTGCTAGTGCTTTTTTGTAAATTTATTGTAATTTTTACAATGTTTTTCTGATTTTTTATTAAAATTCCAATTTATCGCTCCGTTTACCACCGTACCAAAGCCTCCCCTGTGTAAGGGGAGGTGGGCAAAATCTTTGATTTTGCTCGGAGGGGTTGTCAATCCCCCAGTCAAAAATCGGAGATTTTCGACAGGCCCCCTTTACACAAGGGGGCCTTTGCGCACCGCCGCAACAGAGCGATAAATACGAATTTGCAGCAAAAAACCTGCTGCAAGCAGCTTGCAGCAGGGTTTATTTATTCACGGATAAATGCTTTTTCCATGGTTTTTCCGATGGAATAGAAACAGATATTATCTCTGGCAGGGGACAGACCGGTAATAGCACCTCGGGCTGCATAGACCGCCTGGGAGCAGAACAGCACCGGGCACAGAAGTCCGTTATCCATCACATATTGATGCAGGGTATAGTAGTTGCCATGGTTTTCCAGCGCCTGCAGGCACAGGGTATAGGCCTCCACATCATTCACGCCGCCATAGCTCAAAGCACCTCTGGAATGGAAGAATGCAGACAGATCCATATTTGCAGAGAGCTTTGTCTGCCCCATATACAAATCGAATTCCCGATTCTTTAGCGCGTTGGTATAGGCACTTCCGGAAACCTCCTTCATAGTGACCACCAATCCGCATTGGGTCAGCTGATCTGCTACCACACGGGCCGCCCGGACGCGCAGACTGTCATCACTATTGACCAGGAAGATCACCGTACTGCCCTCCTTGCCGGTTTCCGTCAGCACCTGCTGGAATTTTTCCGGCGCGTAGGTGTACTGCTCTGCAAGGCCCTTATTATAATAAGGAGAAAGCGGTGAGGCAGGCAAGGTGGCACTTCTGCCAAAGCCCCGGTAATAATTTTCAGCCAGCATATCCCGATCCACCGCATAGGTCAGTGCGGCACGGATCTGGGGCGTATCAAATACAGTACTGAAATCACTAAAGGCAATGTAAGTGAAAACACCACTTTCGCAATCCCAAAGCTCGTAATCGCAGCGGTAATCCGCATAACGGTCAGAGCAGGGATCTGCACATACCAAATTCACATCCGCAAACTGGAAATCGTCACGGATCTGGATATTGGATTCTGCCTTTGCCATAACAATGGTGTTGGCGCTGACAGCCATTTCGGATTTGCACCACCAGTTTGTGCGGCGGCGCAGCAGCCATTCCGTACCGGAAGTGTCCAGTACATAAGGGCCGGAGCCCAGGGGGTGGTCGCTTTCCAACTGACTTTCCTTAATAATAGGAATGTCCATCAGAATAGGCAGATTCTCACAGGCGGTGTCCAGCTTGACGGTCACGCCGCCATCCTCGGACAGCTCCACGGCGGTAATATGCAGGAAGCGGCCACCATAGTAAGTGCTTTCCTTGGCGGCCAGCAGCGTGGCTGCCACATCCGCCGCCCGGACACTGCTGCCATCGGAGAAGGTGGCAGCCCCATCCACATAGAAGGTGTAGCTCTTCATATCCTCTGTCATGGAATACTTTCCGCAAAGCATAGGCTCTACATTATATTCCCGATCCACCACGAACAGGCCTTGATACAAAAAAGATACAAAGGCACGGTTGGTATAGTCCGTGCATTTCAGCGGATTCATAGTCACATCCGCATAGTAGGGCATGGTCAGTTCCTGCTCGGTTTGTTCAATCGGGCGGGTATTCACAGGGCCGGTATAGTCCTCATCCCAGCTGAGTGCGTCACCGGTGGGGGTATAGTCCCCCTGCTTGCTGCAGCCTGCCAGCAATAACAGTATTAAAAAGAGAGCGAATATTCTCTGCATAATATTCTCCTTTATCTAACGATCACAGCACCTTGGCTGCCGCGGCGGTCACCGTGGACACGGGCAGACCAAAACCGATCCGCCTCGCAGCGGGTACACTGGCAGGCGGTTTGGATATCCTTGACACCTGCACGCTGCAAAAACAGGGTGTTCATAGCAGTCAGATCCACAAAGAATTTTTCACCCTTGGACGCAATATAGGGTCTTGCCGCCTCACCCAGGGCATCCAATAATGCATTGGGCACATCTGCGTCTGTCTCAAAGCAGCACTGCTTGATATTGGGGCCAATGGCAGCCCGGATATTGGCCGGGTCACAGCCGTAATGGGCTTTCATGGCCAAAACCGCCTTTTCGGCAATGGCTGCGGCAGTGCCGCGCCAGCCTGCGTGGACAGCGCCCACCGCCCCGGTCACCGGGTCATGGAGCAAAATGGGCGTGCAATCGGCGGTAAAGACCACCAAAGCCGTACCGGGTGTATTGGTAATTAAACCATCACACTCCGGCAACTCTCCCTTGAATAAGCCCACACCCCAGTGGCTTTCATCCACCGCAGTTACAATATCCGTGTGGGTTTGGTGGGATAAAACCGCATTTTTTACATCAAAACCCAAGGCATTTTCCAGTATTTCATAGTTTTTCAGCACATTTTCCGGATTATCTCCTCGGTGAATACCCAAATTCAGACTTTCCAGGTATCCGCTGCTGACACCGCCCAGCCGGGTGGTAAAGCAATGGGACGCAGAAATATTTTCTGCGGTTAGATATTCCAAAGCACCGATTTTGTTTGTAATTACTGACATAAATAATAACCTTTAAATTTCAATTTATCGCTCTGAGTAGTTGGTTAGGCGCAGCGAAAGCCTTCCCCCTCGGGGGAAGGTGGCACCAGTGCGCACACTGGTGACGGATGAGGGGCGTTGGTCACAGGATCTGTGCTGTGGTGCGTTGTCCGACATTGCTGACCCCTCATCAGTCAAAAATCCAATAGATTTTTGACAGCTTCCCCCCAGGGGGAAGCCTTTGCGCATCGAAATAACAGAACGACAAATTTCAATTTACATTCCGCTGGAGATGTCCTTTTGCCGGCAGCAGTTTTTGTACTTTTTGCCGCTGCCGCAAGGGCAAGGATCATTGGGGCCTACCTTTTTGTCCTTATTGCGCACAGGCTGTTGCTTAACGGTGCGGTCACTATTGGTGCCGGTCTCCTTAGCTACCTTTTCACGCTTCACTTCCTGGCGGGGCTTCAGCTGTGCCAGGAAAATACGGCGTACAGTCTCCTCGCCAATGGCATTGTTCATGGCCTCAAACATCTGGAAGCCCTCAGCCTTATAGGCAACCACCGGGTCATGCTGACCATAGGCACGCAGACCGATACCCTGCTTCAGATCCTCCATGGAGTCAATATGATCCATCCAGTATTCGTCCACGCAGCGCAGCATGACTACACGCTCCAGCTCACGCATCACATCGGGGGTCAGATTCTGCTCTTTGGCGTTATAGGTTTCTTCTGCCTTGGCGTAGATGGCATCTGCCAGGTGATCTGCATCCAGCTTGCCCTCATATTTTAAAGCACCCTTAGTAAAATACACCCCCTCAAAGGGCTTGAGTACTTTGCTTAGGTTGTCCTGCTCCAGGATACCCCCGTTTTCGCTCAGTGTATCTGCCACAGTGGAGTCCACCACCAGGCGCAGATTTCTCATGATCACGCCCCGCAGCTCTTCGCCGTCCAGCACCTTCTGACGCTGGGCGTAAATGATCTTACGCTGGGTGTTCATCACATCGTCATATTCCAGCACATTCTTTCTGGAACGGAAATGACGGCTTTCCACATTCTTCTGAGCCGTTTCCACCGCATTGGACAGGATTTTGGCATCAATGGGCGTATCCTCGTCAATGCCCAGCATATTCATCATACCCATGATGCGATCCGAAGAGAACAGGCGCATCAGATCATCCTGCAGACTCAGATAGAAGCGGCTTTCGCCGGGGTCGCCCTGGCGGCCCGCACGGCCACGGAGCTGATTGTCGATACGGCGGGACTCATGGCGCTCAGTACCAATGATAAACAGACCGCCTGCATCACGCACCTTCTGTGCCTCATCGGCGATCTCCGCCTTGTACTTTTCCAGCAGCTGCTCGTACTGCTTGCGCACAGCCAGGATCTCCGGATTGTCGGTCTCGGCATAGGAATCCGCCTCGGCCAGCAGCTCCTCAGGCAGCTCCTGCTTGCGCAGTTCGTTTTTGGCCATGTACTCAGCATTGCCGCCCAGCATAATATCCGTACCACGGCCTGCCATGTTGGTAGCGATGGTCACGGCACCGAATTTACCGGCCTGCGCAACGATCTGCGCTTCCATTTCATGGTATTTGGCGTTCAAAACATTGTGAGGTACACCCACCTTTTTCAGCAGCTTGCTGAGGATCTCACTTTTTTCAATGGAAACCGTACCCACCAGCACAGGCTGACCTTTTTGGTGGCATTCCTGCACCTGGCGGATAATGGCACGGTACTTACCGGCCTCGGTCTTGTAGACCACATCGGTGTTGTCCTTACGGATCACAGGCTTGTTGGTGGGGATCTCCACCACATCCAAGCCGTAGATGGAGTTAAACTCCTCCTCTTCAGTCAGAGCGGTACCGGTCATACCGGACAACTTATGGTACAGACGGAAGAAATTCTGGAAGGTGATGGTTGCCAGGGTCTTGCTCTCATGAGCAACCTGCACTCGCTCCTTGGCTTCGATGGCCTGGTGCAGACCCTCGTTATACCGTCTGCCGTACATCAAACGGCCGGTGAACTCGTCCACAATGATGATCTGGCCTTCCTTGACCACATAGTCGGTGTCCTTTTTCATGACACCCCGGGCCTTCATAGCCTGGTTTAGATGGTGGGACAAGGTGGCATTTTCCGGATCGCCCAGGTTTTCCACGCCGAAATACTTTTCTGCCTTGGCAATGCCGGAGGCGGTCAGAGATACACTGCGGGACTTTTCATCCACAATGTAATCGCAATCCAGATCATCCTGGGATTCCTTGTCGTCAGTCTTGGCAAAAACCTGCTTGCGCAGGGTGGATACGAAATAGTCCGCCATTTCATAGAGCTTGGAGGATTCCTCGCCCCTACCGGAAATGATCAGAGGGGTACGGGCTTCGTCGATCAGAATGGAGTCCACCTCATCCACGATGGCAAAGGCGTGACCACGCTGTACCAGTTCCTGCTTGTAGATGGCCATATTGTCACGCAGGTAGTCAAAGCCCAATTCATTATTGGTGCAGTAGGTAATGTCCGCAGCATAGGATTTCCGGCGCTGATCGCTCTGCATGCCGGGAATAATAAGGCCAACAGTCAAGCCCATGTAACGGTAGACCTTGCCCATCCACTCGGAGTCACGCTTGGCCAGGTACTCGTTGACGGTGACCACATGGACACCTTCCCCGGTCAAGGCATTCAGGTAACAGGGCAGAATTGCCACCAGGGTCTTACCTTCACCGGTCTTCATTTCCGCAATGCGGCCCTGGTGCAGAATAATACCACCGATCAGCTGCACAGGATAAGGACGCATACCCAACACACGCCAGGCAGCTTCCCGAACGGCCGCAAAGGCCTCCGGCAGCAGCTGATCCAGGGTCTCGCCCTGGGCATAGCGCTCTTTAAAAATAGCGGTCTTGCCCTTGAGTTCCTCTTCGGACAGGGCTTTATATTCTTCTTCCAGAGCAAGGATCTTCTCCACCGTGGGGCGGATCTTCTTGATCTCTCGCTCGGAGGGTGTTCCAAAAATTTTAGAAATCAAACCCATTTGTATCGTTCTCCTTTTTCCAAGGCATATTTTTGCCATTATATCACAGGTAAAAGAAAAATAATAGAACAATTTGCAAATTTTATACCGTTTTTCGATTGATTGGTCTGAGCAGTTGGTTAGGCGCAGCGAAAGCCTTCCCCCCTCGGGGGAAGGTGTCACCAGTGCGCACACTGGTGACGGATGAGGGGCGTTCGTCGAAGGATCTGTGCCGTGGGGCGTTTTCAGACATTGCATACCCCTCATCAGTCAAAAATCAGATAGATTTTTGACAGCTTCCCCCCAGGGGGAAGCCTTTTCGCATCGAAATGACCAGGCGATAAATCGGAATTGGTGTATCAAAAGTTTCGGTTTTTGTTAGCTGTGTCAATTCTTTTTGCAAAAAGTCTTGGATTTTATTCAATTCCACTACTTTACAACGGAAAAAAGTTATAGTATAATGATTTGGCGTGGGTTTATAACAACCCTGAAAAATAAATAATGCCGCTCAGGCGGCTAAAAATGGAGGAAATCACCATGTCTGTAAAAGTTGCTATTAACGGTTTTGGTCGTATTGGCCGTCTGGCTTTCCGTCAGATGTTCGGCGCTGAGGGCTTCGAGGTTGTTGCTATCAACGACCTGACCTCCCCCAAGATGCTGGCTCATCTGCTGAAGTATGACTCCACCCAGGGCGCTTACGCTGCTCCCTTCGGTGCTCACACTGTCGAGGCTGGCGAGGACAACATCGTTGTCGACGGCAAGAAGATCACCATCTACGCTAAGGCCAACGCTGCTGAGCTGCCCTGGGGCGAGCTGGATGTTGACGTAGTTCTG
>JAZNHQ010000206.1:0-2737 GCA_045577035.1 Faecousia sp. | reverse complement strand
CGCGTATCCAGCTTGGAAGGCTGGTGTTCTACCATTGAACTACACCCGCGCATACGCTACCTGGCTGTTTACAGCCATAAAATCTTAGCATATGAAATCCGTTTTGTCAAGGTCTATTTTGGAAATAACGGAATTTTCATTCGCTGTGCTGTTCCCGACAGAAATATTTGCCAAAATGCATTGAGGCCCGCAGCTGTCCGCGGGCCTCGTTGCAAGAAAAAGAGGAGATGAAAAATGAAAAAGAGATGTTATCCATCTATATCTTAATCCGCATTTGTGAATAAAAAAAGCGAATAATTGTTAAATAAGTATTAAGTTCCCAAGGAATTTTTTATTTCTTCCCGGTTTTTCCCTTTACACTCCGCTATTTTTGCGGTAAAATAGCATAAACAAAGGAGGCGACATCCATGGCAAACGATAGAGACCAGGAGTTGGAACGTCTGGAAAAAGAGCTTTTGGCAGACATCATGAAGGATGAGGATCTGCTGGCGGATATCCCCATTGATTCGTTGGACACCACACCCGCAGATTGGGACGATACCCAGATATTCTCGGACGAAGAACTGTTGAATTTGAATTTTGATGAACCGGAAGTCACGCCGGAACCCCCTGTGGAGGAGAGATCCGAACCTATGAAACAGGCAAAAAAGACCAAAAAAAGCAAAAAAAGAGAAGACCGGTGGCTGACCATACTGATGGCCATTGCCAGCTTCCTCTGCCTTGGCATCATCGCCGTGCTGATCTACTGGCTGGAAGTCTTTTTGAAGTAATATGGCAGCAGCAACAACCCCCGTGGGCCGTTTCGCCCCCACCCCCTCCGGGCGTATGCACCTGGGAAATGTGTTCGCCGCGCTGATCGCGTGGCTTTCCGTCAAATCCCGGGGCGGCGCGCTGGTTCTGCGGATGGAGGATCTGGACACATTGCGCACCAGCGCGGAATTTGCCGAAACTCTGCGGCAGGATCTGCGCTGGCTGGGTCTTGACTGGGATCTGGAAACTGCCCCTCAAAGTCAAAGAAGCGCAGTTTACGACCGCTATTTCGCTCAGCTGGAGGAAATGGGCCTGCTGTACCCCTGCTACTGCACCCGGAGCCAGCTTCACAGCGTCAACGCGCCCCATCTCAGCGATGGCACCTATGTCTACCCCGGTACTTGCCGGAATTTGTCGGAGGCCGAAAAAGCCGCCTTTGACCGCCTGCCCGCCTGGCGTGTGAAAGTCCCGGCAAAGGAATACCACCTGACGGATCTGTGCCAGGGGCCGTTTTCCCAGGATCTTTCCACGGACTGCGGCGATTTTGTGGTGCGCCGGGCAGACGGCGTTTATGTGTATCAGCTGGCGGTCACCGTGGACGATGCCGAAGCCGGTGTCACCGAGGTGGTACGGGGCGTGGATCTTCTGGGCTCCGCGCCGCGGCAGATGTATTTGCAGGAGCTCTGGGGATTTCCACACCCGGCGTACGGCCATGTGCCGCTTTTGGTCGCTCCCGACGGACGTCGGCTGAGCAAACGGGACAAGGATCTGGACTTGGGATCCCTGCGCCTGCACAAAAAACCGGAAGAAATCATCGGCGCGCTGGCGTACAGCAGCGGCCTGATCGAACACAGCAGATCCATCTCCGCTAAGGAGTTGGCAGCCGAATTTTCCTGGGAAAAGTTGAAAAAGGACAATATTCAGTTGCAGATAACCCTTTAAGCCTCTTGAAAAGTTTCGCAAAACATAGTATGATAAGACCATCCATTACTTACAAGGAGAATGAATTATGGCTAAGAAACCCGTTTTGGTCGTTTTGGCCGCAGGTATGGGCAGCCGCTACGGCGGTCTGAAGCAGATCGACCCCGTGGGATGCCAGGGAGAGGCGATTCTGGACTTTTCTTTGTTCGATGCCCACGAAGCAGGCTTTGAAACCGCTGTTATCATCATCAAGGAAGCCATCCGGGAGGATTTCATGTCCACCGTGGGTAAACGGCTTGAAAAATGCCCCATGGAGATCCGCTACGCCTATCAGGAGCTGGATCATCTTCCTGCCGGCTATACTGTCCCCGCAGAGCGCACCAAGCCCTGGGGCACCTGCCATGCGGTGCTGTGCGCCAAGGATGCCATTGACGGCGCGCCCTTCGCGGTGATCAACGCCGATGATTACTACGGCAAATCCGCTTACAAGGTACTTTACGACGCTTTGTGCAAGGCGCAGGACGGCGCGGTTTACGACTACTGCATGGTGGGTTATCTGCTGGGCAACACCGTCACCGACCACGGCAGCGTGGCCCGGGGCGTGTGTCAGACGGAAAACGGTCTGCTGACCCAGATCGTGGAGCGCACCAAGATCGAAAAATACGAGGGCGGCATCCATTTCACCGAGGACGGCGAAAACTGGACGGATGTGGGCGCGGACACTGTGGTTTCCATGAATATGTGGGGCTTCACCCCCAGCTTCCTGGATGAGCTGAATGCCCGTTTTCCCAAATTCCTGGACACTTTGGCAGCTGCCAATCCCGCCAAGGCAGAGTATTTCCTGCCCCTGGCTGTGGAGGATCTGCTTTCTGAGAAAAAGGCCACCGTCAAGGTGCTGCAGTCCCCGGACAAGTGGTACGGCGTGACCTATGCGGCGGATAAGCCCATGGTGGTCGCAGCCCTGAAGGAAAAGACCGAAGCCGGTCTGTACCCCAGCGGACTTTGGAAGTAAAAAGATATTGGCCCGGTGCGATAAGCACCGCGCTGTTTTACCCTCCCCCCGGGG
>JAZNHQ010000205.1:0-2945 GCA_045577035.1 Faecousia sp. | reverse complement strand
TTGGGAGCTGGATGTCGCAGGTTCGAATCCTGTCGCCCCGATCAGATTTTACCATAAATAACGCACTGTAGAAGATGTAACCCCTTCACAGTGCGATTTTTTGGGTCAAGCCCAACTTTTGTGGGATGGTGATTTTTCTTTGAAATGAGAACAAGCGACCAATACTCTTAATCTATAGTTTTCAAAATTGCGGAAATTGTAAGCGTTTCGTTGAATACCTTTCATTTTTCTATGAAACCCTTCGGTGATTCCATTGCTTTTGGAGAATCGCCACATGCGTATAATTGGTTCAAACCATTGGCGGATGGTGCGGCCCAGTCGTTTAAAGTGTTCTGGAGCATCATGAAGCATAAGCCATACCATATCCTTGAGTCTGGCAATATGCTCTTTGCATTGCTCTTTCTTCTGCTGCTTAATGTTTAACAAAGTACAAAGCTCTTCCTTGAACTGATGGGCTATCCTGATTGCGGGAGTCTTGGCAAAGACTTTCTGGAGCAGAAGTCTTTGTTGAGAAGAAAGATTTCGGGCATGAGTCCGGAGTGCTTTTGTGATACCACGTTGCCATCGGATATCGGGATCTGCGGCTCTGCAGAACTCCAGGAAGGTATCAATGACAAGGCGGATGACATGGAAGCGGTCAGCCACTATTTTAGCATTGGGGAAAAGCCTTTGTACAAGGCTACGGAAAGGAGAGCATAAATCCATGCAGACAACCTGAACCTTATTGCGGCCGGTAATTTTTCTAAGCTGCGGCTCAAGTGTTGTTGCGCTTTTACCTTCAAAGACTTCATAGACGCGATGATGCTTCAAATCTGCCAGAGTGACCGCAAACTTATGTCCTTTAGTTTTTCCTCTGTGGATACTATGTTCATCAATACCCAGAATCAGTGGGCAAGGATGATTGAGTGTTTTTTTGAGAATCTTATTGAATTGCCTATGCATAACCCGTTCAATGGTGGCTTCGGAGACTCCGAATTGCCTGGCAATATTCTTATTGCTTACCCCGCGCAACATTTGTTTGGCCATCTGATAGTCGAGTCTTACAGTACGGACGGCATGTTTCTGCAAGCCGATGCAGCGGCAATCCTGCACGAATGTCCTGTTGCAGTTGCAGCATTTATAACGCTTTACCCTTAAGATAATACGCCTGATTCCACCATCTTCTCCGGCACAAATGATGTGGCGGTCGTAACGGCCATGAATGTGAACATGCGCACATCCGCAGTGCGGGCAGATGGGTGTTTCGGGTTCATCGCAATGAGCTTTCCAAATCCGGACTTGACTGCCGGGCATCTTTCTGATAATTTTCAAGTACTTCAAATACATAACACTGGGCATGGTAGGAGTTTTCTCCTCCATGCTCAATGTTTTTATGGGGTTTCTTGATATCTCTCCTTCTTCGATTTTGCTGATGTGGTGCTTCATCCCACAATTATTGCAGAAGAGCCCAATTTATGTGGAATTTGAATTTTCATATCACCACGTGACCACATTCCATTAACACCCTTAACCGATAGTTCTCAAAGTTACGATAGCCATAAGCACGGCGTTGAATTAATTTCATTTTCCGGTGGAAGCCTTCCGTTATTCCGTTGCTTTTGGTGAATCTCCACATGCGGATGATGGGTTCAAACCATTGTCTAATTGTTCGCCCCAACTTCTTGAAAATCTCTGGTGCCTCCTGGTGCATCTGCCGCACCATCTCCTGGAGTCTTGCAAGCAATGGTACACAGGCAGCTTTATTCATACCCTTGATATTCAATAAAGCACATAGCTCTTCCTTGAACTCATGGGCAGCCTGGATAGCTGGGTGCAGCTCAAACTCCTTCTGAAGTAGCTGACGTTGCTTTGCCTTCAGATTTGCCCCCTTTGTCCGTAGTGCGGCTGTGATACCACGCTTCCATCGGATAGCCGGATCCTGCGCTTTGCAAAACTCATGGAATGTAGAAATAATCAGTTTTATCACATGAAAACGGTCTGCCACTATCTTGGCATTGGGGAAAAGTCGCATCACCAGGCTCCGAAAGGGTGAGCATAAATCCATGCAGACCATTTTTACTTTCTCCCTGCCTTTTAAGCGGCGCAGATTACCTTCGAGAGTCTTTTGTTCCTTACCTTCAAAGACTTCATAAACTCGATGATGGCGCAAATCGGTCAACGTGACGGCGAATTTAGCTCCTTTGGTGCGCCCCCGGTGAATGCTGTGTTCATCAATTCCCATCACTTGAGGGCAAGGATAACGGAGCTGCTCATCGAGCAGCTTCTCGTGATGGCGGTGCAGCTGGCGTTCCACGGTGCTGGTGCTTATCCGATACTTTTCTCCTATTTTCTTGTTACATACCCCATTAGCGCATTCGCGCGAGATGGCATCATTGAGCCTGGCATTACGCCGCTGGTATTTTGCAAGCCCAATATGGTTGAGATCCTGCGTATGGGTTTTGCCACAACATCGGCATTTATAGCGTTTTACCTTTATCCTTAGTCGTTTTCTTGCACCGTCGCGCCCCTTGGCACTAGGGTTGCGATAGTAATAACCATGCACATATACCTCCTGAGAATGGCAGTAAGGACAGGTGTCGGCCTGAATTTCATCACACACGGCATAATCAAATTTGCCTTGACTATCCGCGCCCGTTGCTGTAATTTTCAAGTACTTCAAGAACACAACACTGGGCATGGTAGGAGATTTCTCCTCCATGCTCAATGTTTTTCTGCTCTTTCTTAATAGTTTTCTTCGGTTTCTTTTCTTCCTTGCGGGGCTCATTCCACAATTATTGCAGAAGAGCCAATAAGTGCTTACATCCCCCACATATATGATTTTGATCGTTTATATCATTTATATTATGTTGCAACCGTGCGATATTCTAAATTGGAAATCTGTGACGGATGCTCTATATCCAAGGTGGTATTACAATACAAGCGAGGCTAAGACGGCACTTCTATAT
>JAZNHQ010000204.1:0-12644 GCA_045577035.1 Faecousia sp. | reverse complement strand
CTGGCGCCCTGGGCGTCCGAGCGCATGATCAGCAGATTGGGGATGCCGTCACCGTCCAGATCCTGCACGGTGTAGCGGGTGTAGTTGCTCTGCATCAGCATTTTCTGCTCCGCGCCCACGGCGTATACCGCCACGTTCTGCACATCGGAGCTGCCCTTCCAACCAACCACCAGATCCCGCACGCCGTCGGCGTTCATATCCTCATATTCCACCCGCTCCACAGAGGTGCCGCTGCTCTCGATCACAGCCAGCAACTCGTAAGCATCGTCGCGGGACTGAAACACCAGAATCTTCAAAGGCTTATCGTCGGTGGGCTTTCGGAAAAACGCCAGAGCTTCGGCCCGACCGTCCCAGTCCAGATCCACGATCTGCACCGACTGGATATGCTGACCGGCAGAGGGCGCGGCATATTCATAGCCGTCGGCCAGCAGCGCACTGATGGTCTCCGCCAGATCCGTATATTCGATGGGCGGCTGCGGCAGGGTAAACAGCTCCTCCACAGCGGACGTGGCAATACAGCCGCTCAGCACCGCCGCCATCAGCGTCAGTAACGCCAACAGCCGCATCTTTCGCCAGATTCGTTTCAAAAGCACACCTCCTTGTCATATGTTGACAATGGTACTTCATTATCATACCACATCTTCCTCCTTTTGAATACCCCTTGTTTGATGGAGACTTTCAAAAAAGCCGGAAAAATTCCCCCTTGAATTCGCAGTACAGATGCGCTATAATAGTTCAGTCACCGATGCCGGTGTGATGGAATTGGTAGACGTAGTGGACTCAAAATCCACCGCTGGCGACAGCGTACCGGTTCGAGTCCGGTCACCGGCACCAAAAAAGCAGATACCCGTTGGGGTATCTGCTTTTTTGCTTTGTTGGTCGGGCTCGAACGGTTGGTGAGAGCGGGAGTATGGACAATGGTAGTTTTGCCCGTTGAAAATGGACTGGCTTCATGGTAGAATAAGGAAAAAAGGAGGGAAGCCTATGAAAAAATTAATGGCAATATTACTGGTTATGGTGCTTTTGGCCGGCTGCAGTGGCGGCGGCAAAAAAGAGGAAACCAAACCGGCGCTACAGGGAAATGTGGACTATTTGTCCATGATCCGCGCGGAACTGCTGACTGAGGACACGGAGCTCAGCCATGCCATGGATCAGGCGCTGACGCTGCAGCTGGATCAGGTGCAGGAGGACAGCATCACGGTTACGGTCATTGCACCGGATATCTGCCAGGGCACGCTGGATTGGTTCAATGCTGTCAGCGAGGCAGACTACAGTGATGAGGCACTGACCGAGACCATGCTGGAGCTGCTGGAGGGTCAGCCTCAGACCAATACCTTTACACTGAGCGTGGCGGGTGAGGAAATTACTTACACCGACGAATTTCTCAATGCCGCATCCTGCGGCGTGCGCCGCTTCTATACGGCGCTGACGGTGATGCTGATGGAGGAAATGGAGGCGAGTGTAAATGGTTAAGCGTATAGGCTGTTTGGTGCTGTTGCTGGCAATGGTACTGACCTTTTTGCCTCAGACCGCCCAGGCAGCACCCCAAATGCAGATCCTTACCCTGCGCCAGTCCGGCTACTCGGTTGAGACCGGAAACCGGGCGGTGACGGTGTACACCAACGGCTATGGGGATATTTTGATGTCCGGCGAGGATCTGGAGGAATGCACCGGCTTTTTGTATGAAAACGACGGCAAAACTGCCACCTTTACCCGAAACGCCAAGAGCGTATCCGTGAAGCTGAGTAACGGCAAGATCACGCCTACCCTGGGGCAGTCCAAGCTGTCTGCCAAGGACAGCATTTCCGAGCCCATGCAGGTGGGGGACCAGTGGTATTTTTCCACCGCATCCCTGCTGCCCTGGCTTAATGTGACCTGCGTGGTAGAGGACGGCGCTCTGGTGGTCGTGGCTGACGAATATTCCTTCTGGGATATCTGGGGAAACCTGGACCTTTCAGAGTATGATGTGTCCTACGGCGATCTGATCTTTGAGTTTGAATGGGACAGCAAAGTGGTCAAGGCCATGAATTTCACTAACAAGGGCGCCGGTAAGAAGTTTTTGGAGGCCGTTCATTACACAGACGAGTATGACGGCTCTGTGGAGGACTATTTTGACCTGCTGGAGGGTCTGCTGCTCAGCGGCAACCACTGCGCCTACCTGGCCGACACGATCCATGAGGCCAATGAGTTCGATCTGAATGTATTCGGCATTATTTTCGACGATTTCGGCCCCATTTTTACCGCCTTCCAGGTGGTCAATGACGGCGCTTATTATGCGTCCCAGTATGCGGCCTTTACCGCCAACCAAAATGACAAAATGCAGCTGATGGAGAGTATGCTTCTCAACCGGGAAAACTATTCCTCCCAGCTGAAGGACGCCGTCGTCATGGTGGAGAATACCTACACCTCCTGGTGGCAAGGGATACTCAATAAGTTTGTGCTGAATCTGGATAAGTACCTGGTGGACAAGATCAAGGATAAGGCAGTGGACAATCCCATCGGCAAGGCCATTTTGCTGGCGGTGGATGTGGGCACCAAGGAAATTCAGAATCTGAATACCCGGATCAGTCTGATGGCCCCCACCTACAATCTGTTTATTCAGGGCAAGTCATACTACGAGGGGGCCACCAGCCACTATCATTCTGTGCGGGAGGCTCGCACCCACGGCATTCTGAGCCTGTATGCGGCCGGTGAAAATCTGCGCACCCTGGCAACCTATTCTGACAAGCACAATAAGGGAAGGCTTGCCGACAACTACGAACGGATGGCCAAGGAATGCGACATGTGGATCAATGAGCTGACCGCCGCTTCCTTGAGCCAGATGAACGACTCTCACTGCTACTGGGAGGCCGACGGAGACACCGACGGTAACAAGTCCATATACAGCAATAAGCTTTTGGATATGTACGAGGATATCCGCTTCCACACACCGCCCACCGGCGGCCTGGAGATGGTGGAGTACGCCATGCTGGCGGACTTTATGGAGTATCAGCCCCTGATCGAAAAAACCTGGCATGTGGGCGGCAATCTGAACGAAAGCATGATCATGGTGGTTTACGGCACCATGGAAATGTCCGGACAGCTGCAGAAGTTCCAATATGAGGCACATTTACCCGATATGCGCAGCCGACTGTTTGGCCTGAGTGAGATGCCCCAGATGAGCGATCCCAACCTGAAGGATATTACCATCTCCGGTAACAGCAAATCCCTGCTGGAAAGCCTGGACAATTACATGGAGCACCGGCGGAATTATTATGCCTCTCAGACCGTGGATCTGAACGGTGACGGCCAGTCTGACCGGGTTTATGCTATTGTGGGCTCGGCGAACCTGTGGATGGAAAATATGGAGCTTCACCTGGCGCAGTCTGACGAGTTCAATATCTTCGGGAATGATCCCCAGCTGACCCTGGTGGCGGCGGAATCTGTCAGCGGCGGTATCCGGGTGCGGGTCATGCGTATCTGGCCGGAGGGGCAGACCCAGTGGACCCTGGAGGGCGGCACGCTGACCATCAATGGAACAGTATATAAATACGCACCCGATGGAGAAGACCCCTTTGTGTGTGAGAATCCCTCCTATCCCTCTATGGATACGGAAAATGTGCCGCTGACCCAGCTGCTTCTGCTGACCCAGGATGAGCTGATCCCCATGCTGGAGGATTATTCGGAGTTTACAAGCTCGGACGGTGAGAGTATCTACGGCGAGGGCGTGTTCAACGGTGCCTGGCTGGAGGTGACCTACGAGCAGGTGAATGGGCAGTTCCGTGCCAAAACCATTGATGTGGTGTTCGGAGAGGATACTGTCCATGTGACCCCCAGCCTGACCTCGGACGACTCTGTGGAGAAGGCGGAAGAAACCTTGCAGCCCACACTGACCTGGAAGCTTACCGACAGCGAGGATGAGGGCGATGCGGTCTGCTATTTCCACAGCAGCTTCTATTACGATACGGTGACGGAAAGCGCCTGGTATGTGACCGTTCGCACCAGGGAGCCCTGGGAGGAGGATCACTGGGGTGATCGCAGCTTTGCGGGTATCCAGTTCTTCTATTCCGAATCCTTAAATGAGGAGATTCCGGATTGGCTGCTGGATAGCTACAAATAAATAACAAAGAGCATGTTGCCATATTGGCAGCATGCTCTTTCAGTCTGTCAAAAAACCTGTTTTTTGACAGACTGCAGAGGTCAATAAAGCCGTCAAGACAAGCAACTCGCCCTCGTCGGCGTACAGGTGGTACGGTAGAGGGCGAGTTGCGCAGTAAGCCAAAACGCCTTGCATAGCAAGGCATTTCCCCCGTCCGTCAAAAATCAGAGACTTTTGCCACCTTCTCGCCAGGGTGAAGGCTTTGTGAGTGGCTATCAATTTGTTTATTCTGTTTTGGCGGTTGGCGGCTTTTTTGGCACTATGAAAGAGCATGTTGCCATATTGGCAGCATGCTCTTTCGTTTGGTGCGAAGGCCCTTCGGCTACGCTCAGGGCGACATAGGATTCTTTAATCCAGCTTTTCAAACAGCTGCAGGATGCGGCGGACGGAGGCCAGCACAGCCCCTCGATCCAATGCGCCCTGGGTGATCATCTGGCCGGGGTCGCAGGTGGCGGGAGCGTGCTCGTAGAAGGTGGTGGTCACCTCGGGCATCTTCACATCGGAGCCGGCGTGGATCTCCTCGTCCAGGTTGGACAGGGTGCGCCAGTCGGTCATGACCACGCCCTCATAGCCCCACTCGCCGCGCAGAACGCCGTTAATGGCCTCCCAGTTCTTGCTGGCCTGGACACCGTTGACCGGGTTATAGGAAGTCATCAACGCCCAGGGACGTGCTTTCTTTACCACGATCTCGAAGCTGCGCAGGTAGATTTCCCGCAGGGCCCTCTGAGATACCCGGGAATCTGCCAAACGGCGGTCATTTTCCCGGTTGTTGCAGCAGTAATGCTTCACTGTGGCGGCCATGTTTTGAGACTGGACGCCGCTGACGCAGGCCGCCGCAAACAGGCCGGAGGTCAGGGGGTCTTCGGAATAATACTCAAAATTTCTGCCGCACATGGGGTTGCGGTGGATGTTCAGGGCAGGGGCCAGCCAAATGCCGATATTGTTCTCCTTGGCCTCCCTGGCGATGGCAGTGCCCACACGCCGGGAAAGGTTTAAATTCCAGCTTTGAGAAACGGTGTTCTCACAGGGGAAATAGGTGGGGGACACGCCCCGACCCTCCCGGATCCGCAGGCCCATGGGACCGTCGGCGGTGGGTACCAGGGGTACCAGCTTCACATCATGGCGCTCGTACCGGGGCAACAGGCCGATGCCGTTGGTGTTGGAGGCGTTCATAATGGGGTGGCCGTAGAGCATTTCGCCTAATTCTGCATCGGTCAGGGATGCCAGGAATTCGTCCAGGCGATCCTGGCGGTAGGCATCTACCAGGGGGAATTGCTTGTCTGCCTGGGCCTTGCATTTATAGCCCACGGGCTTATGGCAGGTCGGCTGTGCCTGGGGCAGGGCCTCCATTGTGCCGTCGGCGCAGAGCCGTTCTTTTAAGGCCTGGGGGGCCATGTAGCTGTGGCAGCGGCGGCAAATGATATCCGTGTCCAGGGTAAAGGTCAGGCATTTTTCTGTGTCGCGTACATTAGTACCCACATGGACGCTGTAATCTCCCTTTTCCAGGATGAAGGCGCTTTTCAAGATTTTGCCCAGGTCGTCAAAAGAGCCGAAATCCCGGATGTTGAAGTGCAGCTTTAACTTGGCTTCCTGGCCGGGCAACAGCTCCTGGGTCTTGGCGAAGGCGCACAGCACCTTTTTGGCCTTGCCCAGCTTGCCCTGTGGTGCGGTCAGGTAGGCCTGCACCACCTCTTTGCCCGGACGGCTGCCGGTGTTCTTGACTGTCACAGGGATGGTGACCGTGTTCTTGTTCAGAGCAGCGTCACCGGCGGTCAGCGCAAACTGGGTGTAGCTCAGGCCAAAGCCGAAGGGGTACACCACCTTTTCCGGGGCGAATGTCTCAAAATACCGGTAGCCCACGAAAATATCCTCGGTGTAGTTTACATAATATTGACTTTCGTGGAAGCCGGCGGTGGTGGGGTAGTCCTCCAGCTTTTGCGCCAGGGTGTGCTGCAGGTGGCCGGAGGGGTATGTTTCGCCCAGCAGAATCCGAGTCAGGGCTTCGCCGGCGGTGCCGCCGCTGTACAGGGGGTAGAGCACTGCGCCAATCTTAGGATTGTTCTCGTATTCCAGGGTGGACACAGGGCCGGGGGTGTTCAGCACCACGACCACGGTGGAAAAATCCCGGCACAGGCTGTCCAGCAATTCTTTTTCCTCATCCCACAGGTAGAAATCGCCCTTGCCGCCCTTGCGGTCGCCGTTGTTGTCGCCCTCAGAGGTATACCGGGACAGGCAGAAAATAGCGGTGTCGCCGAACTCCCTGGCCTGGTCGTAGAGCTCCTGGGGCAGCACAGGCAGGGGCATCTGATAGCATCTGCGCCATACGCTGAAGTCCGTGCTGTCCGGGTGCTGCTTGCGGGCATCGGCATAGATATTGGCCACCTGGGCGGTGTAGAAGTCCGCCAGGGGGGAGAAAAATTCCAGCTGACCACGGTCTGCGGCTGCTTCCAGGCCGTCTGCCAGGGAGATCAGCTTGTCCGTGAACACCTTGCCGCTGCCGCCGCCGCCAAACTGGAAGTCGCCTGCGCCCAGACCGAACAGGCAGATCTTTGCGCCCTTTTTCAGAGGCAGAGTGCCGTTATTTTTCAAAAGGACTGTGCCTTCCGTGGCCGCTTCCGTGGCCAGACGCCAATGGGCAGGGCTGTTTGTGACGAAGCTGCGGTTCTTGCCCAGGGGCAGCACCGGCTGGTATAAGAATCTTGCGTGTTTTCTTAATTGCATATGCTACACTCCTCAAGTTTTGTTTGAGAAATTATACGACAGAATATGCGCTGATTCAAGTCGATATAGCGGTAATTATGGACAAAATGTGCGGTGTCCGTCTTTTGACAACCACTTGCCAACCAAGTGACAACCATTTGCCAACCAAATGACAACCCAGAATAGAATAGAGTAGAATAGAATATATTAGAATAGAACAGAGTAGAATATATTAGAAAATAATAGAAAAGAATATATTAGAAAAGAATACTCCAGATCAATCCAATGCCGGATGGAAGCAGGGAATGGGATGGAGAAAGATTTTTATAAGAAATTGATAGTGGGATAGCCAAGACCCTTCGGCTATGCGTAGGGGGACATTAGCCACACCGCCGCCTACAAATACAAGAGCCTTTTGGAAGCGTAAAAACCGGGAGCCGTGATGGCTCCCTGATGAATTACTCTTTCATAGTTTCGTATACCTCGTGTGTTTCCTCAAATCCTTCAAGGGGAATTGTAAACTTGTAGGTCGAGGAACCAATGGTGATAATTGCCGGAACTTCCATTTTGCTAATTGTTAAATCGTGATAAATCTGACTGCTGATATAGGTATCTGTATCGTAAATATCCCCGTTAGGTGCACTGCCATACAGTTCCCACAAATCGCTTACGCCCCAAGAGTCCTTAATCTGTATGTTTATATCATCATATTTAGAAAATGTTGCCTTAACATCTCTGTATTCTAAAAGTCTAAAACTAAACGCACAATTGGAGTAGTAAATAACAACTTGTAAGTTTGATCCCATAGTTGCGGTGTTGCTGAATGTTCCATCAACAACAGCATACATATAAGCTTCGTCGGTAGGGTCGCCAAAAGCATCCACATAGTAATCCGTGTCCCAATAACTGACGGGTGCGGGATCGGTTGTTTCTTCAGGCACTGTAGTTTCTGCGGGTGCGGTTGTTTGCTCGGGGGTCTTTTCTGTGTTGTCATTGTCGCCGCCGCAGGCACACAGGGACAGGCACAAAACAAGTGCCAAGATCAGGGATAATGCTTTTTTCATAGTCTTTCACCTTTCTGTTTTGTTAGGATATCAACAGTATAACACACAACATCAACAAATACAAGATGTAAAACATACAATATTAGTTGATTTTATTTTCTTCTACTATCACCGATACTATATGTAGAGGTGATAGTATTGCATACACGGATTAGAAAAGCCCGTGAAAGTATGGGCTATACAAGAGAGAAATTTGCGGAAAAGTTGGATGTTAGTGTTTCTTATTTAGCAGAAGTGGAGCGGGGAAGAACAGGCATTTCTGTAAAAATGCTTATCAAGGTATGTAATGTTTTGGGTTTGTCTGCCGACTATGTTCTTTTTGGAACAGAACGGGATGCAGATGCTTTGCGAGCCGATAACATTCGCCGCATTGATGATAAGTATATCCCTCTTTTGGATAGTGTAATAGGTGAACTACTATCTCTTACTGATTTAGCAGAATGAACTTTAGGGCGGAGAAATCCGCCCTTTTCTCTTTACCCATTGTGTGCTATACTAACAGAAAACCGCAAAGGATGGGGTGCTATGGAATTGCAGCAAAGAAAACCAAATCGGTTATCCGATTATGATTACAACCAAAACGGCGCCTATTTCGTCACCATCTGCACCCAGGACAGACGCAAAATTCTCAGCCGCATCGTAGGGACACCCCTCCCGGGGTGTCCGCATAACACGTAGCAAATACGGACAGACACCCGAGGACGGGTGTCCCTACGATCATATATATCTGTTCTGGAAAGTAGATTTTAGAGCGCATAATGAGACCGCATCCTTTCACGAAAATTAGTGAAAAAGGATGCGGTCTGGCTTTTGGCTCATAAACAAGAAAAAACCCCAATTCTCTAGGAGAATCAGGGTTTTGGAGCTGCCAACCGTATTTATTTTTGATCAATAAGGTGGCCAACCTTGGCGGCGGATGCTGCTATCCGGTTTGCGGTTGCAAAACTGAGGCCGCCCCTATGGGGCGGGGAGCTGCTAGCAGATTTGTTTGCATTTTCGCTTTGGCGAAAATAAAGGTTCGGCTCCGTCCAGCCGTCGCCGGCAACAGTCCACCGGACTGTTGCGATTGGATTCTTCAAATCTGGCTAGCGCGAAATAAAACAAAAAACCCGCTCGAATGAGCGGGTTTCTGCTTTATGGAGCTGCTAGCCAGATTTGAACTGGCGACCTCATCCTTACCAAGGATGCGCTCTACCGACTGAGCTATAGCAGCATCTTGCTTACAGCTTTGCCATTATATAATAGGTGTTGGGAAAAGTCAAGACCTAAAATCAATTTTTTCGATTCTTTTTTATGCAGACGGGGATTACGCCTGACAGGTTTGCCGCCAATACATATTTTTTGAAAAAATAAAACCAAACCTGCCTGCAATGCGTCTTATGTAACAGAAAGGAGAAATTGGAATGGCAAAGCGTTACAATCTTTACTACATTTTGAAGGCTGACCGGGATCAATCCGTGCCTTCGTTGGAGCATAAACAGGCCATTTGGGGCATGCTTCGGTCTTTATTGACAACCATTTCCCCCAATAGTATAATCAAAAGGACAAAAAAGGAAGGATAACACCATGGAAAAAGAAAACTTAAAGCAATTGGTACTGGCCGCCCAGGCCGGCGACAGCGCTGCCTCCCAGCAGCTGTTTGAAGAAACCTATCAAGATATTTACTACTACATTCTAAAAACCGTAAAGGAAAAGGAACTGGCAGAGGATCTGACCCAGGATGTGTATTTGCGGCTTTGGGAAAAACTGGGGGATCTGAAAGCCCCGGAGGCCTTTATTAGCTGGAGCAGACAGATCGCACATCACCATTGCACTGACTATTTCCGTAAGCGCAAGGAGCTTTTGCTGGACGAGTATGAGGACGGCGGCACCGAATTCGATTCGTTGCCGGAGGAGGATGTGGAATTTATTCCTCACGAGGCGCTGGATCGGAAGGATCTGCAGAACACGATTTTGGAAATGCTGAATTCTCTGCCCCAGGAGCAGCGCAGTGCCATGGTTCTGCGTTACTACGACGAGCTGCCTGTGAGCCAGATTGCCCAGGTGCAAAGGGTCAGCGAAGGTACTGTGAAAAGTCGACTGAATTACGGTCGGAAGGCCATGGCCAAATGCGTAGAGGATTACGAAAAGCGCAATGGCGTAAAGCTGCACAGTATTGCGATCCTGCCCTTGCTACTGTGGCTGTTCCGCAGGCAGAAGGCGGAATCCGGTGCGCCTCTGGTCAGCACTTCCGCAGCGGCTTCTGCCTGCGCGACGACAGCAGGCGGTGGGGGTGCGATGGGCGGCATAAAGACATTTTTCACCACCGGTCTGGGAAAGACGGTTGCCTGCGTTGCCATAGCGGCAGTGGCGCTGTTTGCGGTACTGCTTGCCACGAAGGAGGATGCCCCCACTAAGGATGCCCCTGAACCCCCTATACAAATGGAGAATCCCTGGCAGGATGGCGGTTATTATGAGGGAGATTTCAGTGACCCCAATTGGGTCGAAGTGTCCAGCGATGTATGCAGACGGTACGCCGTTATCTACGAGCGGGCTGCCCATAATGATCCCAGATTGTTTTCGGATGTATATGAGGGACAATACCTGCAAAAGGATGCAGACAAGATCGCTGCCCGACTGGAGGGGGATAATTTGGTGTCGGTTCTGGATGCTGTGTACCTGCGTCCTGCCTTTGATTTTGAGGGTATGGTGAATGACTATGCCTTTGAAATGGCACCTGCGCCCTATAGCTTCAGCCAAATAGACGGCATCACCTACTGCACCTTCACCCCTGAAAACAGCGAATCCTTCGCCTGTCAGGCAGAGACGATAGAACAGGCTGCTGTGCAGGTGCTGGAGACCTACGGGCCGATTTTGGAAGTGTATGATTTGGACATCAATGTCCCTGTAGAACCCTATCAGAAATTCGAGTACGGCAATACCTTCCGGGAGCCTTCCCATGAACAGCGACTGCAGGAGCTGTTGGGCATTGGGTTTGCGTCTATGACTTTCCGCCATGCGGCAGGGAAGGGTACGAAGGAGGCACTCCCTCCGCTGCCTGCACCCCAGAACAATGTGGTAGATCTGCGGCAATATGTGAATGTGAATGCCAACAATTATCTCTACTGCGCTCCCGGATATGCTGACCTGGCTTTTATTATCAATATTCGCCTGCAATATGTCCGGCAGGATTATTCGGCTTACCACATGAGCACCATTCCCGAAGATCACCCCTATTACAAATACTGGGACGATATCAGTTCCCCCCAGGTGGATTCCACCATCGAATATGTGGCCCAACAGCTGGATGCCATCCGGCTGAAGCTTCATGTGCCGCAGGGGCGGGACTGGACCGCCGGCGGCAACCCGATCAAGTACGGACTGGATGTTTCCGGAACATTCCGGGAGGGGGATGTACTGCATTTCTCCTGGGAGGTCAATCGGGAAGTGATAGCCAATTTGGAAACGCTTCTTGGTGTGAAATTTGTGTGGGAGGACTTTACCTACACGGTTCCCGCGTTGCCCTCCCATCAGGAGGATGACCCCACAGATAACATCACGCTGGTGCTGGAGGGTGCCGACGGCAACGGCTATGTCAGTGGCTTCACCCTGGATTATCCCGGCATGGAGGGCTTGATCTTTAGCGGAGATGTTCGCAATAACGGCAGCCTGTGCAACGGCGAGACCGCACAGATCCGTCTCGATGACGACTTCTGGTGGGAAGTGCTGGATTATGGCATTGATATTGGGGCAGGAAGAGTTTTGGTCAATGTTCCAGTTTCCGGACTGCCGGAGGCCTGAAAATAATTTTTCAAAAATATAAAACCTACGACCCATCCGGTTCGTCTTATATATCACAAAGGCAATAGAGGTCAGATCACCGAAGACTTCAGTTGCAGGTGATATACAAATTATTGGAGGATGTACATATGTTTTTGGGAATTATCATTGCACTTATCGTAGGTTTTACAGTCGTTATGTTTTGTGGCGGCGCTCTGAAGAAGGTTTTGGAAATCGTTTCTTTCCTTGTGCGGTTAGGCTTGGGCGGTGTGGCGTCTATGCTGATTTACCGGGCTGTGGGCGGCGATTTTTCCAACCAGGGACGGGCGTTTCTTATTATTTGCATCGGTGCAATCATCATTTTCGCGCTGATTGCCTGTCTGGCTTCCCATTTCAGAATGGTTGGCTATTCCATCAACTTTTTCACTAACAGCGTGCTTTTGGGCCTGCTGGTGACCGCTTTGGGAGACAAGCTGCCCATGAGCATGGGCTTGTTCGCGGCTGTGCTTTTCTTCCTGCCCAGAACCCTCTGGGTCAGCGACCGCTCCGCCACGACCAGCGATTACTGCGGCTCTGATTATGACGCCTGGTTAAATGTGAAAACCTATTTCTACTCCATCAGACCGGTAGATCGCTGGGAGGATTCCGGAGATTCCTGGAAATGCCTGCCTGTCCAACTGCCCATCTGCGCACTGTTTTATTTGGCTGGCAGCACCACCCTGTTCAGCATCTTCCCTCTGGAGCCGGAATGGCTGGAAGTTACACTAACCTTTGTGGCTATGGCCATCAATGTGCTGTTTGACCTGTTTGTGTTCCGTAAAATTGAAGAAAGAGTCTTTGGCTGAAAAGCCAAAGTACATAACCCCCCTGCACCATTGATGGTGCAGGGGGGTGCATTATGCATTCTGCGCCCAGGAGGGTAAATGGGCAAAGTGGTGGGTTTGGCCTTTATGGGGGAAGGTCAGGGCGCAGGAATAGAGCAT
>JAZNHQ010000203.1:0-12156 GCA_045577035.1 Faecousia sp. | reverse complement strand
CCTGTTTTCGTTAGGCGAAAACAGGGGTTCTTTGACAGACTGAACACGGTATGCAACCTAAAGCTGCATACCGTGCATTTTTATTACTCTTTATTAGCCTTCTTGGCTGCCTTTGCTTTTGCGCGCTCTTCTTCACGCTTTCTCTGCTCAGCTCTAGCAGCTTCTGTGGCAGTTTCATTACTGGACAGTGCCCACTTAAGGAACTCAATACGAACCTGATCGGCACCGGTCTCAATCACAAATCTGTCTTCCTTCACATTAACAACAGTACCGACAATACCGCCGATAGTTGTGATCTCGTCACCTTCCTTCAAGGAAGAACGAAGCTCCTCAGCCTCTTTCTTACGCTTGTTTTCAGGACGGATCAGCATGAAATAGAAAACAGCAATCACCATAATCAGAGGAAGAATAATACCACCCATTTAAAAATCTCCTTTGTAAATTATTTCCTGGTTATTATACCACTGTTCTGTTAAAAAGCAAGCAAAAATTATATTCTTCTGCTTAACTTTTCAGAATGTTCACATCTGAATTTTTCAAAAGTGCCTTGATCCAATGCATCGCGTATTTTTTCCATAAGCTTATTATAGAAATAAAGATTATGCATAACGCTCAAACGCATTGCAAGCATCTCATCTGCAACAAACAGATGGCGAATATATGCGCGGGAATATCTGCGGCACACAGGGCAATCGCATTCTGGGTCAATAGGATTCAAATCTTTTGCATACTTAGCATTCTTCAGATTGATTGCACCTTGCCAGGTAAAGAGTCTGGCATGCCGGGCATTACGAGCGGGCATAACACAGTCGAAGAAATCTACGCCTCTTGCTACCGCTTCAATGATATTGGTAGGCGTACCAACGCCCATCAAATACCTGGATTTATCCACCGGCATATGCGGCTCAACGGCTTCGATAATGTCGTACATCTCTTCAGCGGTTTCACCAACAGCAAGTCCACCGATGGCATATCCCGGCAAATCCAAATCACGGATGCGCTTCATATGATCAACGCGAATATCCGCATAGGTGCCGCCCTGGTTAATTCCCCAAAGCATTTGTTGGGGATTCACAGTATCTTCCAATGCATTCAAACGGGCGTTTTCTGCCTTACAACGCTCTAGCCAACGATATGTTCTGTCAACACTTTTCAAAACGTAATCTCTGGGTGCGGGATTTTCAATACATTCATCAAACGCCATACAGATGTCCGACCCTAGATTTGATTGGATCTGCATGCTTTCTTCCGGTCCCATAAATATTTTCTTACCATCGATGTGGGAAGCAAAATATACACCTTCCTCTTTGATTTTACGCAAGGAAGATAGACTAAACACTTGAAATCCACCTGAATCAGTTAAAATCGGGCCATCCCATGTCATAAATTTGTGTAAACCGCCACATTCTTTCACAAGCTTATCGCCGGGCCGCAGATGCAAATGATAAGTATTGCTCAGTTCCACCTGGCAACCTATATCTTTCAGATCTTTTGCACTTAATGCGCCTTTGATGGCAGCTTGGGTGCCCACATTCATAAACACAGGGGTTTGTACTGTACCATGGGCACAAGTAAAAACACCACGGCGGGCTTTCCCTTCTGTCTTAATCAGTTCAAACATAAATATCTCCTTATAGAATCGTCATGGCATCGCCAAACGAGAAAAATCTGTATCGTTCCTTTACAGCCTCATTATACGCATTCAAAACATTTTCTCTGCCTGCAAACGCAGAAACCAACATAACAAGTGTACTCTCCGGGAGATGGAAGTTGGTGATCAGCCCTTGCATTGCTTTAAACTGATACCCGGGATAAATAAAAATCTCAGTCCACTTACTCTTTGCCGTAAAGCTACCGTCATCGTTGACTAGGGATTCCAGCGTCCGGCAAGAAGTTGTTCCCACACAAATAATCCTACCACCGGATAGTCTTGTTTCGTTCAGTATTTGCGCAGTATCTTGATTCATCATACATAATTCGCTATGCATATGATGGTCAGAAATTTCTTCCGCTTTCACCGGACGGAAGGTGCCCAGACCAACATGCAATGTAACAAAAGCCGTTCTGACGCCTTTCATTCTGATTGCATCCAACAATTCGTTGGTAAAATGCAATCCTGCGGTTGGTGCAGCAGCAGATCCTACAGCCTTGGAGTACACTGTCTGATACCGTTCCTGATCCTTTAATTCAGCTTTAATATAAGGGGGCAAAGGCATCTTACCCAACCGTTCCAACATCTCTAAAAAAATGCCATCATAGGAGAATCTAACAATGCGATTGCCGTCCTCTTTGACCTCAGTAACAACAGCAGACAATTCTCCATTTCCGAAAAGCACCTCACTGCCTACCTGCATCTTTTTTCCGGGCTTGCACAAACACTCCCAGCATTTATCTCCCAGATCCCGTAAAAGAAGTACCTCAACCGCTCCACCGGTAGGACGGTGGCCAAGCAATCTGGCCGGCAACACTCTGGAATCGTTCACCACCAAACAATCGCCTGGATTCAAATAATCAAGGATGTCATAAAAATGGCGATGAGAAACCTTGCCCGTATTTCGATCAAGAACCATCAACCTGGAGGAATCGCGTTGCTGCAGTGGCGTTTGTGCAATCAATTCCTCAGGTAGGTCATACCAAAAATCATGCGTTTTCACAAATACAGCCTCCAAAATAATTTCCTATAGTATAGCGGATTTTTCCCCTTTTTGCAACACGCAAAAAGGCCTTCTTGTGCATAGATTGGCATGGAGGTAACAGCTTATGAATCAACCATTCTTTACCGGCGTATGCACCGCTCTCGTTACACCATTTTTTGAAAACAAAATTAATTACCCAATGCTTCAAAGATTAATTCATCGACAAGTGTCAGCCGGGGTTTCGGCAATTGTGCTTGCCGGAACAACTGGCGAAGCTCCAACCCTATCAGATTACGAAAAAATAGAGTTATTTCAAAAAGGAAAGAAGTATGCTGATTCCAGCTGCAAAATCATAGCAGGAACCGGTTCTAATGGTACATCTCATGCCATTGAACTTAGCAAAGCGGCTGAAGAAGCCGGCGCTGATGCATTACTTGTAGTATCTCCGTACTACAACAAACCAACTACAGATGGGCTATTTGCCCATTATCTTTCTATCGCCCACAGTGTCAGTATCCCTGTCATACTATATAATGTCCCTTCTCGAACAGGAATTGACATACCTGTTTCACTATATAAACGATTATCCAAAGTGCCAAATATTATTGGCGTCAAAGAAGCTTCTACTGATATAAACAAAATTAGTCGGATCATATCCGCATGTGATCCCGACTTTTGTGTCTGGGCAGGAAACGATGAAATGACAGTGCCAATTATTTCACTCGGCGGAAAAGGTGTGATATCTGTCACATCCAACATAGCGCCCGCAGAAGTATGCGCTATGTGTACTGCGGCACTAAGAGAAGACTTTCATACAGCCACAGCCTTGCAACGGAGCATGCTGCCAATCAACGATTTATTGTTCTGTGAATCTAACCCAATTCCTGTAAAAAAAGCAATGCAATTAATTGGATATGATTGTGGTGATTGCAGACTTCCATTAACGCCACTTTCTAAGGAAAACTTAATTAGGCTGTCTACATTCTTCACAGAAAACAGGGAGCTGTAAATACAGCTCCCTGTAAATCAAGCAAGTACTGCCTTGTGAAAACCTTTTTACCCTTTCGAATCTTAACGCCTTCACTGAGCATAGCATCCGTAACGGCAAAAGTATGATCCGGCACCTTTTCGTCATTAACGAAAACACCACCCTGCTGTACCAATCTGCGAGCCTCTCCGTTAGAGCCAGCCAATTTGCAGGCAACCATCAGATTTAAAATGCCGATCTTGCCATCGGTAAGCTTATCCACAGTGATTTCAGTAGTAGGCATATTGGCATCATCACCGCCACCAAAAAACAAAGCTTTCGCCGCAGTCTGTGCTTTCACTGCCTCTTCCTCGCCATGAACAAGCTTGGTCAGTTCGAAGGCCAAAATCTCCTTAGCAGTATTCAGCTGGGCATCCTTCCAGCTATCCATCTCGTTGATCTGCTCCAGAGGCAGGAATGTCAGCATGCGAATGCACTTAAGCACATCAGCATCTTCAACATTTCGCCAATACTGATAGAAATCAAAGGGGCTAGTTTTATTGGGATCCAGCCACACTGCACCGGAAGCTGTTTTGCCCATCTTCTTGCCCTCAGAGTTCAGCAGCAGCGTAATCGTCATAGCATGTGCATCTTTACCCAGCTTCTTCCGGATCAATTCCGTACCGCCCAGCATATTACTCCACTGGTCATTGCCGCCAAACTGCATATTACAACCGTAATGCTGATATAGATGGTAGAAATCATAGGACTGCATGATCATATAGTTGAACTCCAGGAAAGACAATCCCTTCTCCATGCGCTGCTTATAGCACTCTGCGCGAAGCATATTGTTCACAGAGAAACATGCACCAACATCGCGAAGAACATCCACATAGTTCAGTCCCAGCAGCCAGTCCGCATTATTGACCATTTGTGCCTTACCTTCGCCAAATTCAATAAAGCGTTCCATCTGCTTTTTGAAGCAATCACAGTTATGCTGAATAGTTTGGGTAGTCATCATAGAGCGCATATCGGTTCTACCGGAAGGATCGCCAATCATAGCTGTGCCACCACCAATCAGCGCAATAGGCTTATTGCCGGCCATTTGCAAACGCTTCATAAGGCAAAGGGCCATGAAGTGGCCTACATGCAAAGAATCAGCCGTAGGGTCAAAGCCGATATAAAAAGTAGCTTTGCCATTATCGATCATTTCACGAATTTCTTCTTCGTTTGTTACCTGCGCAATTAAGCCGCGGGCAACCAGCTCATCATAAATCTTCATTATCATTCCCTCCAAGAATAAAGCCCTCTGTCCGTATGGACAGAGGGCGTAAATTACGCGGTACCACCTCTGGTTTGGCCATGCCTCACAGCATAACCCTCATGGTGTTATTAACACCTGTCGCTATATCGGGCGAACCCGTCAATTCCTACTGTAATTTCAGAATGCCGCTCCGGGATGTATTCTGCGATATACCCAGCTGTCTTGCACCATCCGGCAGCTCTCTGTATAGCTATAACCGCATACTATTTCCCATCAATGCGTTACCTCTTAACTTGTGCATATCCTAGCAGAAACTCGACATTTTGTCAAGCATTTAGCATCTCTTCAGCACTCTTCAATGTAGTTTGTGTAATATTCGTTCCGCCGATAATACGAGCCAACTCCCATTTTCTCCCCTCTTGATCCAAGGGAGTAACAGTAGTATATGTGCGACCCTGGCGCTCTTCTTTGGCAATCAATAAATGCGTACTTGCCAGCGCCGCCAGCTGCGGTAGATGAGTAACGCAAAGAACCTGCTTGTTCTTAGCCACACTGCGAAGTTTTTCAGCAACTTTTTGCGCTGCCCGACCGGAAACACCGGTATCAACTTCATCAAATATCAGGGTTGAAACTTGATCCTGCTCAGCCAAAACATTTTTCATCGCCAACATGATTCTTGCCAACTCACCGCCGGAGGCGACCTTACTTAACGGCTTCAGTGCCTCACCGGCATTGGCAGACATATAGAACGCAACGCAATCTGCGCCATTGCTGCTCAGATCCGTTTCCGTGAATTCGCAGGAGAACTGTACTTTGGGCATATCAAGCTGAGCTAGTTCGGAAAGGATCTTATCAGACAACAATTTTGCGCCGGCAATCCGACTTTTACGAAGGTTATTGGCAGCATCCCACGCTTCCTTTTCTGCTTTCTCGCACTTTAGCTTTAAACGAGCCAAATGATCATCTGCAAATTCGATCTCATCCAATTCTGTCCTGGCTTTTTCAAGGTATTCCAAAATATCCAGGCAGGTTACACCGTATTTACGACGAAGACGATGGATCACATCAAGTCGGGCTTCAATCTGCTCCAGCTCATCCGCAGAATAACTCAGATCGTCTCTGGCATATCTGACTTCCTCTGCGACATCCTGAACCTGATACATAAGGTCAGCCACTTTATCATGGAGACCAGAAAATGCATCCGTAAATCTGGACATACGAGCAAGCTCTCGTTCAGCTTCAGCCAGCAAAGACGCTGCTCCGTCCGTATCATCTCCACCATATAAGCAATCAACCGCTGCATTAATTCCGTCAGACAGTTTTTCAGCGTTTTGCAAGACCTTACGACGAGATTCCAGCGTATCATCTTCACCAGGCTGCAATTGTGCCTTTTCAATTTCTTCGATCTGATAGCGAAGGGTTTCCATGCGGCGAAGCTTTTCCCCTTCGTCCATAGTCATACGGTCGATCTCACGACGAAGTGCTGCAACAGCATCATATTTCTCGGTATACGCTGACAGGATTGCTTCATTTTCAGAAAAAGCATCCAAATAGATCAAGTGATTATTCTCGTCAAATAATGATGCAGAATCATGCTGACCATGAATATTGATCAGCTGGATTCCTAGTTTTCGCAAAATCGAAACTGTAATAAGTGTACCATTGACCCTGCAAACATTCTTGCCATCTTGATAGATTTCTCGATGAATAATTGTCTCCGAATCGTATTCAACTCCATTTTCCTCGAACCAATCCAGTCGGGGAACCTGTGTGAATACCGCTCGAACAGAAGCCTTATTGGTTCCGGTACGAATCATATCACGATATGCTCTCTCTCCCAAAATTGCAGAAATCGCATCTATAACAATAGATTTACCGGCACCGGTTTCGCCTGTGAGAACATTGAAGCCTGCATCGAAAGTAATATCCGCACATTCAATAACAGCAATATTTTCAATATGCAGCAAGCTTAACATATACAGGCCTCCTTTCCTCAATTAATCAAACTCTTGATTTCTCCACACAAAGCTGCAGCAGCATTATTATCACGCATTACTACGATCACGGTATCATCACCCGCCAGGCTACCGACCACGGAATGCAGATGCATACTGTCAATAGCAGAGCCTGCAGCAGATGCCAGGCCGGGCAAAGTACGAACCACAATAATATTCTGCGCATAGTCGAAACTGACCACGCATTCCCGAAAAATAGTATTCAATCTACCGGAGAAGGTACTGTCCATCTCCGAGGAAGACGTGGTATATCGATATGTGCCCAGGCTCGTCAATTCCTTAACAATGCGCAATTCCTTAATGTCCCTGGAAATAGTTGCCTGGGTACCGCGAAAACCCTCCTGCTGAAGTGCAGCTAAAAGCTGTTCCTGCGTTTCCACATTCCGGGTGGAAATGATCTCAATAATTTTTGCTTGTCTTTGACTCTTCATAGATCAACCTCACCCAATCTTAAACTTAACATTCACAACATCGTAAAAGCTTCGATCCTTCAACCGAACAAGCTGTGTTACCAACTGAGACTTTTTAATCGTTGCCACGTCTCCCATGTTCATACGCAGGGACTTACCGCCGTCAGCAGACAAAAATGCGTTTCGACGGGCGTTCTGAGACAGCTCCACTGTGATAATCCTTCTGTCAGATGCTACAATGCAACGGCTTGCCACATCATGGGAGCAAATGGGAGTCACTAAAATACTTGCCGCTTCAGGCTCTACAATGGGGCCACCGGCAGACAGACTATATGCCGTAGATCCAGTTGGAGTTGCCACGATTACGCCATCACCTCCGCACTCCAAGGCTTGTACACCATCACACTTCACCGCCAGATGCACAATTCGTGCAACCGCACCTTTGGTTACCACCACATCATTTAAGCAAATATCATGGAAAATAATATCTCTATCACGGTGGACTGTTACATCCAGCATCATGCGTTGATCAATTTCATAATCTCCTGATGCAATTCTCGAAAGCTGATGCAACTCCCCTGCTTCAAGCTCAGCCATAAATCCCATAGTACCAATATTAATACCAAGAATCGGAATTCCCTGGCGTGTTGCAGCTTTTGCCATGTGCAAAATCGTACCGTCTCCACCCAAGCAAACAACCATATCCGCTGTAGGAAGCTCTCGATCCAATCTTGAAAACCGCAAATCCTTAGGAAGATCAAAGTTTCTATCAACTTCAAAGGGCAAACACAGGCGCACCTCCAAACCGGAATCCAGAAGGATCTTCATGGCTTGTCGAACTGTATTAAAATTCTTATCTCTATAAGGATTGGGTGTTAATATGATCTTTTTCAATCTTAGCCCCCCTTAAGTGTATCGTGTGCACCAGCAACTACAAGGGATGTATCCGGCTCAATACCGTCTTTAGTAGAATCCAAGGTCAAATGGGCAAGAAACTCAATATTTCCTTCCGGTCCCTTTACCGGAGAGAAAGTCAAACCCAAAATGGTAAAACCAATCTCTTTTGCCAGATCCACAAAATTATCCAAAACTTCTTTATGAACAGCGGGATCTCTGACAACACCTTTTTTCCCCACTTTCTCTTTCCCTGCTTCAAACTGAGGCTTGATTAAGCAAAGTACCTGTCCTGTACTTTTCAAGAATGTTTTAATCACAGGCAGCACAATGCGAAGAGAGATAAAACTCACATCAACAACAGAAAGATCCAACGGTTCACCCAATTGTTCCAAAGTAACATAGCGGACATTGGTGCGTTCCATAACAACTACACGAGGATCATTGCGAATCTTATAATCCAATTGACCGTAGCCCACATCAATTGCAAACACCTTTTTTGCACCTTGCTGCAGCAAGCAGTCCGTAAATCCACCGGTAGAAGCGCCGGAGTCACTGCACACATAACCGGTAGGATCTACTTCAAAATCACGCAATGCCTTCTCCAGCTTCAACCCACCGCGGCTGACATAAGGACACGTTGCGCCACGCACCTCAACACTAACGGACTCTTCATAAGAAACTCCTGGCTTGTCAGCCTTCTGTCCATTTACATACACAAGACCACTCATAATTATAGCCTGCGCCTTTGTCCGATTATCCGCATGCCCTTGCTCAACAAGAAGGACATCCAGTCTCTTTTTAATTTTCACGACCGATAACCTCCTTGACTTTTTTAGCAATCGCACAACCATCTAAATTACAGTGAGCATACAACCTGTCAACGGATCCATGAGGAACATAGTGCTTCCCAAGGTCCATGCCAAACACCTTCTTTTCCGGCATGGTATACGCCAATTCTGCGCAAATACCGCTATTAGCCGCCACTTCTTCTGCAATAACAACACAGGTAATATCAGATAGCGCTTCTTCTAATTGTCCAATGGGCAAGCTGGACAGATTTAAAAGTCTCAACACGGAAACCTGTATCCCCTCATCCTCAAGCTGCTTTGCTGCATCCATTGCGTTTTGCAACATAGTTCCGTAAGTAAGGATTGCAGCATCTTTACCGCTGGAATGGGCAACCAAAGAACGATCTCTGTCATCCGTCCAGGCACTTTCCGCAAAATCACGGTCACCGCCCCTGGGATAACGAATGGCCACAGGACCATCATGCTTCTCTATTGCCCATTGAAGCATACAAGCAAGCTCTGCCTTGCTGGCTGGTGAAAGAATGGTCATGCCGGGGGCCTGACGAAGGAAACCAACATCAAACACGCCGTGATGCGTTTCTCCATCCTCTCCAACAAGGCCAGCACGATCAACTGCAAATACCACATGCAATCCAAGCATACAAATGTCCTGCAAGATCATGTCATATGCCCTTTGCAAGAAGGTGGAGTAAAGCGCAACTACAGGAATCATCCCCTGTTTGGCAAGGCCTCCTGCCATAGATACTGCATGTTCCTCTGCAATTCCAACATCAAACAACCTTTTAGGAAATTTCTCTTTGAAACCAAGCAAGCCCGTACCACCAGGCATAGCTGCTGTAATTGCACACACTCGATCATTTTGTTGTGCCAAATGACAAAGTGTTTCTCCAAAGCTATCGGAAAAGCTTTGCTTTGTTTTACTACACGGCTCTCCGGTTTGAGGATCAAACTTGCCAATGCCGTGGAACAGCCTGGGCTCTTTTTCTGCAGGTGCATAGCCCTTTCCCTTTTTAGTAAGCACATGAATTACGACCGGTCTTTTCATATCCTTGGCCATCCGTAAAAGCATGATCAAATGCTCCGTATCATGGCCGTCCACAGGTCCCAAATAGGTAAAGCCCATGCTTTCAAAAATGGTGGTAGGAATCAGCATACGGCGCAATCTGTCTTTAATGGATCGTGTGACTCGATAAAGAAACTTGCCACCAGGTATTTTATTTGTAAATCGACGGTAGCCTTCCTTCATGCCCAGATAGCGTTCCTTTGTGCGAAGCTGGCGCAAATGAGAAGCCATACCTCCCACATTTTGGTCAATAGACATTGCATTATCGTTCAGGATAATGACAAGTGGCTCACCACTGACAGCAGCATCGTTTAAGCCCTCATAAGCCATTCCACCGGTAGCTGCCCCATCCCCAAGCATGGCAATCACGTGATACTTTTCATCCATAAGCGTCCTTGCGCGAGCCATGCCAAGGGCAATAGACACAGAACTGGATGCGTGACCGGCAACAAAAGCATCCGCATTACTTTCTGAAGGCTTAGGGAAACCGGCAATCCCACCATATTGTCTAAGTCCAATAAAATCCGCCTGGCGATTTGTCAGCAGCTTATGCACATAAGACTGATGTCCAACATCAAATACCAGGCGGTCATTATCCGTATCAAAGACGGTTTCAACAGCAACAGTAAGCTCAACAACGCCCAGATTGGAAGCCATATGGCCTCCTGTCTGGCTTACATGAGAAATCAAAAATTCACGAATCTCTTGACAAAGCTGACTACGCTGTGTTTCATTCAATTGAATCAGATCCTTGTGACCGTGGATTGTTTCCAAGATACACACAGGCATCACAACCTAACTGTTAGTTTTATCTCTTTTAAAAATGCAAAACACTCTGCCCAGCATCCAGACAAACTTACCGGAAGCCTGAACAATACTGGTACAGGATCGAATCGCAAATGTTTTACCAATAGCCTTTCCGCCAACGGTAAGGCCGGCAACCAAGGCCGACATCAGTAGTGTCATAACCTCGTGCCAGGTAAAAGAAGCGCTACTTAAAACCTGCGCAGCTATGGCAGCCGAAGCCGAACCGGAAACAACGCCACAAATATCACCTATCACATCATTACAGATGCTGCTGACTTTCTCTGCATTTCGCAAAAGCTTAATTGATTCCTGGGCGCCAGGGACCTTGTGTGCCGCCATAGAATGGAATGGCTTTTCGTCGGCCGAAGTGACCGCAACACCAATCACATCAAATACAATACCCAGTAAGATGATCAAAAATAGAATCACAAAAGCAACGGTCATGTTACTGGCCGCCATAACTTCTGTCGACGCAAAAGAAATCACAGCAGAAATAAATATGGTTACTAAAAATATAGAAACCACCCAGCGGATGGTATGTGCTCGTTCCTTTTTTGACGAGCTTGGGTCGGATTTGGACAACTCTTCCTATCCCCTTTTTATTAATAATAACGGTGACAGGCAGGATAAATCTTACGGCTTAGGTCGGGTTGTTTTTCACCGGACAGAACCTGCCGTTGCCGCGCAGGCCGTTCCCGTTTGATCCGTCCGCTCAAGTGTTGCCAGAATAATGAGTACCCGATTGCCACTTAGTCCGTACTGTAATCCCCTACCTGCCCAGTAATGACAGCCTAGGTGTTTTCCACCACGAAATATTCCGATTCTTAGCCTCTTTTGCAAGGATGATTTCCAGAAGCGATGACGCCCGTTGTCTGGCCACAACAACCGGACGCTTGTCCTCTTTCCCAACATACTCACTCAAGGCAGGCTACGCTGCACACAGCACACGATTCTGTGCACCGCCTTGCAGGTTCATACCAGGCTCGTACGCGAAGCGGCTTCCAAGCGATGGAGTTCTCAACTTCGTCGCACAATACCAGGTCTCCGCGGAAACCGGGTCGTATGCTCCATGCCATTGGAGCGCGCCCGGTAACCTTAACCCCCAGCACCCACCCTAAACTGGGCGTAAAAAGCAGACACCAGGGACTTCATCGATGTGCCCTTCATAGGATTTTTAGGCCCTACCTGGGAACCGGTCATTCCGACTAGGATACTGCACCGTCAAAATGTATATTATCACAGAATGATTGAATATACAAGTATAATTTAATATTTTGTATAACTTTCC
>JAZNHQ010000202.1:0-12331 GCA_045577035.1 Faecousia sp. | reverse complement strand
ATCAACAATGTCAAGGACAAGCTGGGCGAAAAGGGCGAAAAGCTGGCTGACTACATTGCATGGCTCCGCGACCGTATCCTGGCTAACCGGGTGGACGAGAGCTACAACCCCACCTTCCACATTGACGTTTACGGCACCATTGGCGCTGCATTTGGCAACAACAACTACAAGGCCATGGCTGACTACATTGAGAAGCTGGGCGAGCTGGCAAAGCCCTTCCATCTGCGTATCGAAGGCCCCATGGACTGCGACTGCGACCGTGAGACCCAGATCGTTGCTCTGGCCGGTCTGACCGCTGAGCTGGACAAGCGCGGCTGCGATGTGGAGCTGGTTGCTGACGAGTGGTGCAACACCCTGGAGGATATCAAGGAGTTTGCTGACCGCAAGGCTGGCCACATGGTGCAGATCAAGACTCCCGACCTGGGCGGCGTGAACAACACCATCGAGGCTGTTCTGTACTGCAAGGAGAAGGGCATCGGCGCATACCAGGGCGGTACCTGCAATGAGACTGACCGCTCCGCACAGGTCTGTGTCCACTGCGCTATGGCTACCAAGCCTGTGCAGATCCTGGCTAAGCCCGGCATGGGCGTGGACGAGGGCTACATGATCGTTTACAACGAAATGAACCGTATCATGGCTATCCGCAACGCTAAGAAGAACGCCGGTAAGTAATTAAAAACATAACGGTGTCATCCTGAGGAGGCTTATGCCGACGAAGGATCCCCTATGGTGATGCATTATCCAGGGGATTCTTCGTCGCCTTACTCCTCAGAATGACACATAACTTTCATTATAGGAGTAAATTATGGGTTACCAGTATTGGAAATATGACAAGCTCAATGCTCTGTGCAATGACGCTTTCGTAAAGTTTGGCTTTAACGCTGAAGAAGCCAAGATCATCTCTGATGTGCTGCTGATGTCCGACCGTTTCGGCATTGAGAGCCACGGTATGCAGAGAATGTACCGCTACTACAAGTCCATTCAGAAGGGCATGATCAAGATCGAGTCCAAGGGCGATGTAGTATTTGAGACCCCTGTTTCCGCTGTGATCGATGCCAAGGACGGCATGGGTCAGGTGGTAGGTCACAAGGCCATGGCCATGGCCATTGAGAAGGCCAAGAAGGCCGGTATGGCAATGGTCACTGTCCGCAACTCCAACCACTACGGCATTGCCGGTTACTATGCCAAAATGGCCTGTGATGAGGGTCTGATCGGTATGTCCTTTACCAACACCAACGCCATCATGGTTCCCACCTATGGCCGTACTGCCATGCTGGGCACCAACCCCATTGCTCTGGCTGTGCCTGCTGAGCCCTATGACTTCTTCTTCGACGCTTCCACCACCGTGGTTACCCGCGGCAAGCTGGAGGTCTACAACAAGAAGGGCGAGGCTCTGCACGACGGTTGGGCGCTGGATAAGAACGGTCATCCCTCCAATGATGCAGCCGATGTGCTGGACAATATCGCAGCCAAGAACGGCGGTGGCATTATGCCCCTGGGCGGCAGCACCGAGGACACCGGCAGCCATAAGGGCTACGGCTACGCCATGATGTGTGAGATCTTCTCCTCCATCATCTCCATGGGTACTACCTCCGACAAGACCGGCGTAGGCGGCAAGGGCGGCATCTGCCACGGCTTCCTGGTCATTGATCCCAAGATCTTCGGCGACGCTGAGGGCATTAAGGCACACCTGTCTGCCTACCTGCAGGAGCTGCGTAACGCACCTAAGGCTGACGGTCAGATGCGGATCTACACCCACGGTGAAAAGGAAGTGGAAGCCGAAAAGAAGCTTATGGAAAACGGCATCCCTGTCAATGACAACACCATGGTGGAAGTCTACGAGATGTGCCAGTACCTGGATATGGACTTTAGCAAGTACTTCGGTGACTACATCCCCGAAGCCTCTGCAAACTTTAAGTCTCCCGAAACCTTTAAGTAAGATAAAAACTCCCTCGATGGCAAACCATCGAGGGAGTTTTTTCTTTAATGCAAAATGGAGGTATTTGCAGGTCTTTTATTGCACAATGGTTACTGTGTAGCCACGCTCTTTCAGTAGGTCTGCCATGCCGCCGTCGCCCACCACATGGGCAGCGCCCACGCAGATGAACAGCTCCTGTCCGGAGGCCAAAGCCTCCTGGGCGAAATCTGCCATGTTGATATTCCGCTGTGTGACCAATGCATCGTTATACTCGGCGTACAGCGCTTTTTCATCTTCGGCTACCAGATGGGAATTTGTCTGTGTCAACAGCTCCAGCGTGTACTCGTCTCCCAACTGCCATGCGTCCAGCATCAGCTGAAGGGACTGACTGTACATTTCGGGCATGGTATAGCTTTCGACGGAGGACTCCAGCAGCATAGCTTGCAGCTCATCAGAGAAGCCTGCCAGCATACCAAACTGGAAGGACCCGGACTCAATGTCAATAATGGTTTTGCCTTCGTCATGGGCCAGCTCCAAAAAATGCACATCAATGCCCAGCTCCGTATTAGCGCCGGCCTGTTCCATGGCGAAGCTGTCGATAAATTGAGACCACATGGAAGGATAATAGTAGTCCAGCATGGCGTTATAGGAATTGTTATCCTTTAAAATCTGGACACACTCCTCGTAAAGCTCCTGGGGAATATGATCCTTGATGGTAGTGCCGTCGGTGTAGACCATCAGCTGCATATCCGCCATCATGGCCTGCATGTCCTCTTGATAGGTGAGCACATCAAATTCCACAGCCAGGGCATCTGAGCCGTTGTAGGCGTCCATTACATAGTCCGGCAGGGGATAGAAGGACTCCTGACCCACATGGATAGAGCCGAACAGCCAAACGGTATTTCCCTGTCCGTCGGTCACTTTGTACAGCAGGGGCGAGTTGTCTGCATTTTCCATGAGCAGCTGCATGGCAAGCTCACTGTTGCCGCAGGCAGTCAGGCTGAACAGCACACAAACCAGCAACAGGCAAGCAACGATTCTTTTCATAGGGGATGCACCTCCTTGTTCTTGATTTCACTATACCGCAAAGGGCGAAACTTGTCAATAAAGCATTGCCGCCTGTATTCCGCAGAGAATACAGGCGGCAATAAAATGTTATTGATCATTTAGCTTTCTGGCACTGGTGCGGCCTTCCGGCTTGATTTCTCCGGCGGCCATAAGGCTGCGCCGGGTAAGAGCGGGGCCGATCAGTTCATAGACCAGCACACTGAACAGCACCACATTGCGTACCAGCGCACCGTCAGGCAAGCTGGCGGCGGTTAATGCCATGCCCAGGGCAACACCGGCCTGGGGGAGCAGGGTAATACCCAGGTTGTCGCAAATGGCCTTGGATTGCTTTGTCATGCGGCAGCTGATGCCGGAGCCGAAATACTTACCGGAGGATCGGGCAATGATGTAGATCACGCCGATGATCAAGGTCGTAGGCTGGCTGAGCACCTGCAGATCCAGCTCTGCGCCGGAGATCACGAAGAACAGGATGTTCAGGGGCATGGTCCAGCCGTCCACACGGTCCATCAGCTCTTCGGAGGTGTCACAAATATTGCAGAACACCGTGCCGGTCATCATACATACCAGCAGCAGAGAGAAGCCGCAATGGACAGGGCCAACCTGGAATTTCAGCATGGACAGGCCCACGGTCAGAAGCACGAAGGCCACGGAAATGGTCATACGCTTGCTTCGGGAATGGAAGAATTGCTCCACCCAGTTCAGCAGCCAGCCCATGGCTGCGCCCAGTCCCAGAGACAGAATGATCTCCAGTAAGGGCTCTACCACCACGCCCAGCAGGCTGGCCTGTCCGTGGGACAGGGCGGTGGCGATGCCAAAGGAAACGGAAAACAGCAGCAGACCCACTGCATCGTCGATGGCAACTACCAGCAAAAGCAACCGTGTCAAGGGGCCATTGGCCTTATACTGGCGTACGACCATCAATGTGGCAGCAGGAGCGGTGGCAGAGGCAATGGCGCCCAAAGTGATGGCGCTGGGCAGGGATAGCACATTGGGGAAGCACAGATGCACTGCGATCAGCACAATATCCACCAGAATGGTGGTGATCACGGCCTGCAAAATGCCAATGGTAATGGCGCTGGAGCCCATGGCCTTCAACTGCCCCAAACGGAACTCATTGCCAATGGTAAAGGCAATAAAGCCCAGGGCGGTTTGGGTCACGATGCTCATGGCTTCGGTCTGTGCCAGGGAATTAAAGCCAAGACCGGGGATGTCCAAAGCACCCAGACAAAACGGGCCCAACAGCAGACCGGCCACCAGGTAAGCGGTAACTGCGGGCAGATTCAGAAGCTTGGTCAGACGGGACAGCATCAGTCCGCCAATCAAAGCAATGGCCAAACTGATCAGATAGGTTTCCATTTAAATTCGCCTTCGATTCTTATTTAGATGTTCCGTAAACGGGATTTACGGTGGCGTTTTTGCCGGTGCATATCATAGCACCGCGCAGTGTGAACATCAAGAGCAAAACTGCCTAAAATTTAACAAAATTAACTCCAATTTTTGCACAAATTGAAATGTACAAATTTCGATTTATCGCTTTGTTATTTCGATGCGCAAAGGCTTCCCCCTGGGGGGAAGCCTTTCCCTGCGCCTAACCAACTGCTCAGCACGATTAATTGGAATTTGGTGGTTTACATAAACCCGCCTGCCGGTTTCGGCAGGCGGTTCGGTCTTATTGGGTTGCTTCGTTTGTCCCTAACAGGGTGTCCGTGTCCAGCTGACCCAGGAACATTCCGGTTTCTTCACTGATCAGATAGACCCGGTTTGCGCCCTCTGTGGTCACATACACGCCGTCATCACAGGCGTCGCCGATCATGAGGATCAGCGTATTTTCGGCTGTTTCGTCTCTGTAGGAAATATGGTAGGTGGCGCAAGGCACATCCAAACCGTAGGCTTCCATCTCCTGCAGGTCGATATCTGCGCAATCGGTCAAGCGCAGCTTTTTCAAATAGCCGGTCAGACTTTCTCCCACATCGGGTGCTACGCTCACCAGCTCCTGGCCATCGTACAGCTGCCAATTGCCATCGGCATCACAGGTAAGATCCAAAGTCTCGGCTTCTGTGGTGATGGTCAGAGCGGTTACGACGGACAGATCCGGCAGGGAGGGGATTTCCATCATCTCCTCCAGGGAGTGGCGGAAGGGGAACAGGGCGGTGTCCGATACCAGATACACCTTACCGTCACCCACACTCACATACCGATGGCTGCCTACGGCAGTAGCATCACCGAAAAGAAGAACCTTTTCATCTGCGGTGACGGTGCAGATGGGCTTGGTAAGACCGTAGTCTGCCAGGTCACCGGGCTGGGTAATGACCTTTTGGGATTTCAGCGCGGTCAGCTGATCCAAAATATCCGTTTGGTACAGCTTGCTGATCACATAGGTTTCGTCCTGGGCGCAGATCCATGGCTCACCGGAAATATCAAATTGGATCTGGGCATCTTCATATACCCAGGACAGGGTCTTGGCATCGCCCAGGGCAAAAATGGTGTCGCCCTCATTCATGGGGACGATCTTGTCCTCGGTGGCGAAAAGCTTAGTAGCGCCCCAGGCCGCCACCGATACCACCGCAAGGCAAATGGCCAGGATCAGCAGTTTCTTTCCTCGTTTCATTTACGCTTCCTCCGGAAGAAAATATACACGCCCACGCCCAGGTAGCACAGGGGGATCACGCCCAAAAGCAGCAGCTTCATGGTGCTTGCGGATTGGGCGTTGATGATCAGATGCTCCTCCTCCAGGGGCTTGGGACGGATGGAGATCCGGTTTTCGCGCTGACTCATCCAGTGCATGGAATTCATAAAGAAATCCATGTTGTTGCTGTAGGAAGAAGATGCAGAATTCAGCACATAGCCGCCGCTGACCCACATAACATGGGTGTCGGTCTGGGAGCAGATAGCCGCCAGGCTGAAGGGGCCGTCAATGTCTCCGCTTTCCTTTTCGTAGGTCTCCAAGGGCCATTCGCCGGTCTTGGAGAAGGCCGAATCAGAGGTGTCCAGCAGACTGGTGAGGGTAGCGTTCTGCGGAGGTGTTTCGCTGAGCAAAATACCGTGTGCCTCGGGCAGCAGTACTGCACCGCTGCTGCTGATCACAGGATCTGTAATGCCGTGGCTGTTCAGCTGGGGCATCAGCTCAAAGGCGTTGTAGTAGTAATACTGGGAATCGGCTTCAAACACCACGCCGGGGACGGCTTCCATGCCGTAATTGCCCATCAAACCGTATAGATTGTCAAAGGTTTCCGTGTTGGAAATATTGCTGACTAAGAGCAGGTCGCCGCCCTTTTCCAGGAACTGGGAAATGCGGGTTGCTTCCTCTGGGGAAATATCTGTTACGGGCTGATTGATCAGCAGAATATCCACATCCTCCGGCACGGTCTGGCCATCTGCCAGGGAGACCTGCTGGGTCAAAAAGTTTTCCAGAGTCAGAGCACGCTCATAGGTGTCCTCCAGCTCCCATTCCTGGTGTCCGGTCAGCAGGCCGATCACAGGCAGGTTGTCACTGGTCACATAGTCAATGGCGGAGGTGATGGCGTTTTCGCCGTCAAATTCGTAAATATAGTCGTAGGTTTCGTAGCTGAAGGTTTCCGTATAGATATCCTCGATATCCACATAGCGGTAGCGCTCACCGCAGACCACCAGCACGCCGTTGTTGTTCATTTCTTCGTCGGGATAATTTTTGATAAAGGTGGGATTCAGATCGGGATCCAGCTTGACCGTTTCAATGTGGGAGGAGTTGCCGGAATAGCGATCCAGCAGATTTTCCACTGTGTCGTCTTCAACACCGGTCTGAACGATCCAATACATGGTCACATCCTTGTCCAGGGAGCGCATCAGATCCTTGCTCTGCTGGGATAGGGTAAACAGGCTGTCGGCGGTCAGATCAATGACCGTTGCATCCGAGGGCAGAGCGCCCATGAAGGTATTTACGCCGATCAGAATGGCCAGTACCATGACGGTCACTGCGGCGCTGTACAGACCCATTCGGACGGAACGGGCGCCAAAGGAGGCGGTAATTCTTTTCCGGAAATTCATTCGCTCCACCTCCGCTTCTCCATGGTCTGAATGGTCAGATGCACAAACAGCACACAAACGCTGAGCAGGTAGACCACACTCTTCAGATCCAAAACGCCCAGCACGAAATCATAGAATCGCTCAAACAGGGACAGCTTGCCGATCAGCTCTCCAAAGGAGCCCGCAAAGGCCTGGGAGTCCAAAACATACCAAAACAGAAGCCCGGCCTGGGTCAGTGCGCAAAAGAGCATACTGACCACCTGGTTTTTGGTCAGACGGTACAGCAGCAGCGCAAAAAGCAGCAGTACCACTGCATAAGCCGCGTAGGAAGCAAAGGCGGTAATGCCGATCAGATCTGCCAGATCGGCAATAAAGTAATTGATCAGCATGACCACAAAGCAAAGGCCTGCGGATACGGCTTGGCTCTCCGTTAAGGAGGATACAAACAAGCCCATGGACAGCAGGGCAGCGCCCAGCAGGAAGAAGCCTGCCAGTGTACCCAGGGCGGTGGGGATGTGCATGGGGCCGTAAGCGCTCAGCAGCACAGGATACAGAGTCATGATGATCATGGGGATCAGCATAACGGTCAGCAGTGCCAAATACTTGCCCAAAACCACCTTGGTCATGGAAAGGGGCAGGGAGTAGAGCAGCTGGTCGGTTTTCTGCCGCCGCTCCTCAGCGATCACGCGCATGGTCAGAATGGGGATGGCGATGACGAACACCAGCGCCATGTACATATTGCCCAGGGCGTACTCAAAATAGGCCAGGGAATACTGGATATTGTAGTACACGGTGAACAGGCCGGTAAACAGCAGCAAAAATGCCCCGAACACACAGCCGGTCAGACCGCAAAAATGAGAGGAAAGCTCATGACGGTATATGGCGCGCATTTAGTTTTCCCCCTTTCCACTGGTCAGCTTGATGAAAATGTCCTCCAAGGTCAGCTTTTCCACATTCATGCACAGGATGGGGGCATTTGCGGCGCTGCAGGCCTGGAAAATGCTGCGGCATACAGCCTCGTCCTGACCCTTGGGTGCCAGGATCTGTACCCCTGTACGCTCCTCACCGGAATCCCGGATGGTGTATTTGTCAATTCCGGTAATGGCGTCCAGCATGGTCTGCAGGGTGTTGGCATCGGTCTCCACGGTCAGATCAATGGTGACGGTGCCGGCATACTGCTTTTCCAGATTCTCCGGTGTGTCGCAGGCCACCAATTTGCCCTTGGAGATGATCATAACGGTGCGGCACACAGCCTGTACCTCAGAGAGGATATGGCTGGACAGGATCACCGTATGATTTTCGCCTAACTGGCGGATCAGATCCCGGATCTCCACGATCTGCAGCGGGTCAAGTCCTACGGTGGGCTCGTCCAGAATGATGATCTCCGGATCGCCCAAAATGGCCTGGGCAATGCCCACTCTCTGGCGGTAGCCCTTGGAAAGATGCTTGATCAGCCGGTCGGCCACATCCACGATCTTTGTGATCTGCATGACCCTGGCCACTTCCTTGCCGATCTGCTTGGCGGGGATCTTCTTGGCACGAGCCACAAAGGTCAGATATTCCCGGGGTGTGCGATCCGGATAAACAGGGGGCTGCTCCGGCAAATAGCCAATGAGCCGCTTGGCCTTGTCCGCTTCGTCGAATATATCATAGCCGCCGATCTTCACATCACCGTAGCTGGCTGCCAAACAGCCGGTCATAATGTTCATGGTGGTGGATTTGCCTGCACCGTTGGGGCCCAGGAAGCCGTATATCTGTCCTTTCTCGATGGTGAAGGACAGATTGGACACAGCGGTGTGATTGCCGTACCGCTTGGTCAGATTCTTCACTTCAATCAAAAAATTCACTCCCTTAAAAGTGCTTTTACTACTATAACACGGGTTTCTTAAGATATCCTGAAACCATATTCTGTAATTATAAATAATATACCGTCAAAAAGCAACAGAAATTCAAATTTTTCGCTCTGTTATTTCGATGCGTTGTAGGGACCGGCCTCCCGGACGGTCCGTTACCTCTGTGCGTAATTGCGGACCGTCGAGGACGCCGGTCCCTACAAAGGTGTACGATAAATTGTAGTTTGTACCAATTTCGCATTGTGGCAGGGGAACGGTTTTGTATGCTTGGGAAAAAATTTGGGATTGGTGTATTTTTGGGTTGAAAAAAAGACAGAAATATGATAGGATATCGTCGTATCGGTATGGGGGAAACTACGCCCAAAACCGAACATCGCAACTTTCACCAAGGAGAACAAGCGAATGCCTCATACAATTGCTGTTGCCGGTAAGGGCGGTGTGGGTAAAACCACCACCTGCGGCATGATTATTGATTATCTGTGCGCCAAGGGCCAGGGCCCTGTCCTGGTAGTGGACGCAGATGCCAACTCCAACCTGAATGAAGTTCTGGGCGTGGAGGTGGAGACCAGTCTGGGCGCCATCCGTGAGGAAATGGCACAGGCAGAAATGAAAGGTTCCATTCCCGCGGGAATGACCAAGGCCGACTATGCAGAGTTCAAATTCAACTCCGCCCTCATTGAGGAGGACGATTTTGATATGCTGGTCATGGGCCGCACCCAGGGTAAAGGCTGCTATTGCTATGTCAATGGCGTGCTGAAGACCCAGGTAGATAAATACGCCAAGAACTATAAGTATATAGTCATGGACAACGAAGCCGGTCTGGAGCATGTGGCCAGAGGCACCCTGCCTCATGTGGATACCATGCTGCTGATTTCCGACTGCTCCCGCCGTGGCATCCAGGCTGCAGCCCGTGTGGCTGAAATGATCGGCGAAATGGAGCTGAAACCCGGCAAGCTGGGTCTGATCGTCAACCGTGCGCCCGGCGGCGTGCTGGACGACGGCGTAAAGGAAGAGATCGAAAAGCACGGCTTGAACCTGCTGGGCGTTCTGCCCCAGGATGAGGGCGTTTACCGCTGCGACTGCAACGGCGAGCCTTCTGCCAAGCTGCCCGGTGACAATCCGGTAAAAACCGCCCTAAAGGGCGTCATGCAGTCTCTGGGACTGTGAGTTCAATGAAATAAATCCTTTGCAGGATTTATGAAGTACGCTGCGGCGTATGAGGGGATTTATTTTACTTCATATTGCGTAATCAATACTTCATTCTTTTGTGGAAAAGTGGGCGATGGCCATGCCCATTTCTCTATATATTATTTTACAAGGGGGAAACCTAAAATGTCTTTTACACCTAAGACGGGTGCCTTCCGCGGCGCAGTCAATGCCGTGACTCTGGGTACCGGTGACAAGGCAATTGTCCTCGGCGGCCAGAATGTGCTGCCCTTCTACACCTTCGACGCAGCCATTGAGAATGCACCGAAGGTTGGCGTGGAGATTTCCGACGCCGCTGCAAGCTGGGATGTTCCCGACCTGGTAGAGTTCTACGCAGGTTGCACCACCATGGCTGAGCGTGCCAAGAAGGCCGAGACCATGGAAGGCGCAGACTTCATCTGCCTGAACTTTGAGTCCGCTGATCCCAACGGCGCTGACCGCAGCGTTGAGGACTGCGTGGCTGACGCCAAGGCTGTTGCCGAGGCTGTGACCATGCCCATCGTTGTCATGGGCTGCAAGAACATGGAGAAGGACGGCAAGCTGTTTGCTGCCATCGCCGAGGCTCTGTCCGGCAAGAATGTCCTGTTCATGTCTGCAAAGAGCGAGGACTACAAGTCCGTGGGCGCTTCCGTTGCTCTGGCTAACGGCCAGAAGGTTGGCGCTGAGACCGCTGACGACATCAACCTGGCAAAGCAGCTGAACATCATGCTCAAGGGCCTGAATGTTCCGGCTGAGTCCATTGTTATGAACATCGGCACCGCTGCTGTGGGCTACGGCTACGAGTATGTTGCTTCCACTCTGGACCGCGTCCGTGACGCTGCCCTGAAGCAGGCTGACGCCGACCTGCAGATGCCCATCATTGCTCCCGTGTCCACCGACACCTGGGGCGTGAAGGAATCCTGCGCTTCCGAAGAAGACGAGCCCGCTTGGGGCAGCCGTGAAGAGCGCGGCATCAGCATGGAGATCTCCACTGCTGCTGCTAACCTGACCGGCGGCGCTGACGCTGTTATCATGCGTCACCCTGCGGCTGTTGCCACCATCAAGAAGTTCATCACTGAACTGGTCTAATCGGAAGGAGGATACATATTATGGCTCTGAAAGGTCTTGACATCTTCAAGATGTCCCCCAAGAAAAACTGTAAGGAGTGCGGCAGCCCCACTTGTATGGCTTTCTGTATGAAGGTCGCCCAGGGTGCTGTGGAAATCGACAAGTGCCCCTACTTCTCCGACGAAGCTAAGGCAATGCTCAACGAGCAGACCGCACCTCCCATGAAGACCATCTCCGTTGGCGAGCACAAGCTGGGCGGTGAGACTGTCCTGTTCCGTCACGAGAAGACTCTGGTCAATAAGAACCTGTACGCTGTGTCCGTATGCACCTGCATGGACGATGCAACCGTAGACGCTGTCCTGGCTGATGCCGCAAAGGTGGACTACGAGCGTATCGGTGAGCGTATGTATGTGGAGTTCATCCAGGTTGCCAACAACCAGGCTGATCCCGCTGTGTATGCTGACCTGGTCAAGAAGGCCGCTGCTTTGGGCCGTCCCCTGGTTCTGGAGTGCTGGGATGTGGAGTGCGCTAAGGCCGCTCTGGAAGTTTGCGGCAAGGATGTGATCCTGGACGGAGCAACTCCTGCTAACTGGGAAGCTATGAACGAGCTGGCTACCGCCAAGGGCGTAGTGCTGGGCGTTTGGGCTGAGAACATCTCCGATCTGTACGACACCGTTAAGAATCTGGAAGGCAAGGGCAACAAGAACCTGGTTCTGGATGTGACCGGTAAGACCGCTAAGGAGACCCTGGCCAATGCTGTTCTGGTTCGTCGTACCGCTATTACCGACGGCGACCGTACCATGGGCTATCCCTCCATCGTCAATCTGGCGAAGCTGACGGATGATGCCTGTATGGAGACCGCTCTGGCTTCCATGTTCACTGAAAAGTATGCCTCCATCATCGTGATGAACGGCATGAGCTATGCGCAGGCACTGCCTCTGTACGGTCTGCGTCAGAACATCTATACCGATCCTCAGAAGCCCATGAAGGTGGAAGCTAAGATCTACCCCCTGAACGGCGCTGATGAGAACAGCCCCTGCGCACTGACAGTTGACTTTGCGCTGACCTACTTCCTGGTTTCCGGCGAATTGGAGCGTTCCAACCAGCCTGTGAACCTGATCATTACCGACGCATCCGGCATGTCCGTTCTGACTGCCCGGGCTGCCGGTAAGCTGTCCTCCTCCATCATCAAGAAGACCTTCGATGAGCTGGACATTGAGAACAAGATCAAGAACCG
>JAZNHQ010000201.1:0-3934 GCA_045577035.1 Faecousia sp. | reverse complement strand
GTGCTGAAGCGTTGCAGAACGCTGGGCGTTTCTCCTGCCGCAATGGGTTACAACAAGACTTCCAACAAGAACCCCGGCGGCCAGAGAAGAGCTAAGAAGTCTGAGTACGCTACTCAGCTGACCGAGAAGCAGAAGGTCAAGTTTGTTTACGGTATCCAGGAGAAGCAGTTCCGTAACTACTACGAAAAGGCCGCTCGTCACGAAGGCAACACCGGCGAAATGCTGCTGACCTTTGTTGAGCGCCGTCTGGATAACGTTGTTTACCGTTTGGGTTTTGCCAACTCCCGCCGTCAGGCCCGTCAGTTGGTGAACCACGCTCACTTTACCGTTAACGGTAACCGTGTCAACATCCCCAGCTACCTGATCAAGGAAGGCGATGTTGTCGCTGTTTGTGAGAAGAGCGCTTCCAACGCCTTCTTTAAGAAGCTGAAAGAGGACGACGCTTTTGTTGCAGCTCCCAAGTGGCTGGACCGCGATAAGAATACCCTCACCGGTAAGGTCGTTGCTATGCCTACCAAGGCGGATATCGACTTCGACATCGCTGTCAACCTGATCGTCGAGTTGTACTCCAAGTAATCGACCCCTGTCTGTTCGTTATTGTGCTGAAGCAGGGTGCATTCTACACCCTGCACACTCAAAAAGGAGGGTAAGATTATGGTTGAAATTGAAAAGCCTCGCATCACCTGTCTGGACAATCCCGAGGATGCGTCTTACGGCAAGTATGTGGTTGAGCCTCTGGAGAGAGGCTACGGTATGACCCTGGGTAACTCCCTGCGTCGTATCCTGCTGAGCAGCCTGCCCGGCTACGCAGCCACTTCCGTGAAGATCGCCGGTGTCCAGCATGAGTTCTCCACCATCCCCGGTGTTACCGAGGATGTGACCGAGATCGTTCTGAACGTAAAGCGCATGATCATGAAGCTGCACTGTCAGGGCGCAAAGACCGTGTATATCGACGCTGTGGGCCCCTGTGAGGTCACCGCAGGCGATATTAAGGCGGATGCTGAGGTGGAGATCCTGAACCCCGAGCTGCATATCTGCACTCTGGGTCCTGACGCCACTTTTAATATGGAGATCACACTGTCCCAGGGCCGCGGCTATGTTTCCTCTGATCGGAACAAGACCGCTCAGACCGTCATCGGTGTTATCCCCATCGACTCCATCTATTCCCCTGTTTCCAAGGTGAATTATTCGGTGGAGCCCACTCGTGTCGGCGACAAAACCGACTTCGACAAGCTGACCCTGGAGGTCTGGACAAACTCTACCATCAGTGCTAAGGACGCTGTTTCCCTGGGTGCTAAGATTCTGTCCGACCATATGACAGTGTTCACCAACCTGTCTGACACCGTCAGCGCCGGTTCTACCGTTGTGGAGAAGTCCGCCGACCGTCCTGACACCAAGCTGGCCATGACCATTGACGAGCTGGATCTGTCCGTCCGTAGCTTCAACTGCCTGAAGCGTGCCAACATCAACACCGTGGCTGATCTGATCAGCAAGACCGGTGAGGATATGATGAAGGTCCGTAACATGGGCAAGAAGTCCCTGGATGAGGTGCAGAAGAAGCTGGAAATGATGGGTCTGTCTCTCGCCAGCGAGGATTCTGCTAGCAACAACTAACCTTATATATAGGAGGAAACGTTCATGTTCGGTACTCGTAAGCTGGGTAAGACCAGCGCACAGAGAAGAGCAATGCTGCGTCAGCAGGTGACTGATTTGCTGGCTAACGGCAAGATGGAGACCACCTTCTACCGCGCTAAGGAAGTGCAGCCCGTGGTTGAGAAAATGATCACCCTGGGCAAGAAGGGCGGCCTGTATAACTATCGCCGTGCCATGTCCTATGTCACCAAGGAAGACGTGGTTAAGAAGCTGTTCGACGAGATCGCTCCCAAGTATGCTGACCGTAACGGCGGCTACACCAGAGTGACCCGTATCGGTGAGCGCCGCGGCGATGCTGCTGAGATGGCAGTCATCGAGCTGGTGTAATTAAAAGAAATTAAGGCGCGTGTCGGTTCTCGACACGCGCTTTTTTCTTTCATGCAGAATGCAAAATGATTGCATAATCTGATTTCGATGCGTCATTGCGAACCAGCCCTCAGGCTGGTGTGGCAATCTCCAATGTTTGGTTTCGCAAGGAACCACAATAGAAGTAGCTTTAGCTGCGGGGATTGCCACGTCAGTGTGCGCACTGGCTCGCAATGACGCGTCGAAATAACAGAGTGATAAATTAGAATTTGGCGGTTGCATGGGGGCAAATGGTATGTTATAATTGTAAAAAATACCTCAGGAGGGTACTATTATGTATTTTATCGGCGTGGACCTTGGTTCTACCAATATTAAGGTGGCCATTTACAGCAAAAACATGAAGCTGGTGGATCGCCAGAGCTATCCCGTGGAGTATATCCGCAAGAACGGTTTTGTGGAGTTTGACGCAGACCTGTACTGCCAGAACATCATGAACCTGATCGGCTCTATGGTAAAGAGCAACGGCGTGCCTTCTGGCGATGTGGCACAGATCACTTTTACCGGCCAGGCAGAATCCCTGGTGGTGCTGAACAAGGGCGGCAACACCATGATGAACGCCATCTCCTGGATGGACGAGCGCAGCGTACAGGAGTGCGAGACCTTGGCGCAGCAGTTTACCCATGAGGAGATCGAGGCTGTTACCGGTCAGATGGCCGTGCTGCCCACCTGGCCTGCTACCAAGATCCTGTGGCTGAAGTCCAACCGCCCGGAGATCTACGACCATGCTGCTACATACATGATGCTCAAGGACTTTGTGGTCTACAAGCTCACCGGCAAGATGGTGGCGGATATGTCCATTGCCACCTTTACCTTCTATTTCGATATTTACGAGAAGAAATACTGGCAGAAGATGCTTGACGCCATTGGTGTCAAGGAAAGTCAGCTGCCTCCTCTGGTAGAACCCTGCACCGTGGCAGGTACGCTGACTGCCGAAACTGCAAAGGCCATGGGTCTGACCCAGGATGCCAAGGTCAATGTGGGTACTTTGGATCACTTCACCGGCATGGTGGGTACCGGCAATGTGCAGATGGGCGGCATGACCCTGTCCACCGGCACCGTGATGGCTCTGACCACCATGGCTGCTGAACCCTGCCCCAGAGATTCCGGCATTGCCATGCACTATGGCTTCCGTCCCGACACCCATATTATGCTGCCTGTGGCAGAATCTGGCGGCGCATCCCTGGAATGGTTCCGCCGTACCTGCATGGCTGACATCTCCTACGATCAGATGAACAAGGAGCTGCTGAGCCGGGATCTGCCCAACAACTTGATCTTCCTGCCCTTCCTGGTGGGTACTAACTCTCCGGAGTTTGACACCGATGCCAGCGGCCTGTTCTACGGCCTGCGCCAGGAGAGCGATGTGTACGACATGGCCTGCGCTGTCATGGAGGGCGTTGCCTTCATGCTGCGCAAGAACTGCGACCACATCCGTGCTAAGGGTACTGAGATCTCCTATATCATCGCCACCGGCGGCGGTGCCAAGAGCCCCATCTGGTGCCAGTTGCAGGCGGATATCACCGGCCTGCCCGTGGTCATTCCCACGGAGAAGGAGGCCGCTTGCCTGGGCTGCGCCATCATCGGCGCCGTGTCCGAGGGCGTGTACGGCGATTACCAGGAGGCTGCGGACAAGATCATTTCCTTCCAGCACCGCTATGAGCCTGTAAACCACGCCAAGTACGAGACCAAGTATCAGAAATACTGCGCCCTGTACGAGGCTATGCTGAAAATAACCAGAATGTAAAAAGAAATGAGCCGTCGGTTGACGGCTCATTTTTCAGTCTGTCAAAAAACTCTTTTTTGACAGACTGGCAGAGGTCACTAAAGCCGTCAAGACAAGCAACTCGCCCTCGTCGGCGTACAGGTGGTACGGTAGAGGGCGAGTTGCGCAGTAAGCCAAAACACCTTGCGTAGCAAG
>JAZNHQ010000200.1:0-4909 GCA_045577035.1 Faecousia sp. | reverse complement strand
CGATGCCCGCTGACTCCCGTGTAGAGCTGGAAAAATCGTAAATTTTCAAATGGGAGCGTTCAAATCGTACAGCGCATCATTTGGGCGCTCCCCATCCAAAAATCAGCCCACTTTTGCAGGTGATGAGCTGAGAAAAATTCGTGAAAAACAGGAGGTTTTATGAAAACAGGTCTTTCCAAGAAACAGAAATCAACCAACATCTATTTTAATGAAGCAGACAGCATGATTGAGGTCTGTACCTACAATACAGCACTCAAAAACAGGCTCACCGAGTACGCCGGGAAATACCCCTCCGAGTGTCGGATGATCGACGATGATGGAAACGGTTGTCTGACATTTAAGGTCAGCAAGGGGCGTTTCGGTTTCAAGCTAACCGCACCCTATGACGAAAACCGCCGCAAGTCTGCCAGCGAATTGGCAAAGAAAAACACCGAAAGATTGAGGGGGCAAGAACAATGAAAATCCTATCCTGTGCATTCAATATGGATACCGCTTGCGTGGAGCTGAAATTCGATGACGGCAGCATGATAGCGATTGATACAATCGCTGTGGAGAACGAGATTGCCGACAATATGTATCAGCGGTCAGAGCTGGGCTATCTGATCTACAATGACCCGGTAGCGTATGCCGAACTGATACTGAACGGCGATCCCGACACCTATCTGAAAACTGTCACAGAATACAAGCCTTTGGATTAAACAACAAGCGGCTGCTACTTTGAAATACGGGTAGCAGCCGTTATTTTCGCAGAACATATTGACAAACTTCGATTCGAGGAATATAATAATAACAGATCGATAAACTTGAATGTGAGGTGAACCACATGGCATCTGAATATGTTGACAACGCAAGGGTATTCAAAGCATTTTGCGATGAAAACCGCCTGCGTATTCTTGAATTGCTGCGAAGCGGAGAAAAATGCGCTTGCGTGTTGTTGGATGACCTTCATATTACACAGTCCACACTTTCTCACCACATGAAGATTCTCTGTGACTCCGGTGTTGTTCAGGGCCGCAAAGAAGGTAAATGGGTGTATTATACCATTGATCCTGAAGGTGCAGAGTATGCGGTGCAGCTCTTGAAGCAGCAAACAACACTGGGTATTCAAAGCGAATTAACACAATCGTGTTGCTCAGATAAAGAGAAGTGAGCCATCTGAAAAGGTGGCTTCTCTTAAAAACAACATATCGACATTTTTGAATATATGAATATGAAAGGGGCTTTTTATGGAAACAATCAAAACTGCCTGGGATTTCTTTCAGACAGAAGTCTTGGGTATGCAATGGCTGAACCGCTTGATCGGCAGCATCGTGGAAGCAATCGGGCTTGATCCAGCGAGTCGTATAGGAGGAAGTATCCAGTTTTTCTTCTATGACACTATCAAAATCATGGTGTTATTAGGATTCCTGATTCTTTTAATCTCTTATATTCAGAGCTACTTCCCGCCCGAGAGAACAAAGAAGATTCTGGGACGATTCCATGGCATTGGTGCAAATTGTGTGGCTGCTCTTTTGGGAACAGTAACACCGTTCTGTTCATGTTCGTCCATTCCGCTGTTCATCGGCTTTACCAGCGCAGGCCTGCCTTTGGGTGTTACATTCTCTTTCCTGATCTCTTCCCCCATGGTGGATTTGGGAAGTCTTGTGCTGCTTATGAGTATCTTTGGTTGGAGAGTAGCGGTAATCTATGTGGTACTTGGTCTGGTAATTGCCGTGGCAGGCGGTACACTCATTGAGAAACTGCATCTGGAAAGTCAGGTAGAGGAATATATCCGCAAAGGCAAGGCAATCGATATTCCACAGGATGAGCTGCATTTCAATGACCGCATCCAATATGCTTGGGAACAGGTCGTAGAAACCGCAAAGAAAGTGTTCCCCTATGTTTTGGTTGGTGTTGGTATTGGTGCTATCATCCACAACTGGATTCCAGAAGAATTTATTGTCAGACTGTTGGGTGGCAACAATCCTTTCGGTGTTATTTTCGCTACAGTTGCGGGCGTTCCTATGTATGCAGATATTTTCGGTACGATTCCTATTGCTGAAGCATTGCTTGCCAAGGGCGCACTTTTGGGCGTTGTCCTGTCTTTTATGATGGGTGTAACCACACTATCTATACCTTCTATGATCATGCTGCGAAAGGCTGTGAAACCGAAGCTACTGGGTATCTTTATTGCGATTTGCACCCTTGGTATCATCATCGTTGGTTACTTCTTCAATGCGATTGCTCCCGTAATTATCTAAAAAATATTCAATTAGGAGGAATTTAACTATGGCACTGTTTAATTTTGGTAAGAAGAGAGAAGAAAAGAAAGCGCCTGCTTGCTGTTGTGGCAGCACTGAAACCAAAGTAGAGGAAACTGCTTCCTGCTGCTGTGGTTCCGCACCCCAGGCAGATGCGACTACCTCTTGCTGCTGCGGCGCCCCCGTGGAAGGTATCTGCTGCATTAAGGTTCTGGGCGCAGGCTGTAAGTCCTGCCACGAGCAGTATGAGTATGCAAAAAAAGCTGTCAGCAACCTCGGCCTTGATATCGAAGTGGAGTATATCACCGATATGGAAAAGGTAATGGAGCACGGCGTGATGTCCATGCCTGCTATCGTTGTAAACGAAAAAGTCGTTTCCGTTGGCAAGGTGCTGAAGACCGCCGATGTAGAAAAACTTCTGAGAAAATAAGGAGGATCTGCCATGAGAATGCTGGCACAATTTTTCCCGGAGTTTGCAGAAAAGCTGGACGAGATCGATGCTCTGTATGAGCAGAAGCGAACCATTGACGAAAAGACCTACCAGTTTATCTGCTTTGCCCTCTCCATCAAAGGCCGTTCCAAGCCCTGCGTTCTGAAGCACTTCAAGGGCGCTTTGGAAGCCGGTGCAACTGTAGAAGAGCTGACCTACATTCTCGCTCTGACAATGCGAGAAGCAGCCGGTGCGGATGACTGCTGGACGCATGACGTGATCGGAGACTGGAAAGAGATACTGGCCGGAAATATTCGCTGCGCATGCGAGAAATAAAAAAGTACAAAAACTTTCGGATATCAAGGATTTACTTGACAAGGCTTTGTAAAGAAATTACAATACAATAACTCTTTGCACTGCATTTCGCTACAGTACAAACTGATCAGGCCGGAGCTTTTTTGCTTGGAGCCGGGTTACTTATGTAACAGTGGATTTTTCAACCACGGGACAGTACGTTACGACGACTGCTCCCGTGGTTTCTTTATACACGGGAGAAAAGAAGCATAGAGTAATATCATATTCTCTCGGAGGTAAATTTCATGAAAAAAACCACAAAGCAAGAAACCGTAAGAACAGCTGATTTTTCTAACGAATTCGAAAAAACTGCTGTCAAAGTATCCCTCGTCAGCATTATAGGCAATACTGTATTGTCTCTTTTCAAAATCATTGCCGGTATTTTAGCAAACTCCGGTGCGATGATCAGTGATGCTGTCCATTCTGCATCTGATGTTCTTAGCAGCATTATTGTTATCATAGGTGTGAAGCTTTCGGCAAAAGAATCGGATAAAGACCATCCGTACGGGCATGAAAGGTTTGAGTGTGTCGCCGCAATTGTATTGGCAGTTATTCTGCTGATCAGCGGCTTGTTTATCGGTCATACCGCTATCGAGAAAATCAATTCCGGCAATGCGCAGGAATTCACTGTTCCGGGTGTATTGGCGCTTGTTGCGGCAATTATATCAATTGTCGGAAAAGAAGCGATGTATTGGTACACAAGGTTTTACGCAGTTCGTCTTGATTCGGGTGCTTTAATGGCAGATGCGTGGCATCATCGTAGCGACGCATTGTCGTCTATCGGTGCCCTGATCGGCATTACCGGTGCAAGAATGGGATTTCCGCTGATGGATACTGTTGCAAGCTTGGTTATCTGCATTTTTATCATTAAAGCAGCCTATGACATTTTTAAGGATGCAATTAATAAGATGGTTGATCGCTCCTGCAGTGATGAAATGGAAAAAGACATGGTCGAATGTGCCATGCATCAGGACGGAGTGCTGGGTGTAGACTCCATTCAATCCCGTGTCTTCGGTAACAAAATCTATGTAGATATCCAAATCTGCGCAGCTGGAGAAATGACACTTACGCAAAGTCATCAGCTTTCAAAACGGGTACACGATGCTCTTGAAAACAAATTTACGAAAATTAAGCACATTACTGTTTGCGTAAATCCCATCCCTCAAATGCAGGAGGAATAATTGTATGAAAAGAAAAAAGGTAGCATTTATCTGCGTCCACAATTCCTGCCGCAGCCAAATTGCAGAAGCATTGGGCAAAAAACTGGCATCCGATGTGTTTGAAAGCTACTCTGCCGGTACGGAAACGAAACCGCAAATCAATCAGGATGCGGTGCGCTTAATGAAGCAAGTACACAGCATTGATATGGAGGCAGCCCAATACAGCAAGCTGCTGTCCGACATTCCAGAGGTGGATGTGGTCGTCACCATGGGGTGTAATGTACAGTGCCCTTTGCTTCCATGCTCCTATCGGGAAGATTGGGGACTGGATGATCCTACTGGTAGTTCGGATGAAGTATTCCTGCATGTAATTGATATAATTCAGCAAAAAGTGTTGGAATTAAAACGATTTCTTATAAATAGCTAAAACCATCTGGAAAAATGATTGGGACTATGCTATAATACATCCAAACCACCCGAAACAATTACCTCGTACTCACCATGGTGGATTATCACCGCTGATAAGATTTTGATAAGCATCCATCGTACAGCTAAGACAATATGGGCAATCAAAATAATCAGAATAGCAGGTGCAATATCTTCTAAACAAAATTGTTTAAGATGCAAATCCCTGCAACGAGTGGGAGTGATTTTCGCATAGCGAAAATCAACTATGATCGTTTCGCAGAAACGGTCATATCATAACATTTGGCGAAGCCGAATTC
>JAZNHQ010000199.1:0-2358 GCA_045577035.1 Faecousia sp. | reverse complement strand
AAAACTGCATCCATGTACCCAACTGCAGCATCGCTCAGGCGGTAAAAGAGCTTCTGAAAGACTAAAAAGTCCCCCCTTGAGGCGCTGTCCAATAAAACAGTGTATTGTTTTTGGGAAATGGCATGATTTCGGTCTTGCCATTTCCCGTTTTTCATATCATTAGAGCAATGCTGCAGGAAGAATGCCAATGTAGTTGTAGCTGTCCTTCAAATAGAGCTCTTTAATGATGTTCCTATGATTGTTGTTTTGAAAATGAAAATAGGGAACAAATGCGGTTCGTCAGAACTATGGTTGTGCTCTATTTGGGCAAGGATAGATGCGAAGCATCGCAAGGGGTGCAGCCTCTTGTACGGAACAAAAGTGATGCAGGACAGCGAGGATATTCAGATATCTTCGCTGTAAACTCCGTAGGACGCACTACATGGTCGCAGACCATGTATAGAAGTGCGCCCTGGTTCCTAAGGACAAATGGTTCCCATGTTTGCTAAATTTTATCAATAATTTTTCCGGAGTGCAAAGTGTGGATAAAATTTGAATCTTGCATACTTTTCCGTAAAAAGAGATGAGGCGGTGACCGGATTGGTCACCGCCCTTTTGTCCTTATCGGCGAAACAGTTTTTTCAGATCCTTCAGGTCATCCAAACCGATGTCCCTGCTTTTCTTCGGCTCCGGTTTTACATAGTCAAAGCCACCATGGGGTTCCCGGATGCAGAAGCCGATGGACAGCCGGTCCGGGTCGCCCTCGAAGCCATGCTCGGTGTCCGCATTGTACACCACACCGTCGATGCGCTTGAAAAGCTGTCCGGGGCTGGGGTACTGGCCTGCGGGACGGAAACCGTCTGCGATCAGAATCTGCCGGTACTGCTCCAGGGCCCGGTGGGCGGCGTTGGTGTCGCCGTTATAGCCTGCGGAGAAGTAGATCACACCGGGGTCATATTCTTCCAGATTATATTCGCTGCCGCCACAGGTCCACTTGGGATACTGGGGAAGCATGGTGTCCCATTGATTAAGTTCTGCTTCATCCTTTGCTCTCTGTGCCTGTTCCTCGGCAACTGCCGCAGGGAGCTTGGTACCGCAGTCTTCGCAGTATTTTGTGCCGATGGTGTTCTGCTTGCCGCAGGAGGGACAAACCGCGCCTTCTGCTACGGTCTGCTCCGGGAGCTTGGCACCGCAGGCGGGGCAGAAGGTCTTTTCCGCTGTGGTAGGCTGGCCGCAGCCGGGACAGATCTTCGTGTTCTTGCCCATCTGGGTGGCATAGCACTGCATGGAGCGTTCCAGATTGGCAAAGGCACCCTCCAGAGAGGATGTGGTTTTTCTTGCTTCCTGGGCGGCATTGCCCGCCGCCTGGTCAAAGCGGTCAGCAGCTTTGTTTGCATACTCGGTGGCCCTGGGTTCCACCACCTCCCGGACGGCCTTGCCCACGGCATCGCCGATGCCCTTGCTGATACCCTGACTGACGGCATCCCGAATGGCCCGTTTCAAAAAACTCATAAATTATCCTCCTTTTTTCATTCTTAGCTGTCATTGCGAACCGGTCCGCTTAAGTGGTATGGCAATTCGTTCTCCTTAGGTAATTTCTGCGATAACGCAATATGTCATAATCTCACTTGCTTCAAACCTTCTTCTTTAATTATATAACAGTTTTGGGGTTGTTTTCAAGATAGACGGTTTTCTTTTTATTCCGTTATTTGTCGAAGTCGATGCACCTGTTTCGCTGACTGATTCTCAGCAGAAGCTATTGGAGCGTTGGGCAAGATTAAGTGAAGAGCAGCAAGCAGTTGTTTTTGCTTTAATTGAAAAAATGTGAAAATCCGCCAGGATTGGCATCGTAAGGTGTGCCAGCACTGGCGGGTTTCGTCATAATTTGATTTGGACAAAAGAAAAACAAGCGATATCTCGTTCATAATGAACCGGATATCGCTCGTTTTTGCTGCTGCACTCTGCTTGGCAGCTACCCTATGTCAGTAGTTTTCATACTGTCTTATTGGATGCTACCTTGTGGGGTGTCTTTTTTGTTACTCGGGTTTATACATGGTTTTCCACTTTCCGGAGACCATTCTGGGCACGAAGAAGGAAGTCCGGCAGACCCAGTCGGTGACCATAGCAATCCAGACGCCGGTGGCGCCCCAGCCGAAATGGACACACAGAATCCAGGAACCGATGATGCGGCAGGCCAGCATGGAACCGATGCCCACCCACATGGTGAACTTCACATCGTTGGCAGCCCGCAGGGCATTGGGCAGCACAAAGGACACCGGCCAGAAGAGAATCGCCAGGCTGGCATGGATGGTTGAAAGCCGCATGGCAAGGGCTCTGGTCTCGGGGGCCAGGGTGGCATAAAGATCCACCAGATTGCCC
>JAZNHQ010000198.1:0-29348 GCA_045577035.1 Faecousia sp. | reverse complement strand
ACAAAGAACCTGCCCCCGGCAGGTTCTTTTTTCAGTCTGTCAAAAAACTCTTTTTTGTCAGACTGGCAGAGGTCACTAAAGCCGTCAAGACAAGCAACTCGCCCTCGTCGGCGTACAGGTGGTACGGTAGAGGGCGAGTTGCGCAGTAAGCCAAAACACCTTGCGTAGCAAGGCTTGTTCCACCTCATCCGTCAAAAATCAGAGATTTTTGCCACCTTCTCCTCAAGGAGAAGGCTTTGCACGCAACTTTCTATTTATTTGTTCTGTTTTGGCGTTTGGCGGCTTTTTTGACACTCTGAAAAAAGAACCTGCCCCCGGCAGGTTCTTTTTTGCATAAAAATCGCCCTGACGATTGTCAGGGCGATTATATTGCCTAAGAAATTAGCCTTCGTTACGAGACTGAGCGAAGCACTCGCTGCAGAACACGGGACGGTCGGTCTTGGGCTGGAAGGGAACCTTTGCCTCACCGCCGCAACGAGCGCAGGTAGCAGTGAAGAACTCACGGGGGCCACGGGCGTTGTTCTTGCGAGCATCGCGGCAGGCCTTGCAGCGCTGGGGCTCGTTCTGGAAGCCACGCTCAGCGTAGAACTCCTGCTCACCGGCAGTGAAAACGAATTCGTTGCCGCACTCTTTGCAAACTAAAGTCTTGTCTTCGTACATTGATTTTACCTCTCTTTGGTTAAATAGATCCCCGTGATCGCCCGCCATCTTGACTGGAAAATTCGCAGGGTAGATTAATATGATGGCGCATTGCACCACAATTCGGATTATACACGGCGGTTTTGGAAAAGTCAATGGGCTAAAATGGGAATTTTCGGTTATTTTTCAGGTTTTTTCTCTTAAATTTCGAATTTCTCCTGGCCATCGTAAGCAATATGCAAATGGTCATATGCCAAGGCGGTGACACAGCGGCCTCTGGGGGTACGGGTCAAAAAGCCCAGCTGCATCAAATAGGGCTCGTACACATCCTCCAGGGTAACCGCTTCCTCGCCGATGGTGGCTGCCAGGGTTTCCAGACCCACAGGGCCGCCGCTGTAATTGCGGATAATGGCAGTGAGCATCCGGCGGTCGATCACATCCAATCCCAGGTGGTCGACTTCCAGACGGGACAAGGCCATATCTGCGGCTTCCCTGGTGATCACGCCGTCTGCCATGACCTGGGCAAAGTCCCGGACACGGCGTAAAAAGCGGTTGGCGATTCGGGGTGTACCCCGGCTTCGGGAGGCGATCTCCATAGCACCCTTGGGGTCAATATCCATACCCAGGATGGTTGCCGAGCGGGTGACGATCCGTGCCAGTTCTTCGGCAGAATACAGCTCCAGACGCAGGCTCACGCCAAAACGGTCACGCAGAGGAGCAGACAGCTGTCCGGCTCTGGTGGTAGCACCGATCAGGGTAAACTTGGGCAGATCCAGCCGGATGGAGTTGGCAGAGGGGCCTTTGCCCACAATGATGTCAATGGCAAAGTCCTCCATGGCAGGATACAAAATTTCTTCTACCACTCGATTCAGACGGTGGATCTCATCAATAAACAGAATGTCCCCGGGGTTCAGGTTGGTCAGCAGTGCCGCCAGATCTCCGGGCTTTTCAATGGCAGGGCCGGAGGTGATGCGGATATTCACGCCCATTTCGTTGGCAATGACACCGGCCAAAGTGGTCTTGCCCAGGCCGGGAGGGCCGTAGAGCAGGGTGTGATCCAAAGGCTCATTTCTGCGCCGGGCAGCTTCAATATAAACGGAAAGATTTCCCTTGGCCTTTTCCTGGCCGGTGTAGTCAGATAGCAGCTTAGGGCGCAGACCGATCTCACCGGCATCCTGGGGGGCGAAGGTGGGGGAGATAATGGGAGCGGACAGCTCCTCTGAAAATTCCAAACTCATGTTTTATCCTTTCATCACCATGGCTCTTAGGGCATGGCGTACCATTTCTTCGGTGGTGGCGTTGGGGTCTACGCCCTTCAGTGCCATGTGGATCTCAGAAGCGGAGTAGCCCAGCTCCTGCAGGGCGGCGGTTGCCAAAGCGGCATTGCCCTGTACCGGGGCTGCAGAAACCGTAGGGCCGGAGAAGTCCAGCTCCATACTGCCGCCGCCTACCTTATCCTTCAATTCCAGAATAATGCGCTGGGCCAGCTTTTTACCCACGCCCTGGGCTGCGGTCAGCAGCTTTTCGTCCCCGGACATAACGCCCAGTGTGAAGTTTTGCGGGCCAGCGGCCAGAATAGCCATGGCGGCCTTGGGGCCTACGCCGTTGACAGAGGTCAGCAGCTCATAGCAACGCTGCTCCTCCCGGCTGATAAAGCCGTAAAGATCAAAGGCATCCTCCCGGATGGATTCGGTAATATAAAGTTTTGCCGGCTTGTCCAGCTTCAGCTGGGCAGCGGTATAGGCGGTGACCCGACAGCCGTAGCCAACGCCGCCGCAGTCAATGACTGCCAGCCCAGGCTCTAAAACTGTCACCGCACCGGAAACGTAGTAAAGCATAGATATCTCCTTTATTTTGCGTTTTGCATTTGGCGATTTGCATTGGCCAGCAAGGATGTACTGGAACGGGCATGACACAGGGCAATGGCAATGGCATCGGCCGCATCGTCCGGCTTGGGCAGCTGCTGCAGATGTAAAAGCCGCTTGGTCATATCCTGCACCTGGTGCTTGGTGGCATTGCCGTAGCCAACCACCGCCTGCTTGACCTGCATGGGCTTGTAGGAGGTGACCTCCAGCCCTGCCTGCCGGATGGCAAGCAGTATCACGCCGCGGCTTTGGGCAACGCCAATACCGGTAGTCACATTCTGCCCAAAGAACAGTTCTTCAATGGCAACAGCGTCCGGCTTGGCAACCTCCAAAAGCTGCCGCATATCCTCATAAATAATTTCCAGCCGGGCGGAAAAATCCATACCTGCCGGGGTGGTGATCGCACCGCACCGCAGCAGCTGACAGCTGCTCCGGCTTGCTTCGATGAGTCCGAAGCCTGTGATCCCGTAGCCGGGATCGATTCCCAATATGCGCATACCATCACCTCTTACCGTATATCATAGCACATTTGTTTAATTTTGCCTACCACTTTTTTTCCAAGTTTCCAATACATATTTTTCTGTCCCATGGAAATACTGGCAATAAAAGAGGTGGCCATATGGAACGATTTGACTGTAAAACCCGGATCATTTCCGGGGCGGGGGCAATGGATGCCCTGGGGGAGCTTTCCATCCGGCGGTTGCTGGTGGTGACCGACCCCTATTTCATGAAAAACGGAACGGCAAAAATGGTGGCAGACCGTGCCAAGGCGGAAAAAACAGAATTCTTTGACGGCGTAAAACCCGACCCATCCGTAGACCTGGTGGCAGAGGGTGCAGCGCTGGTGCGGCAGCTGAAGCCGGATACCATTATTGCCTTGGGCGGCGGTAGTGCCATGGACTGCGCCAAGGCAATGGCGTACTTTGGGGGCGAGAACATCCGCCTGGTGGCCATTCCCACCACCTCCGGCTCGGGCTCAGAGGTGACGGATTTTGCCATCCTGACCCATGATCAGGTGAAGCATCCCCTCATCCATGAAAAGATTCGCCCGGCGGTGGCCATATTGGATGAAGACCTGTTGAAGGCATTGCCCCCAAGTCTCATTGCAGACGCAGGCTTTGATGTTTTGTCGCACGCCCTGGAGGCCTTGGTGGCAACCAAGGCAGGTACGATCACCCACGCCTTGGCCACGGAGGCTTTTTGTGTGACCTTTGCCAATTTGGGCGCTTCCTATAGAGGGGATTTATCCGTGAGAGGAAAAATTCATGGTGCTGCCACCATGGCAGGCATGGCTTTTTCCCAGGCAGGCTTGGGACTGTGCCATGCCCTTTCCCATAGCCTGGGCGGTGCATTCCATGTACCCCACGGACGGCTCAATGCCATTTTGCTGCCTGCGGTCATTAGCTGCAATACAGCCGCTAGCGGGAAGTATGCCCAGCTTGCCCAAAGTGCCCTTTTGGGCGGCAGCTCGGAGGTCATGGGCGTGCGGAATCTGAAAAATGCTTTGATCCGTCTGCGCAGAGAACTGAAATTACCCGCCACCTTGCAGGAAGCGGGTATTGATCCCAGGCAGGTGAGAAGCATGCGAGCCGAACTGATCACCGCTGCTTTAAAAGACCCCTGTTGCGAAACCAACCCCGTGAGCGTGGATGCCCATAAGGTTGGGCAGGTTTTGGAAGAGGTGATGGGGCGTGGCTGAGTGTATGCGCTCCGTGGGGCTGGATGTGGGAACGACCACCACCCAATTGATCCTGTCGGAACTGACGGTGGAGAATAAAGCCGGGGCATTTGCCGTGCCCCAAATGCAGATCACCGACCGAAAAATCCTCTATGAAAGCCCGGTGCATTTCACCCCCTTACAGGACGAAAGTCATGTGGACGGCGCGGCCATCCGCAAGATCGTGGAGGCGGAGTATGCAGCCGCCGGTATTGACCGCAAGGATATTGACACCGGTGCAATCATCATCACCGGCGAGACCTCCCGGAAAGAAAATGCCCGCCGGGTGTTGGAGGAACTGAGCGGCTTTGCCGGGGATTTTGTGGTGGCCACCGCAGGCCCGGACTTGGAGAGTATTTTGGCCGCCAAGGGTGCGGGAGCGGTGCAGTTTTCCGAAGAAACCGGCAAATCTGTACTGCACATGGACATTGGAGGCGGCACTGCAAATCTGGCGTTCATTGAACAGGGGAATATTACAGCTACTGGCTGTCTGAATGTGGGCGGCAGGCTGATCAAGCGGTCAAAAACTGGGGTAATTACCTATATTTCCCCGGTACTGCGCGGCCTGACGGATTTACAGGTAGGCGATTACCCCTCTCCGGGACAGATCGAGGCCATTGCCCAGATTCTGACCCATGCCCTGGAAATGGCCGCAGGCCTGCGCCCCAAAACGGCGCTTTTGGATACCCTGCTGACCCAGGAAACAGCGGGGGATTGGCAAATCCCCAAAGCGGATGTGATCTCCTTTTCCGGGGGCGTGGCGGACTGCATTGAAAACTCGCTTCCACCCCTGGCCTATGGGGATATGGGGCCGGAACTGGGACAGACCATCCGAAAAGGCCTGCTCTGTCAGGGAGAATATGTGCTTGGCACGCAGACGATCCGTGCCACGGTCATCGGCGCAGGCAGCCACAGTACCCGGCTTTCCGGTAGCACGGTATTTTACCGTGGGGTGAGCCTTCCGGCAAAGAATCTGCCGGTGGCGGCACTGACCGGACAGGAGCAATTGCATGTGTCAAAAATCCGTCAGCGGCTAAGGGAAAAGGACTCCCAAACGGTGGTGCTTGCCATGCCCGGCTACCCAAGCCCCGACTATGCCCAGGTGACCAAGCTGGCGCAAGTGATTTATGAAGCGGTGGGGGATGCGCCCTTGTTTTTGTGTACGGAGCATGATATGGCAAAGGCCTTGGGTCACCGGCTGTGTCTGTTACGGTCACCGGAAGCGCCGACCCTGTGTATTGACCGGCTGCACCTGACCGGGGACAGCTTTTTGGATATCGGTACACCCATAGGCCCTGCCTTACCGGTGGTCATCAAAACCCTGGTACTAAATCAATGGTGAGAGGAACGGTTATGAAACTAAAAACAACATTATTGGGCAAGACATATATTTTCAAGGACTTAAAAGAGGTGCTGGCAAAGGCCAACGAGGAGAAGACCGGCGATAAGCTGGCAGGCCTGGCAGCGGAAAACGCCCAGGAGCGGATCGCCGCCAAGGTGGTACTGTCTGCGGTAACTTTGGGAGATCTGCGAAATCACCCGGCTGTGCCTTATGAAATCGACCAGGTCACCCGGATCATCCAGGACGATGTGAACGAAAAGGCCTTTGAAAAAATACGCAACTGGACGGTGGCGGAGCTGCGGGAGTGGATTCTCAGTGAGAATACCACCGGCGATGATATCCGTAAATTAAGCCGGGGTCTGACCTCGGAAATGGTGGCGGCGGTAGCCAAGCTTATGAGCAATTTGGATTTGATCTACGCCGCCAATAAGATCACCATTACCGCCCATTGCAATACCACCATCGGTCTGCCCGGTACACTTTCCTGCCGTCTGCAGCCCAACCACACCACCGACGACCCGGACGGCATTACGGCCTCTGTGTTGGAGGGTCTGAGTTTTGGTGCCGGTGATGCGGTCATCGGTCTGAATCCTGTGACCGACTCCCCGGAGCAGGTGGGCAAGGTGCTGCGCCGTTTCCAGGAAATCAAGGAATACTGGAACATTCCTACCCAGATCTGCGTGCTTGCCCATGTGACCGCACAGATCAAGGCGGTGAAAGCCGGTGTGCCCTGTGATCTGATCTTCCAGTCTATTGCAGGCAGCCAAAAGGGCAACGAGGCATTTGGCTTCAGCGCGGAAACCCTCCAGGAGGCACAGGATCTGCTGCGCCGTCAGGGGACGGCACAAGGCCCCAATGTGATGTATTTTGAGACCGGCCAGGGCTCGGAGCTGTCCTCCGATGCCCACTATGACACAGACCAGGTGACCATGGAGGCTCGTTGTTATGGCTTTGCCAAGCGGTTCTCTCCCTTCCTGGTGAATACAGTAGTTGGCTTTATTGGCCCGGAATACCTCTACGATGCCCGGCAGGTGACCAGAGCCGGTTTGGAGGATCATTTCATGGGTAAGCTGACCGGTATCAGCATGGGCTGCGACTGCTGCTACACCAACCACATGAAGGCCGATCAGAACGATATTGAAAACCTGGCGGCGCTGCTGACCATGGCAGGGTGCAATTATTTCATGGGCATTCCCCATGGTGACGATATTATGCTGAACTACCAGACCACCGGCTTCCGGGAAACTGCCGCATTGCGAGAGCTGACCGGCAAGACCGCCATTCCGGAGTTTCAGCGTTGGCTGGAAAAAATGGGCTTTGTGGAAAACGGCAAGCTGACACCTAAGGCCGGGGACGGCTCCAGCCTGCTGTTTACGAAATAAGGAGGATGCTATGAATAAACAAGAACTATCCAGCATGGTGGCGGAGATCTTGCAATCCCTGGGGCAAGTGCCACAGGTAAAGGCCATAGAATATCATGCCTCCCAGCCGGGCCCTCAGCCACAGCAGACCCACTATTCCGATGGAGATTTTGTGGAGGATGTGACCAAGCTGGATTTACGGAAGCTGTATCTGACCGACCATCCTCAGGATAAGGCGGCCTTTGCCCGACTCAAGGAAAAGACACCTGCCCGGTTGGGCAGCGGCAGGGCAGGCCCCCGCTATAAGACCTTGACTATGCTCCGCTTCCGGGCAGACCATGCGGCGGCACAGGATGCGGTATTTTCCCAGGTGCCGGAGGATTTTGCACAGAAGAACGGCCTGGTGAGCCTGCAGACCCGGTGCAAGGATAAAGATCAATACTTGACCCGCCCGGATATGGGCAGAACCTTTGACGAAGAAAACAAGGCCAAGATCAAGGCCGCCGTTCCCACTGCGCCCAAGGTGCAATTGGTGATCGGTGACGGCCTGTCCTCGGCGGCCATCATGGCCAATGCCATGGACTGTATGCAGGCCATTCAAGATGGATTAAAGCTAAAGGGCATTGCTGCCTCCACGCCCCTGTTTATCCGCTATTGTCGGGTGGGCGCAGGAGATGCGGTGGGCGATGTGACCGGGTGTGAGCTGGTATGCGTACTGGTAGGTGAACGCCCCGGCCTGGTTACGGATAAGAGTATGTCCGCTTATATCACCTACAAACCCCATACAGGCGTATCCGAATCTGCCCGGACGGTGGTCTCCAATATCCACGCCCAGGGTACACCTGCGGTGGAGGCAGGTGCCCATGTGGCAGAGCTGATCGACACCATTCTGAAAAAGCGGGTGTCCGGTGTAGGCCTGCATTTGGAGGAAGCCTTATGATCCCAGTGAATGTTTTGGCGGTGCGGTATCTGGCCAGCGCCGAACCGGGATTGTGCCAGGGCTTGGGTGCGCCCAAGGGTATGCCCTGCTTGGGTATGTTGACCACGGACTGTGACGATGCCACCTATATTGCCCTGGACGAAGCCACCAAGGCCGCCGATGTGCAGGTGTGCTATGGGGAGAGCTTTTACGCCGGTGCGGCCAATGCGTCCACCCCCAATGCCGGTGAAGTCATCGGCGTGCTGGCCGGCAGTACACCGGGGATCGTTCGCAGCGGTATGGAGGCGGCGCTGTCCGCTTTGGAGCGGATCGGCTTTGAGCAGGCCGGAGATGTGCCGTATCTGGCCTATACGGTCAGCCGCAGCGGCAGCTACCTTGCAGGGGTAGCCGGGGTGAAAGAGGGTACGCCCCTGGCCTATCTGATCGCGCCGCCCCTGGAGAGCATGTACGCCATGGATGCCGCCATGAAGGCTGCGGATGTGAAGCTGTGCAAGCTGTTCACCCCGCCCAGCCAGACCAATTTCGGCGGTGGCATTTTAAGCGGCACCCAATCGGCCTGCCACGCCGCCTGTGCGGCCTTTGCCCAGGCCGTGGCCGATGTAGCCACCCAACCAAGAGAAAACTAATTTGGAGATATAATATGGAACTGGATAAGGATTTACGGGCAAGGCAGGAGGCAAGAACCCTGGCAGCGGCTGCCAAGGTTGCCCAAAAGCAGCTGGCGCAGATGGATCAGCGGCAGCTGGATCGTATCTGCCATGCCATCAGCCTTGCCTTTGCCAAGGAAGCCAAACCCCTGGCGGAAATGGCCGTACAGGAAACAGGCTTTGGCAATGTGCCAGATAAGATCATCAAAAATGAATTTGCATCCAAGACTGTTTGGGATGCCATTCACAATATGCGCACTGTGGGGGTATTAAAAGAGGATCCGCAGGAAAAGCTATGGCATATCGGTGTGCCGGTGGGAGTCATTGCGGCTATTGTGCCCAGCACCAACCCCACCTCCACCGTTTGTTATAAGGCCTTGATCGCCCTGAAAGCCGGTAATAGCATTGTCTTTTCGCCCCACCCCAAGGCTATCGGCTGCACTATGCAGGCGGCAAAGATCGTGGCGGAGGCCGCAGAAGCTGCCGGCGCACCCAAGGGAGCGGTGGGGTGTCTGAGCATTGGTTCCCTGGCAGGCTGCCAAGAGCTGATGGCAGCACTCCAGGTCAGTTTGATCCTGGCCACCGGCGGCCCTGCTATGGTTCGCTCTGCCTATTCCTCTGGCAAGCCTGCCATCGGCGTGGGAGCCGGTAACGGCCCGGCCTATATCCACCACAGTGCGGATCTGGGTGCGGCTTTGGATCGGATCGTGCGCTCCAAGACCTTCGACTACGGCACGGTCTGCGCCTCGGAGCAGAGCATCATCGTGGAAAAGCCTTTGGAGGAGGCGGTACGCCGGGAGGGCAGCCGCCGGGGGCTGTATTTCATGGACAGCAACCAGGCCGCCAGTCTGGCCAAGCTGCTGTTTCGTCCCAACGGTGCGCTGAATCCGGATATCGTGGGCAAAAACGCCCGGTTTTTGGCGGAAAAAGCAGGGTTTTCTGTACCTGCGGATACCAAGGTGCTGGTGGCTGACGAACAGGAAGCAGGGCCTACAAGACCCTATTCCATGGAAAAGCTGTGTCCTGTTCTGGCATTTTATGTCATGGAAAACGAGGACGCAGTGTTGAAAAAATGCATTGAGGTTTTGGAGCATGAGGGCAGCGGACACACCTTCTCCATGCACGCAGAGGATCGGGAAGTGGTGAAGAAATTTGCTCTGAAGATTCCGGTATCACGATTCCTGGTGAATACGCCCTCGGCTCTGGGCGGCATTGGTGCTACCACGGGACTGTTCCCGGCGCTGACCCTGGGCTGCGGCGCGGTGGGCGGCAGCAGCTCGTCCAACAATATTTCTCCCATGGATCTGATCAATATTCGCCGGGTAGCCTGGGACAGCGGCAAGACCGCCCCAACTTCCGCAACTATCAACGACGACCTGGTGGAACTTCTGACTGCAAAAATTCTGGAAAGATTGCAATAATTTGAAAGGAAGATTTTTATGAATACAAATGCTTTGGGTATGATCGAAACAAAGGGCCTGGTGGGTGCCATTGAGGCAGCGGACGCCATGGTCAAGTCTGCCAATGTGCAGCGGGTGGGTAAGGAGCAGGTAGGCGGCGGCCTGGTGACTGTCATGGTGCGTGGTGATGTGGGTGCAGTCAAGGCTGCCACCGATGCCGGCGCAGCTGCTGCGGAAAAGGTGGGCGAGCTGATCAGCGTTCATGTGATCGCCAGACCTCACACCGAGGTTGATAACATTCTGCCCCATGGCCGCCTGGGCAAAGAACCCGGCACTGGTAAGTAATGCTATATACGCTGGAAGCGGTAAAGGCCAATATCCGCAACCGGGACGGCAAGCGTGTGTTCTTCCTGGGCAAGGGCGATCAATTGACCACAGAAGCCAGGGATCACTTAAATCATGAGCGCATCAAAATATTACCCGGTGAACAGGCAAGGATCACCCAATACCGCCTGCTGGGCGGCGGCTATGTGGATGAAAAGCCGGAGCATATGACCCATCTGTATGGGGATGTGCTTGTGCCAAAGACCCACCCCCGGATCCAATTCCGGGGGGCGGTGGATACTTTGGAGGCGGCATTGCTGCTTTGCGGGGATGGGGTTCGTGAGATTTTGGATTTAGCACGCAGGCTGATCCGCTGCGAGGTCATGGACGAGCCGGTGGGGGAGTTTACCCTGTACGGCCTATCGGAAGCGGAGCAGCGCAGGCACAGTCATTTTCCTCAGGAGTATTACGCGCAAGCACATTTCATGCCGGATTTTTCGGACAGCGAAATGCTCCTGCGGCTAAATTATGCCCGGTGTGCTGCCAGAGCCGCAGAACTGGCGGCCACAGCGGCCTTTACGGATGCGGATGGAAATGTGACCCGCCCGGATATCCTCCGGGCCTTCAACCGCATGAGCAGTATGCTCTATATTCTGATGATCCGGGAAAAAGCAAAGGGAAAGTGAGTGACATTATGGACACACAGGCGTTGACGGAGGCAGTGGTGAAGCGGATATTCGTGGAACTGGAAGCCTCCGGGCGGCATGTGCATATTACCAAGGCGCAGGCCTTTGCTCTATTTGGGCATGGTCTGACCCCAAAACGCCCCCTGTCTCAGCCGGGGCAATTTTTGGCCAATGAACGGCTGACGGTGGTGGGGCCAAAGGGACAGTTTGAAAATGTGGCGGTACTGGGGCCGGAACGAAAATCCGCCCAGGTGGAGATATCCCTGACTGACGGAAAAACCTTGGGCATCAAGCCCCCTGTGCGGCCCTCCGGGGATACGGCCAACACCCCTGGTGCGCTGCTGATCGGGCCTTTGGGTCAGGTGAAGCTGGAGCAGGGGGTCATGGCCGCCCAGCGGCACATCCACATGACCCCAGAGGATGCGGCCCGTATGGGGGTCAAGGACAAGCAGATCGTGCAGCTGCAAACCTTTACAGACCGTCCGGTCATTTGGCAGGATGTGCAGGTTCGGGTCAGCCCGGATTTTGCAACCTATGCCCACCTGGATTACGATGAAGCCAATGCCTGCGGCTTTGCTGCCGGAGACTTGGGGAGGATCCTGCCATGAGGGCACTGCTGATCGGCGCAGAGCCCGGCTGTGAGCTGGGGTATACCTATGTGCAAAATCCACCCTATGATGGGGTGGTCATTGGCTCGCTGACTCTGGGGCAGCTGCTGTGCTTTCGCCAGGAAGCGGTGTTGGAAGCCTTGGCCGAGGGAAAGCCGGTGGTGCTGTATACCCCGGGCTTGCCGGAAGCACCCCGTAATCGCAGCCTGTCCGCATCCCTGGCGTCCAGTCGGCGGCAGCTGAAAATCTGGGGTGTGGTGTTTACGGATGGGGCGCAGAAGCGGCTCATCACCGCTAAGGAGGCCCAGCAGCTGCGCGCTGCGGGAAAGCTGCCTGCGCCCGGTGCGGTGCTGACACCCCTGGCAAAGGAAATATTGGAGGGAAAGCAATGAAGATCGGAACGGTAACAGGCTCAGTTTGGTCATCCAGAAAGGCGGCCTGTTTGATGGGGCAGACCTTTTTGGTGATCCGCACCGACGAGGGAGATATGGTGGCAGCGGATCAGGTGGGGGCAGGCACCGGTGACCGGGTGCTGTTGGTCACCGGCACTGTGGCATCCCGATTTTGCATGGAAGCCCCGGTAGATGCGGCAGTGGTAGCCATTTTAGACCCGGAGGAAAAGTAATGTCTGTGCATGAAATACTAATTGTCATTATGGCTGGGTTTGCGGTTTTGGGTGCGTTGGATCGAATCTTTGGCAACAAGTTCGGTCTGGGTAAGGAATTTGAGGAAGGCATCCTGGCTATGGGCTCTTTGGCACTGGCCATGGTGGGTATTATTTCTTTTGCGCCGGTGCTGGCCAATCTGTTGCGGCCTGTGGTGGTGCCGGTGTTCTCCTTTCTGGGTGCTGACCCTGCCATGTTTGCAGGCACGATTTTGGCCTGTGATATGGGCGGCGGTGCCTTGGCTGTGGAGCTGGCAGAAAACCATGATGCTGCCATGCTGGGCGGCGTGATCAACGGCTCCATGCTGGGTGCCACGGTGGTATTCACCATCCCGGTGGCCTTGGGCATCCTGCGTCCGGAGGACAGACCTGCCCTGGCGAAGGGCGTTTTGGCAGGCGTGGTCACCATCCCGGTGGGCATTCTGGTGGGCGGCCTGGTGGCAGGCTTTGATATTATGATGGTGCTGCGGAATCTGATCCCCATTGTGCTGATCGCCGCGGTGATCGCCCTGGGGCTGTGGAGAGCAGAGGAATTTATGATCAAGGCCTTTGGGGTCTTTGGCAAAGGCGTGATCGCCGTAATTACCGTGGGATTGGCGGCGGCCATTGTGGAGGGACTGACCGGCTATGTTTTGATTCCCGGCATGGCACCGGTGGAAGACGGATTTTTGACCGTGGGCGCCATTGCCATTGTGCTGGCAGGTGCGTTCCCACTGGTGTTTGTGATCACCCGGCTGCTGCGAAAGCCTTTGATGGCTGCCGGAAATCTGTTGAAGGTCAACGATACCGCCGCTGCCGGTTTGGTGGCAACTTTGGCAAACTCCATCGCCACCTTTGGCATGGTCAAGGATATGGACAGCCGGGGCAAGGTGGTCAATATCGCCTTTGCAGTCAGTGCGGCCTTTGTGTTCGGTGACCATTTGGGCTTTACCGCAGGCTTTGCGCCGGAAATGCTACCGGCCATGATCCTTGGCAAGCTGGCTGCTGGTATCTGCGCCATCGCCGTGGCCCTGCTCATGACTCGGAAACCGTAAATTGGTGTTGACAAAACAGGGATTTTATGGATATAATACGGTTTGAAAGTGGCTGTGAAAAGAAGAGTACGCTGGCGGAAACGGTCAGAGAGTCCCGGTAGGTGAGAGGGGACACGGAGGAAGCGGCGGAACATGGTCTTGGAGCCGGAGAGTCGAAAGGTAGGCTTTCCCGGGTGCGCCCGTTATTGCGTCAATGAGGCAGTGTTTCACTGCGAACCAAGGTGGTACCGCGATAGTATTTATTATCGCCCTTGCATTCAGCAAGGGCGATTTTTCATTTTCAGGAGGATTTATTATGTGCAATCAATGCAAAGGTAAGTATTACATCACAACCCCCATCTATTATCCCTCTGCCAATCTGCATATCGGTCATGCCTACTGCACCGTAGCAACGGATGCCATGGCTCGCTTCAAGCGTCTGCAGGGCTACGATGTGCTGTTTCTGACCGGCACTGACGAGCATGGTCAGAAGATCGAGGACAAGGCCAAGGAGGCAGGCGTTACGCCTCAGCAGTTTGTGGACAACATTGTGCTGGGCGAAAAGGGTGTGCTGGATCTGTGGAAGTTGATGAACATCAGCCATGACCGCTTTATCCGCACTACCGACGACTACCATGTGGCCGCTATTCAGAAGATCTTCAAGAAGATGTACGACAAGGGCGACATCTATAAGGGTGAATATTCCGGCAAGTACTGCAAGCCCTGTGAATCCTTCTGGACTGAGAGTCAGCTGGTGGACGGCAAGTGCCCCGACTGCGGCCGTGAAGTGCAGGATGCCAAGGAAGAGGCCTATTTCTTCCGTCTTTCCAAGTACGCCGACCGGGTACAGGATCTGCTGGAAAACACCGATTTCCTGGAGCCCCGCAGCCGTGTCCACGAGATGGTCAACAACTTCATCAAGCCCGGCCTGGAGGATCTGTGCGTTTCCCGCACCAGCTTCACCTGGGGCGTGCCTGTGGACTTTGACCCCGGCCATGTGGTCTATGTGTGGATCGACGCCCTGTTCAACTACATGACCGCATGGGGCTTTGAGAATGACAAGTATAACGACCTGGAAAAGTTCTGGCCTGCAGATGGGCATTTTGAGGGAAAGGAGATCGTCCGTTTTCACTCCATCATTTGGCCTGCCATGCTCATGAGCCTGGATCTGCCCCTGCCCAAGAAGGTCTACGGCCACGGCTGGCTGAACTTTAACGGTGAGAAGATGTCCAAATCCCGCGGCAATGTGGTTGATCCCTATCTACTGAGCGAGCGTTTCGGCGTGGATGCTCTGCGCTTCTTCCTGCTGCGCACCTTCCCCTTCGGCTCTGACGGTAACTTTACCAACGAGCTGCTGATCTCCACCATCAACACCGACCTGGCAAACACCCTGGGCAACCTGGTTTCCCGGACTGTTGCCATGAATCAGAAGTATTTTGACAGCAACCTGGTGGCCGGTGGCGAAGCCGGTGAGCTGGACGAGCAGCTGAAGACCCTGGCTGCAGAGGTTATTGCAAATTACGAAAAGCAGATGGAGAAGTTCCAATTCTCCAATGCCCTCAATGAGATTTTCCGCCTGCTGGACCGTGCCAATAAGTATATTGACGAGACCACCCCCTGGATCCTGGCCAAGAGCGAGGAGAGCAAGCCCCGTTTGCTCACCGTCATGAAGAATCTGTGCGAGTGCATCCGCATTTGCGCCATTCTGATCAGTCCCATCATGCCCGAATCTGCCGCTAAGATCCTGGATCTGCTGCAGGTTCGTGACGAGGCAAGAACCTGGAATGCACTGTGCTACTGCGCAGACCAGGATGCCGTGTGGAATACCACCGTGGGTGCTGCGCTGTTCCCCAGAATCGACATGGAGAAGGAGCTGACCGCCCTGGAGGAGCTGAGCAAGGCCGCCCAGGCACCTGAGGAAGATCCTCTGCCCGAGCCCCTGCCGGAGATCGCCTTTGACGATTTCTGCAAGGTGGAAATGACTGTGGTCAAGGTTCTGACCTGCGAAAAGGTGAAAAAGAGCGAAAAGCTGCTGAAGTTCACCCTGGACGATGGCACCAAGGAGCCCCGTCAGATCCTGTCCGGCATTGCCAAGTACTATGAGCCGGAACAGCTCATCGGCAAGACCCTGGTGGCAGTGACCAACCTGGCACCCCGGAAGATGATGGGTCAGCTGTCCTGCGGTATGCTGCTGAGCGCCGAGCGTGGCGACAAGCTGAATCTGGTCATGCTGGACGACAGTGTGCCTGCTGGCAGCCGATTGGTATAATCTTTCATAAACCCTGTCATCCTGAGCGACCGAAGGGAGTCGAAGGATCTTCGCAACCAATCAACTTGAATCCTCAAGGTCATGCGAAGATTCTTCGGAGCAAATGCTCCTCAGAATGACGGGGGACGAAACAGAAAAAGATACCGCATCCGGATCAATTCTTGGGTGCGGTATCTTCGTTTTGTTCTTGAATCCACTGCTGGACAATCTCTTCCACCAACAGAGAAATCGTCCATTTTTTACTTTCGGCTATTTGGGATAGGTATTCTTTGGTAGCCGAATCTGTACGGAAAGATATAAATTCGCTCTTTTTCATAATTATCACCTGTATACATGGTATATCTTTTTACTTGCAATTACTAGATATACATGATATACTAGATATACCACACAAAAAGGCAAAGTTGTTATGGAAGAACGAATTGAAAGTATATATGAGAAATGACCATATTGAAATATAGAAAAAACGGAGATCGCAAATGCGCCCTCCGTCAATTCTCATATTTAATAATATCGGAAATATTACATTCCAGGACATAGCAAAAACGAGCCAGCACATCGGTATCAACACGTTCTACTGTGCCGGAATACCATTTCTCTACAACCTCAAAGCGAGTACCTGTAGCTTTGGCAAGGCCATACCGGGTAATTCCTTTTTCTTCCATTATTTCTCGTAGATGAATGGAAACTTTGCCGTAGGCGTTTATGTTCACAATACTGCGTAAATCACTCATAATATCACCGTTGTTATTGTACCCATTTAAATACACATTGACAATAACCATGTAAGTTGTTACTATATAGATAGTGTTAAGTGATTCAAGTAGAAAGGCAAGGTCATTATGGAAGATCTAATTGAAAGCATATACGATGCGATGGTTGGTATGCGTCCCCATCTTTGCTGTGGAGAGGAAGTGGAAAATCTGTTTGCAGAGGGTAGCCCCTGCAGTCAGCTGTATGAGGAAGTGTACAACGCCAAGATTTCTCTGATGGAACGATTGGGAATGACAAATGAGGATGAGCAGATCGAGCTGATTATCAGTAATTTGTTGGAGATCGGCCGTATCCAAACCTATGCAATGTTTCACTGGGGCTGGCGGCTGGCAAAAGAAGAAACCACCGAGTTCGATTAATTTCGAACCCGGTGGTTTTCAAATTTCAATTTGAAGTTTTGGTTGCGTTACGGGATATGAATTATGGGTCGGGGAAGCCCGACCCATAATGTTATTCCAGTTCGAAGGCACCGGTGTAGAGCTGATAGTAGGTGCCCTTTTGGGCAATCAGATCTTCATGGGTGCCGCGCTCGATGATATGGCCATGATCCAGAACCATAATGCAGTCGGAATTCATAACCGTGGACAGCCGGTGGGCAATGACAAAGGTGGTTCTGCCGTGCATGAGGGCATCCATGCCCTTTTGCACCAGAGCCTCCGTGCGGGTGTCGATGGAGGAGGTAGCTTCGTCCAAAATCATCACCGGGGGATCGGCCACCGCCGCCCGGGCAATGGCGATCAGCTGCCGCTGACCCTGGGACAGCCGGGCACCGTTGCCGGTGAGCATGGTGTCATAGCCCTCCGGAAGCCGGGTAATGAAATCATGGGCATTGGCTAGCTTGGCGGCGTGGATGCACTCCTCGTCGGTGGCGTCCAGCTTGCCGTAGCGGATATTGTCCATGACCGTGCCGGTGAACAGGTTGGTATCCTGCAGAACCACGCCCAGGCTTCGACGCAGATCGGACTTGCGGATCTTGTTGATATTGATGCCGTCATAACGCACCTTGCCGTCGGCAATGTCGTAGAAACGGTTGATCAGGTTGGTGATGGTGGTCTTGCCTGCGCCGGTTGCACCCACAAAGGCGATCTTCTGACCGGGATTGGCGTACAGGGTCACATCGTAAAGCACCTGCTTTTCCGGTACATAACCGAAATCCACATTGTACATGGTGATGTCGCCCTTGACCTCTGTATAGGTCACGGTGCCGTCGGCCTGTTGGGGATGGCGCCATGCCCAGCGGCCTGTGCGCTCCTGGCACTCCACCAAATTGCCGTTTTCGTCTTCCTTGGCGTTGACCAGGGTTACATAGCCTTTATCCTCTTCCACAGGCTCATCCATCAGTTCAAAAATACGCTCCGCACCGGCCAATGCCATAACAATGGCGTTGATCTGATTGGAAAGCTGACCGATGGGCATATTGAAGCTGCGGCTGAGCAGCAGGAAGGAGGCCAGGCCGCCCAGGGTGATCAGGCTGCCCTTGGAGCCAATAGCCATCAGACCACCCACGATGGCAAGCAAAGTGTACTGGATATAGCCCAGGTTGTTATTCACGGGGCCCATCATGTTGGTATAGGAGCCTGCTTTGTAGGCGTTGGCACGCAGCTGCTCGTTGATCTCGTCAAACTCTGCCCGGCAGGTATCCTCCCTGCAGAAGACCTTGACCACTCGCTGACCGTGGATCATTTCCTCCACATAGCCGTTGACCTTACCCAGGGACCGCTGCTGGCCGATGAAGTACTTGCCGGTGCGTATGGCTACGGTCTTGGTGACCATCATAATGCCAAAGGCGGTGACAAGCACCAAAACGGTCAGAATGGGGGGGGTGATCAGCATCATGACGAATACCACCACAAGGGTAGTAACAGAGGAGATGATCTGGGGAAGGGACTGGGAGATCATTTGCCGCAGGGTGTCGATGTCGCTGGTATAGCGGCTCATCACATCGCCTACGGGGTGGGTGTCAAAATAACGGATGGGCAGCTTCTGCATATGGGTGAACATGGCATCCCGGATGCGCTTTTGGGTGCCCTGACCCACCTTGACCATCAGATAGCTGTGGGCAAAGGCACACACAATGCCCACAAGATACACACCGCCCAAAATGCACAGGAACTTAATGAGAGGTGCGTAATCGGGGTTTTCCTGACCCAACATGGGCTCGATATAGTCGTCAATGATATATTCCAGGGATTTGCTGCTGAGTGCCTGGGCGATGGCGGTCAGGCAGATGCAGACCACCACCAGGATCAGCGTCTTTTTATAGGGCTTCAGGTAGCTGAGCAGTCGGGAGATGGTCTGTTTGGGATTTTTGGCCTTGCGGCCGTCGCCGGATAATCTTGGAGGAGGCATTACAGATCGTCTCCTTTCTTTTGGGATTCGTAGACCTCGCGGTAAATGTCGGAGGTTTTCAGCAGGGTTTCGTGCTGACCCTGTGCTACCACCCGGCCGCCGTCCATGACCAAAATCAGGTCAGCGTCCTGCACAGAGCTAATGCGCTGGGCAATGATCAGCTTGGTGGTGCCGGGGATCTCCTCGGCAAAGGCCTTGCGGATCATGGCGTCCGTATGGGTATCCACAGCGGAGGTGGAGTCGTCCAAAATCAGGATCTTGGGCTTTTTCAGCAGAGCACGGGCAATGCAAAGCCGCTGCTTCTGACCGCCGGACACATTGGTGCCGCCCTGCTCGATATGGGTATCGTAGCCGTCGGGGAAGGCGGAGACAAAATCGTGGGCGCAAGCCAGCTGACAGGCGTGGATCATTTCCTCGTCCGTAGCGTTGGGATCACCCCAGCGCAGATTGTCCTTGATCGTGCCGGCAAACAGCAGATTTTTTTGCAGCACCATGGAGACCTGCTCCCGGAGGGCGTGAATATCATACTCTCTGACATCCACACCGCCAACTTTTACGCAGCCTTCGGTCACATCGTACAGACGGGGGATCAGCTGCACCAGGGTGGATTTACTGGAACCGGTGCCGCCCAAAATACCCACGGTCATACCGGAATCAATGTGGATATTGACCTGCTCCAGAGCATTCTTACCGGCGGTACGGGAGTAGCGGAAATTCACATCCGTAAAGTCGATGGAGCCGTCTGCCACTTCCATGATGGGGTTTTCCGGATTCTTCAGATCCGGCTCTTCGGTCAGCAGCTCATAGGCACGGCGCATGGGAGCCCGGCTCATGGTGAACATGACGAACACCATGGACATCATCATCAGACCGTTGAGGATCTGACCGGTGTAGGTGAACATGGAGGTCAGCTGACCGGTGGTTAGACCCAGGGCTTCGTTGTTGCCGGATTGGATCACAAGGGTAGCACCTAAATAGGAGATCACGATCATACAGGTGTAAACGGCCAGCTGCATGGCAGGGCTGTTAAAGGCCATGATCCGCTCCGCCTTTACAAAGTCCTTGTAAATGCTGTCGGAGGTCTCGGTGAATTTTTGGGATTCCTTTTCCTCACGGACAAAGGATTTGACCACACGGATACCGTGCAGATTCTCCTGCACCACATTGTTGAGCTTGTCGTAGGTTTTGAACACCCGCTCAAAAATGGCGTGTACCAGCTTTACCAGCAGCATCAGCACAAAGGCCAGCAGGGGCAGCACCACGCAGAAGATCAGGCTCAGCTTCACGCTGATGCGGAAGGCCATGACCAGTGCCATGACCAGCATCACCGGGGTGCGGAAGATCATGCGGATGCACATCTGGAAGGTCATCTGCAATGTTGCCACATCGGAGGTCAGCCGGGTGACAATAGAGGATGATGAGAATTTGTCAATATTGGAAAAATCGTAGGTCTGCACCTTGTTGAACATGTCATGGCGCAGATTCCGGGCAAAACCCGTACTGGCGTGGGATGCAAAGAATGCCGATGCCACACCGAAGGTCAGACTACACAGAGCGCACAGAGCCAGCAGACCGCCGTATTTCCATACGGCACTCATGTTCTGCAGCTTGATGCCCTTGTCGATGAGGCTGGCAATCACCAGAGGGATCAGCACCTCCATGGTGACCTCGCCCACCATGCAAATGGGGCTCAGGATAGCAGACCACTTATACTCCCGGATACTCCGGGCAAGTCGCTTGATCATAAACAAACATTCCTCCTTTACATTACTTTATACTGTACCACAATTGGACGCACCATTGCAACCCATGAGAAAAAAGTTTACAAATTATAAATTTCTTGTATAATGGAAATATCAACCAACGAGGAGGCCCATATATGAGCAGACCCCGGAATATACATGACGACCCCAAATTCGCCGAGCGAGTGGCAAAACAGGAAAAGCGGGATCACCGTGTGGAACATATTTACCGCAGAATCTTACATTTTATTGAGCGTGTAATTGCGGCTCTGACCATTGTGGTGCTGCTGGCAGCACTGGGTGTGGAGCTGTATAATATGTTCAAGGACGGCTCCTTGGGCGATATCAATCAATATTTACACAATGTACTGACCATCGTGGTGGGCTTGGAGTTTGTTCGTATGCTCATCGACACCACCCCCGCCAGTATCCTGGAGGTGCTGACGGTGGCTATCACCCGCCATGTGATTCTGTCCCATGACGACCCCTGGAGCAATTTGGCGTGCATCGCCTGCATTGCTGGCCTGTTTGCCATCCGTCGCTTCCTGATCCGCCGCAGCGAGCTGAAGGAAGAAATGGTAGAAATGGACTAATAAAGAATCCCCAAACCGGAAACGGTTTGGGGATTTTTTGTTATTCTTCAGAAATCACGCGGGCACCCTGGAATTCGATATGCAGGGGAATCATTTCCCACTTGGCCTTGGTGATAGTGTCAAGCTTCTTGGCAAGCTTTTCTTCCAGCTTATCGTCCCGGGTGATGCACAGCAGGGTAGGGCCTGCACCGCTGAGACAGAAGCCTGCACTGGTGGTGCGGATCAGACCCTCGATGGCTTCGTAATCGGGAATCAGACGCTTACGGTAGGGCTGGTGGATCCGATCCTGCATGGCGTTGCGCAGCAGCTTTTCGTCACCCAGCTCCAGTGCTTTCAGCACCATGGCGCCGTGGGCAATATTATAGACCGCATCTGCCCGGTTGTACTCTGTGGGCAGCACGCTTCTGGCAAAATGGGTGGCCAGGGGGAAATCCGGCACCAGTGCCAAAAATTCCCAATCCGGGTGCAGAGGGAAATTCACGGTGACCGGCAGACCGTTGTCCACCATGGAGGCGGTCAGACCGCCGTAGAAGGCAGGTCCCAGGTTATCTGGGTGACCCTCCATAGCATTGGTGATATTCAGCAGACCCTGGGTGGACAGCTTGTTGCCACGCAGCACATTGGCACCCATGGCACCTGCCACCAGCAAAGCGGCGGAAGAGCCCAAACCTCTGCCAATGGGGATCTGTGCGTTAATGTGGATCTTAATGCCCCGCACCTCTTCGCTGAGGGATGCCAACACGGCACAGTAGGAAACATAGGCCAGGTTGTCCGGGCCGGTAAATTCCTCGTCGCAGCCGGTAATTTCCAGACCGGATTCGGTTTCTTCAAAGGTCACATCGGTATACAGGCTCAAGGCGCAGCCGAAAGCGTCAAAGCCGGGGCCCAGGTTTGCGGTGGTGGCCGGTACGCGAATGGTAACTTTTTTCATATCTCTCTCCTAGATTTTCGTTACATATTGCAGCATCTGATCCTTGGGGATCACATCCGTGTGCAGCTCTTTCTTTTCCTGCAGGCCGCACAGGTTCTTGGGGATCGCCACGCCGGTCTTTTCAAAAAGCCGATCCATCATGGCAAATTCATCGTCGGTGGTCAGCTCCTCCAAAGAGGACAGCACTGCCGCCGGGAACTTATAGGGGGAGGCGGTGGACAGCACTACCATGGGTGCATTGTCGCCGGTCTGGCGCACATAGTCCTCAGCCACAGCCCAGGCGGTGGCGGTGTGGGTATCGCACAGATAGCCGTGCTCGTTCCATACCTTTGCAATGACCTGCCGGGCACCGGCATCGTCACAGCAGCCGCCCCAGAATTCTGCGTTGATGGCAGCTTTCATGGCTTCGGGTACGGTGTAAACGCCGTTGGTGTTCAGATCGTTCATAAGGCCTGCCACCAGGTCGGTGTCCTGGCTCATAAAGTACAGCAGCCGCTCCAAATTGGAGGACACCAAAATGTCCATGGAGGGGGAGATGGTCTTATGTAAGGGACGCTTGCGGTCATAAGTACCGGTTTGAATGAAATCCGTCAGCACATTGTTAGCGTTGGAAGCGCAGACCAGCATACCCACAGGCAGCCCCAGCTTTTTGGCAATGTAGCCTGCCAGAATATCACCGAAGTTGCCGGTGGGAACACAGAAATTCACCTTGTCGCCCATGGTAATGCGGCCCTCATCCAAAAGATCCTTGTAGGCCTTGAAATAATAGGTGATCTGAGGTGCCAAACGGCCAATGTTGATGGAGTTGGCGGTGGACAGCTGCTTATTGCTGCCGGGCAGGCTGCCGCCTGCGGCCTGGGCAAACAGATTCTTTACGCCGGTCTGGGCATCGTCAAAATTGCCCTCCACGGCACACACTGCCACATTATTGCCCTCCTGGGTGACCATCTGCGCCCTTTGCACCCGGGACACGCCGCCCTGGGGATAGAACACGCAGATATTCACGCCCTCCACATCCCGGAAGCCTGCCAAAGCGGCCTTGCCGGTGTCGCCGGAGGTGGCGGTGAGGATCAGAATAGGATCGACCATGCCCTTTTCTTTCCGGGCTGCGGTCAGCAGCTGGGGCAGCATACACAGGGCCACATCCTTAAAGGCAGAGGTGGGGCCGTGGAACAGCTCCAGCACCCGGAAGGGGCCTGCCTGGACGGTGGGAGTCAGCTCTTCAGAAGCAAACTTGCCGGTGTAGGCTTTTTGCACCAGAGTTTTCATATCCGGAATATCCGGCAGCATGGCACCGATGATCCGGGTGGCCATGTCCATGGTATTTTCTTTTAAGCAGGCAGCCACATCAATGGTGGGCAATTTTGCAGGCACAAACAGGCCGCCGTCCGGTGCCAGACCTGCCAAAACTGCCTGGGCACTGTCTGCCTGATGCAGCTTATTTCGGGTGGAGTGATATAGCATAAAAAACCTCCTGAAAAACAAGAGAATACTTGTTATTCGGCACTCTTGCATTTTGATAAAGTATATGATATACTGTTTCCCGTAAAAAAGCAAGTGTTTTCGAGATAGTAATATTTCTCTTGTTATGCACTCAGCCTATTGATTTCGATATATTTTATCTATAAGAGAGAGGAAGCGACTATGAAAATTGGACTGTTAGGCTTTGGCGTGGTTGGCAGAGGTCTGTACGACCTGACCCAGGGCCGTGAGGATATTCAGATCAAGACCGTGGTCTGCCTGGAGGATGTGACCTTGCCTGATGCTAAGGTAACCAAGGATTTCCAGGAAGTTTTGAAGGATGATACCATAGATACTGTGGTGGAGGCCATGGGCGGCCTGCATCCTGCTTATGAGTTTGTCCGTGCCGCCATGGAGGCAGGTAAGAACATCGTCACCTCCAATAAGGCACTGGTTGCCACTTTCTATGATGAGTTGATCCCCCTGGTACAGGAAAAGGGCCTGCTCTTCCGCTGCACCGCAGCGGTTGGCGGCGGTATCAGCTGGCTGTCCGAGCTGGAGCGCACCCGCCGTACCCAAACTGTGGAGGCCGTGGGCGGTATTATGAACGGTACTTGCAACTATATTCTCGATTCCATGACCCGGCTGGGTCAGGACTATGCCGAGGCGTTGGCGCAGGCGCAGAAGCTGGGCTATGCCGAGGCCAATCCCACCACCGATGTGGAAGGTATCGACACCTGGCATAAGGTGATCCTGTCCTCCAATATTGGCTTTGGCATCAGTCTGATCCCGGAGACCGTGCCTGTGTGCGGAATCAGCAAGATCAAGGCCGCCGATGTGGAGAATTTCAAGGCCAAGGGCCTGGTGTGCAAGCTGATCTCCACCGGCAAGTGTGAGGACGGCAAGGTCAGTGCCTATGTGCAGCCCACCCTGGTACCCCATGGTGAGCCCGAGGCAGCTGTGCCCTCCAATTACAATCTGATCACCCTCATGGGCAGCGCATCCGGTCGGATGAGCTTCTTCGGTCAGGGCGCAGGCCGTTACCCCACCGCCCACAATGTGTTCCAGGACTGTGTGGATGTGCTGTGCGGCAAGGGCTTCTACAGCCCCTACGGTGAAAAAGTAGCAGCCTGCAACGATGGAAAGCTTAGCTACTATGTCAGCGGTGTGTGTGACAGCTGGATCGAAGAAAACAAGGCAGAAGCTTGGGGTGATGCGGTGGTCACAAAGCCTGTGCCCGTTAATGAAATGCACAACTGGGTGAAGAATAACCCCAATGCATTTATTGCAGCCATTCAATAAAAGAAGGTAGATCATATGCTGAAAGTAACAAAATTCGGCGGCTCCTCCATGGCGGACGCAGGCCAGTACCGGAAGATCCGTGACATCCTGCTGGCGGATAAGGGTCGCAAGGTGGTGGTGGTTTCCGCCGCCGGTAAGCGCAATAAAAATGACAATAAGATCACGGATCTGCTGTATCTGTGCCATGCTCATTCCCAGTACGGTGTGGACTGCACACCCGTGTTTGATATGATCACCTCCCGGTATGTTGAGATCCGGGATGAGCTGAATCTGGATGTGAATCTGGAGCAGGAATTTGCCTGGCTGAAGCAGCGCGTGGACGGAAAGTCTGTGACCCAGGATGAGCTGGTCAGCCGTGGTGAGTATTTCTCCGCCAAGCTGATGGCTGCTTATTTGGGCTTTGAATTTGTGGATGCAGCCGATTGGATCCGCTTCAACTTAGACGGCTCTGTGGATAAGGAAAACTCCTATGAGCTGCTGCAGGGCCTGGTGCGTGGCAAGGGCGTGGTGATCCCCGGCTTCTACGGCGTTATGCCCGATGGCCATATCCGCACCTTCAGCCGTGGCGGTAGTGATATTACCGGCGCGTTGGCAGCGGCCGCCCTGGATGCCGATGTGTATGAAAACTGGACGGATGTGTCCGGTATCCTCATGGCTGATCCCCGAATCGTGGAAGATCCCAAGGCCATTGCCGAGGTTACTTACGACGAGCTGCGTGAGCTGAGCTACGCCGGTGCCCAGGTGCTGCACGAGGGTACGATCCTACCTGTGCGGGAGAAGGGCATTCCTCTGAATATCCGTAACACCAACGATCCGGAGCATCCCGGCACTATTATTAAGGAAAAGTTTGATACGGAGACCGACCCCCACCGGGTCATCACCGGCATCACCGGCAAGAAGGACTATTCCATCATTACTGTGTTCAAGCGTGGCCTGACCGGTGAGGTGGGCATTCTGCGCCGGATCCTGGGCGTACTGGAAAAGCACCACATTTCTGTGGACTTTGTGCCCAACGGTATCGACAATGTGAGCCTGGTCATGCCCACGGAGGTCATTGCGCCCAAGCTGTACACCCTGCTTGCCGATATGCAGCAGCATATTGAGCCCGACAATATTGAGGTTATGGATCAGGTGGCAATTGTTGCTGCCGTCGGTCACCGCATGGCTGCCCGCCCCGGCGTGTCCGGTCAGATATTCAAGGCTTTGGGTGAGGCTAACATCAATATTCGTATGATCAACCAGGGCCCTGACGAATTGAACATTATTTTTGGTGTGGATAACCGTGATTTTGCGTCCGCTATCCGCGTACTGTATAACAGCTTTGCAAAATAAGTGAGGTAAGACTATGAAGACTTATACTGTTGCTGTCCTGGGTGCCACCGGCGCTGTGGGACAGGAAATGATCAAGATCCTGCAGGAGCGCGATTTCCCTGTAGGCAAGCTGGTGCCCCTGGCCAGTGCCAGAAGCGCCGGTAAGACCCTAAAGTTCAAGGGCGAGGATGTGGAAATCAAGCTGGCCTGCGAGGAAGCTTTTGAGGGCGTGGACATCGTTCTGGGCGCTGCCGAGAATGACATTGCCGAAAAGTTTGCGCCTGCTATCGTCAAGGCCGGTGCTGTGTTTGTGGATAACTCCTCCGCATTCCGTATGAACCCCAATGTGCCCCTGGTGGTGCCGGAGGTCAACCCGGAGGATGTGAAGTGGCATAAGGGTATTATTTCCAACCCCAACTGCTCCACCATCATCACTGCCACCGCTGTCAATGCGCTGAATTCCATTGCTCCCATCAAGACCATGACCGCTTCTACCTACCAGGCCGTTTCCGGTGCAGGTGCTGCCGGCCCTGTGGAGCTGATGGGTCAGGTGGAGGCTCTGAGCAAGGGCGAACCCGTGCAGACCAAGACCTTCCCCTATCAGATCGCTTTCAATCTGATTCCTCAGATCGGCGGCGAAAAGGAGCAGGGTTATACCAGCGAGGAAATGAAGCTGCAATACGAGGGCAGAAAGATCATGCACCTGCCGGAGCTGAAGGTCACCTGCACCTGTGTCCGTGTGCCTGTTGTGCGCAGCCACTCCATTTCCGTCAGCTGCCACTTTGATCAGAAGGTCACCGTGGAGCAGGCCAGGGAAGTGATCGCCAAGGCTCCCGGCTGTAAGCTGGTGGACGATCTTAATAATAAGCAGTACCCCATGCCTCTGGACACTACCGACCAGGATATCGTGTTCGTGGGCCGTATCCGCCCCGACCTGACCGACGAGAACGCCGTTGCCCTGTGGTGCTGCGGCGACCAGGTTCGCAAAGGTGCTGCCACCAACGCCATCCAGATCGCAGAACTGCTCGTTAAATAAAAATCTCTCCGGGATTCGGTAGAATCCCGGAGAGATTTTTATGGTTTCAAATTCAAATTTTCCTCTTTGCCTCCCCTACAAGGGGAGCCTTAGCACGATAAATTGCAATTTATTTCTTTCCTGCATCGAACAGCTGCTTTTCCGGTTTGTTGCTGCTGTCGAAATGGCGGAAGTTACCCAAGACCTTATTCACATGACTGACAGTGACGAAGCTGCCGGGGAATTGCTGCAGCAGGGATGTCAGTTCGGTGATCTGGGAGGGGTTAATGATGCACAGCAAAACGGCCTTTTCCTGGCCGGTATACATGCCGGTGCCGGTGATGGCCGTAACGCCGTGGTGCAGCTGTTCCAGTACCGCCCGGCTGACACCCTCCGGGTCCTGGGTGATGATCTCACAGCGCAGGGCACTGGCGTGCTTGCGGTTCATATTGTCCCGAATGTTGGAGGAGAAGTAGCTGTAAATAATGCACAGCAGTACCGGCTCGATCTGATAGTCGTAAACAAAATAGGATGCCAGAGCCACCACCACATTCAGGGCGAAAATAATGGAGAAGAAATTCACCGCCGGATTCTTCTTGTGGATCAGCTTGGCAATGAACTCTGTGCCGCCGTAGCAGGCACCGATGCGGTGCATATAGTAGCCGCCAAAGCCGGTGATCATACCTGCCACCGCAGGGCCCAGCAGGGTACTGACGGTGGTATCGTACTTGAAGGCGGATAGATCAATGGCATCAAACAGGATCAAAAAGCCGGAGAATGCCAGGGTGTACACCAAAGACCGCAGGGCAAAGGGCTTGGAGATGACAAAAAATACGATAATTGCCAGGGGGATGTTTAAAATAATACTGGTGTAGCTGAGTTTGAAACCCAGTACATGCTGGATCATGGTAAAGATGCCGTTCAGGCCTGCAGGGGCGAAGCTGTTGGGGAACACGAACAGCTGATAATTCAGTGCCATGATCAGGGAAATGCCTAATACCATGGCGTAGGATACGGTTTTTTTCACAATCAACACTCCTTATAAGTGGTGGAAATATCATACCATACTCGCCAAAAAAGTCAATAATGATAAAATCCAACTTGATTTTTTGGCCAATTGGATTGCAATTGTCATATTGGTGTGATAAAATAAAAAATTGGAAATAATGAGATATATAAAGGAGATGTGCATATGGCACTTCAAGAAAAGATTCGCAATATTGCCATTATCGCTCACGTTGACCACGGTAAGACGACCCTGGTGGACGAGATGCTGAAGCAGGGCGGTATTTACCGTGAAAATCAGACCACCGTGGATCGTGTTATGGACTCCGGTGACCTGGAGCGGGAGCGCGGCATTACCATTTTGGCAAAAAATACTGCTGTGCAGTATAAGGATACCAAGATCAATATCGTTGACACCCCCGGCCACGCAGACTTTGGCGGCGAGGTGGAGCGCATTCTGAAAATGGTCAACGGCGTACTGCTGTTGGTGGACGCCGCCGAGGGCCCCATGCCCCAAACCCGCTTCGTGCTGCAAAAGGCTTTGGAGCTGGGTCATAAGGTCATCGTGGTGGTCAACAAGATCGACAAGCCCGATGCCCGCATCCATGGGGTCATGGACGAGGTGCTGGAGCTGCTGCTGGATCTGAACGCCACCGACGAGCAGTTCAATTCTCCCACCGTATTCTGCTCCGGCAGACAGGGTACTGCCGCCTACGGCCCCGACGAGGTGGGTACTGACCTGGTGCCTCTGTTCGAGACCATTGTCAACTATATTCCTGCACCCGAGGGCGATAAAGACGCACCCCTGCAGCTGCTGGTGTCTTCCATCGATTATAATGAGTATGTGGGTCGGATTGCTGTGGGTCGTGTGGAGCGGGGTACCATCAAGGTCAATCAGGAAGTCACCATCTGCGACTTCCATGATCCTGAGATCAAGACCAAGGGCAAGGTGGTTGCCCTGTACGAATATGATGGCCTGGGCAAGGCACCCATCCAGGAGGCCTCTGCCGGTGAGATCGTGGCCCTGTCCGGTATGGCGGATATTACCATCGGCCGCACTCTGTGCGCGCCCGATGCCATTGAGCCCCTGCCCTTTGTGAAGATCAGCGATCCCACCATCGAAATGACCTTCGCCGTCAACGATTCCCCCTTCGCCGGCCGGGAAGGCAAGTTTGTCACCTCCCGCAACCTCCGGGACCGTCTAGAGAAGGAGCTTTTGAAGGATGTGTCCCTCCATGTTTCTGAGCAGGGCACTGATGCCTTTAATGTGGCAGGCCGTGGTGAAATGCACCTGTCCATTTTGATGGAGACCATGCGCCGTGAGGGCTATGAGTTCTCCGTGTCCACTCCCCGTGTGCTGACCAAGGAGATCGACGGCAAGCTGTGTGAG
>JAZNHQ010000197.1:0-2171 GCA_045577035.1 Faecousia sp. | reverse complement strand
ACTGAACCTCCTACTGAGCCTACTGAACCTCCTACTGAGCCTACTGAACCCCTACCGACCGACCCACCTTCTGAGGATTACAGCGAATCCACTATGACAAAGGAGGAGCGGCTTGCCATGTATCAAAAAATCGCCACAGAGGAGGCTGCCTGGCTGGCAAGCCTTCAGATTGAAAACGGCGCGCTGCTTATGACATGCGGCCCCAATGGCAATTTTACCATGAACCCGTATTTTGCCGATTTTGCAGCGTTGGCGCTGCTGGGCGCCGGCGAAAGCTACTATGAAAATGTCCGCCGTTACATGGATTGGCATTTTGCCCATCTGAACACCGCCCAAACCGACTACAACGGTGTGGATGGCACCATCTATGACTACACAGTAACGCTTTCCAACGGCGAATTGGTTTCTGAGAAGATTTCCATCAATGCCAATGGCCAAAAATCCTACGACTCCACCGACTCCTACGCCGCTACATTCTTGTGCGTTGTGGCCAAGTATTATGAGAAAACCGGTGATTTGGAGTACCTTCAGGCCAATAGCCAGGATCTGCAGCGACTGCTCAATCCCATCCGACAGACCATGGATAAGGGACTGACCTTTGCAAAGCCGGACTACCGCATTAAGTATCTGATGGATAATTGCGAAGTCTACGAGGGCCTAGTGGCAGCGGAAAAGGTGTATACGGCGCTGGGCCTGTCCGACCTTGCTGCCGAGGCTGCAGATCTGAAAAATCAGGTTTTCGATGCCATCGAAGAGCATATGTGGATGGAAGAGGAGGGCTACTACGAAGTGGCGCTGGGCGTCAACAACGATTCGGCCTACGCCTTTACCTGGACGAATTTCTATCCCTGCGCTACCGCACAGCTATTCCCCATTTCCTGCGGTCTGCTTGAACCCACCGATCCCCGATCCCTTTATCTGTACGAACAATTTAACAACTATTTCTCCACCGGCGAGCGGAAAGCCACCTGGGAGGAAATGAGCACCCCCGATACCTTCTACTGGGGCTCGCTTGCCTATACCGCTGCCCTGATGGGCGACAATGCCCGCCTGGAAACCTACATGACTCTGTATCTGAAAATCATGAAGCGACATGCCTACCCGCTGTACAATGCAGATGCTGCCCGTGTCTGCATGGCAGCACAATTGATGCTTGAAAAACTTGAGCAAGGAGGAAACAATTAATGAAAAAGATGCGAATTCTGTTGTCCCTGATTTGCGTGGCTGCGCTTTTGTGCGGCTTGCTGGCCGGCTGCGGCAAAGATCCCCAGCCCACCGACGGTACTGTTGGAGAAGGCGATGTGGATATTGCCGCCAAAATTGCCGCTGAGCCCAAGAAGGTCAGCATTCTGGTTCCCGGCTTTGACGGCTCCGACCCCGACAGCGTCTATTCCCGTGCCATTGCCCGTTTTGAAGCACAATACGGCAAGGAAGTGGAGATCCTGCAGGCAGTGGGCGAGCAGCTGTGGAACGAAAAGGTTGCCGCACAGATCGCTGCCAACGACCCGGTGGACGTATTCTATATCAGCGTTGACCAGTATCTGGGCATGTATCTGAAGAACTACCTGCTGCCCGTGGATGAGTATGTGAATCTGGACCATGAACTCAACAACAAGGAAGTCATGGATTCCTTCGTAAAGTTTGACGGCAAATACTATGCCGCCGGCGTGACCGCCACCCCCTATGTGCTGTTCTACAATAAGGACATCTTGGAAAACAACGGATTTGACCCCGATGAGCCCGCCAAGCTCTATGAGCAGGGTGAATGGACCTGGGAAGCTTTCCTGGAAATCGCCAAGGAATGCACCGACCCGGAAAATGGTGTGGTGGGTCTGCAGAATATGTTTGACGAAGTCCTGCAGGCCAGCAACGCCTGCGCTGCCGTAGACTACGTAAACGGCAAGTACCAACTGAACATCTACACCACCAATATGCGCAACACCCTGGAATTCTGCCAGGATATCTTCTTCAACGATAATGTTTGCGGCTCTGGCTATGTTACCGGTCAGAACAGATTCCTCAAGGGCAATGCTGCCATGCATGGTGCCTATGCCTATGAGCTGGCAGTCTTTAACCAGTTGAAGGAAAAGGGCACTGTGAAGATCAACTACGGTGTCACCGCTTTCCCCGTGGGTCCTGACAATACCGAGGGCGTTAACTTCGGTCATTCC
>JAZNHQ010000196.1:0-2517 GCA_045577035.1 Faecousia sp. | reverse complement strand
ATCTTCGTGCAGGTAGCGCAGACAAACATCGAATGTTGCACCGCCCCAGCACTCACAGGCATAGAAACCGGCCTTGTCGATGGTCTCCAGCATGGGCTCGAATTTTTCAAAGGGCAGGCGGGTGGCAATCAGAGACTGGTTCGCATCACGCAGAACGGTCTCCACAAACTGTACTTTTTTAGCCATTTGTATTTTCTCTCCGTTTTCAATTTATAGTTTTGGCCGGGGCTTTTGCCCCGGCCGGGGTTTTAGTCAGAAAAAGCCTTGTTGATCATCATGGTGGTCAGAATGATGATTCCGATAACCACGAAAATCACCAGCATACCGATACCCATGTATTTCAGATTGTCCACAAAATTCACAGGCTCGAAGAACATCTCCGGGGCCTTTTCAGCAGCCACGGTGGCTTCTGTAATTACTTCATTAAACATATTGCATTTCCTCCCTTATTAAGAGAACAGGTTCAGAATGATACCGCCGGCAATGACGGATGCAATCTGACCGGAAACATTGACACCGATGGAGTGCATCAGCAGGAAGTTCTGAGGATCCTCTGCAAGACCCATCTTATGAACGATACGGCCGGACATGGGGAATGCGGAAATACCGGCAGCACCGATCATGGGGTTGATCTTCTTCTTGGAGAACAGATTCAGCAGCTTGGCAAACAGCACGCCGCCGGCGGTGTCCACAATGAAGGCAATCAGACCCAGACCCAGGATCAGCAGGGTGTCGGGCTTCAAAAACTGGGCGGAGGTCATGTTGAAGGCCACGGAAATGCCCAGGAAAATGGTGATGAGGTTTGCCAGCACCTTCTGTGCGGTCTCGGACAGGGAGTCCAGTACGCCGCACTCGCGGATCAGGTTACCGAACATCAGGAAGCCGATCAGAGCGGTGGCCTGGGGAATCACAGCGGAAGCAACCACAGTGATGATGATGGGGAACAGAATGCGGGTCAGACGGCTGACAGACTTTTCCTCATAGGGCATACGGATCATACGCTCTTTCTTGGAGGTCAGCAGCTTAATGACCGGGGGCTGGATAATGGGAACCAGAGCCATATAGGAGTAAGCGGCCACGGTGATGGCGCCCACATACTTGGAGCCCAGGGTGTTGGCAACCGCAATGGAGGTGGGGCCGTCCGCTGCGCCGATGATGGCGATGGAGGCTGCGTCCAGTTCCGGGAAGAACATGCTGGCCATGCACAGGGTGAAGAAAATACCGAACTGTGCCGCTGCGCCGAACAGCATCAGCTTGGGGTTACTGAGCAAGGGACCAAAGTCGATCATAGCACCGATACCAATGAACAGCAGCAGGGGGAACAGCTCATTGCCGATACCGGCATTGTACAGCTCCTGGATAGGGCCGCTGAGAGCATCGGAGAAGGGAATGTTTACCAGGATGGTACCAAAGCCCATGGGCAGAAGCAGGGAGGGCTCCATTTCCTTCTTGATGGCCAAATAGATCAACAGGCAGCCGATGAGGATCATTACCACATCTTGCCAGGTGAAATATTGAAAATTCTTATACAGTATTTCCATGCCGTCCTCCTTAGCCAATCACGACCAGGGGAGAACCGGTGTCCACGGAAGCACCCTTGGTAACCAGTACCTGGGTGACAGTGCCGGACTTGGCAGACATGATCTCGTTTTCCATCTTCATGGCTTCCAGCACTACCAGTACGTCGCCTTCCTTAACGGTCTGACCCTGGGTCACATTGACCTTCAAAATGGTGCCGGGCATGGGGGCGTTTACAGCCTCGCCTGCGCCGGTGACTACAGGTGCAGCGGCAGGTGCAGGAGCAGCAGCGGGAGCAGCGGCCACAGGGGCAGCCACAGGGGCAGCAGGTGCGCTGGGAGCAATTGCTTCGTATTCATCCAGAAGCATGGCCTTGCCTGCTTCTACTTCAACTTCATAGGTACGACCCTTCAGGGTAATTTTGTATTTCATAATTATTCGACCTCCTTGATGGAAATAAAGCGCAGCTCATTAATGGGCTTGCCCATTTTGTCAGCCACGATGGCCATGAGCATGGCAGCGGTGCGGGGCTCCACATTGTAGAGCTTGATCTCACCGGCACTGCCAGGGGCAGTGGCGGGGGCAACATCTTCCTTTTCCTCGATAATGGGCTTTGCCTGGGCAGCCTGCTTCTTGGAAAGAATATTCTTGTGCAGAACATAAATGGCGAATGCCACAATGATCACCAAAACGATGGCCAATGCAATGGGATCGTTCTGTATTTCTTTTTGAGGTGTGGCGGCACCGTGACCTGCCACAGAGTGTAGAATATTCACGCAGCTACCTCCTTACGCCTCAACGATGGTGTAAGTGGCAATGTTTTCTTCCTTGGCCTTGCGCTCTTCAAAGAAGGTCTCTGCCAGGTTGGGGAATGCAATGTAGGACAGCACATCCTCATCGCAGCGGGCGATGCCCTCCAGCTTCTTGCGGGTGGGCTCAACAATGGGCTCCAAGGAGTCCGCATAGCGGCCGGTAATGGGCTGCTCGTCACCCAGAATG
>JAZNHQ010000195.1:0-8764 GCA_045577035.1 Faecousia sp. | reverse complement strand
CAATATACCAGGATCAGCTGATCCTTATCCGGCAGCTCCGGGATCGCATCGGTACCGATGGCCTCGTTTGGGATATTGATTGCGCCGGGGATATGCTTCTCATCAAATTCCGCAGCAGTGCGAACATCCAGAATGATATAGCCCTCCTCCTCTTCCATCATGGCAACGGCCTCATCCATCGGTGATGAAACTACCGATTCCATATTTCAATGTATCTCCACAAATGCCGATATAGCTTGATAAACACTAGGTTTTCCAATATTTTTAAAACACATAAGTCCACGCAACTCTATGCCTTCCCACGGGAAAATGGCGTAAAATTGGCGTAAAATGGCGTAGAGAAAAAAACAGCGGACAGCCTGCGAAAAAGTACATACTGCTACCATAAACAGCCATCCGGCGGTAAGACCAAATCGGTCTCACCGCCGGGTGTTTTTGTTGTCATATTTTTTGAATCACACCGCAGGCTATTTTCTCCCCTGCGTTTCCGGCAGGCTGCGAGTGAAAGTCATCCGGGTCACTGTGAATAACGACTGTCCGTCCAATAATCTCACCCACAGAAAAGCGATCCGTTCTTACGGACAGATATACGTTTAAGTTTTGAGGCGTACAAAAATGTTCCACCTTGCAGTGGTGACAAGCGCATCCGCAAAATCCCGTGGCAAACCACACATTCATATCTTCTTTTTCCTTTATTGTTCAGTAACCTCAGCACTCTTCCGGGCAAACTCCCAGCTGCTCTTGCACATATCTTCCACGGTGTAGGTTGCTCCCAGCTGAGTAATCCCTTTACTAGCGTATTTCTTTGTTGCAATTATTTTGCCTTATTATAATTGGGTTTTCAACCGTTTTAGAGATAATAGAAAACAATTAATAAAATTTCAAAAGTTGGTTGTTTGTTTTTTGTACTGGAAAACAGGCTGTCACATAATGGATTGAATGGACAAAACGCCCTCCACAGTACCCTGATTGGGCTCTGTGGAGGGCTGCTTTCTATTACTTTTTTGGCATATACCGCATATCGCTGACGGAATAGACAGTCACAAAGGCTTTGGGATCCACCTTGCGGATGTAGTCCATAAGCTGCTTATACTCATGCTTGTCCACGATCGTAACCATTTCCATTTTTGGTGTTTTGTCATAGGCACCGATAATCTCATTCATCGTTGCACCACTGTGCAGCTCATGCAAAACAAAATCAACAATGCTATCCAGATCTTTGGATATGACACATACTCTGCGTTTGATATTTAGTCCAAAGATGAAGTGGTCTACTACCATTCCGCCAAAGTAAGTGCCCAGCAGACTAAGCACAACAGTCTTGCTGTCATAGCACAGTGCAGAAGATAGGGCTACCGCAATGCCGGAATAGGACATAGCCTTACCCAAATCCATTCTAAGATACTTATTCATGATTTTTGCCACAATGTCCAGACCGCCTGAGGACGCATTCCGGGAAAACAGAATAGAAAGTCCAACACCAACTACAAGGATATAGCAAATCACATCTAACAGCGGATCCTGTGTAATAGACTGGAAATTAGGAAAGATTACTTCAAACATGCCCATAATCAGGGGCATCAGTATAGAACAATATATCGTTTTCGCGCCAAACTCCGGACCAATCAGGATAAAACCGATAATCAGCAGTCCCACGTTCATAATCAGTGTGATGGTGGAAACAGAAAGCGGAATGAAGTTGCTCAGCACCATGGCCAAGGCAGCACCACTGCCCACAGAAACATGGCTTGGCAGCATAAAGAAGAATACCGCTGCAGCAACAATCGCTGTACCGACGGTGATGATTGCGAACTCTTTCATTGTATTTCGGATTTTCATGTGTCTAACCTCTTTTGCTCTTGTAGTTAGATGTTATTATACACTACCTTGAGCAAATTTCCAGCTGCTCTTACACATATCTTCCACGGTATGGGTTGCTTCCCAGCCAAGTAATTCCTTTGCTTTGGTGGCATCTGCCCAGAAGGCGGGCAAGTCACCCTCACGGCGGGGACCAATCACATAAGGCAGCTTCATATCGTTTGCCTTTTCAAAAGCCGTCACAAGCTCCAGGACAGAGATACCATTGCCGGTGCCAAGATTGATGGCTTCCACACCGTCGTGAGTCTCGGCGTACTCCAGGGCCTTCAGGTGGCCAATGGCCAGATCTACCACATGGAGGTAGTCTCTCTGGCAGGTTCCGTCGGGGGTGTCATAGTCGCCGCCGAAGATAGTCAGCTTCTCCAGCTGTCCTGCGGCAACTCTGCCGATGTAGGGCATCAGGTTATTGGGGATTCCGTTGGGATCATCGCCCAGCAGACCGCTTTCGTGTGCGCCGATGGGATTGAAGTAGCGAAGCAGGATGGCACAGAAGTCAGGATGGGCGGTGCAGTAATCAGTGAGGATCCGTTCGATCATTACCTTAGTCCAACCATAAGGGCTGGTGGACTGGATGGCAGGCATCTCTTCCTTGTACGGATGGGGATTGTTCGGGCCGTAAACAGTGGCCGAGGAGGAGAAAACCAGTTTGCGGCATCCGAACTCCTCCATGGTTTCTACAAGGGACAATGTGCTGTCCAGGTTATTGCGGTAATATTGCAGAGGTTTCTTAACGCTCTCACCTACTGCCTTGAAGCCTGCAAAATGGATCACGGCATCAATGTTGTTTTCACGGAAAACTTCCCAAAGCTTTTCCTTATCCGCACAGTCCATCCAGTAGAAAGCAACACTTTTTCCAGTGATTTCCTTGATGCGGTCGATGACTTCGACTTTGGCATTGGACAAGTCATCGACGATTACCACTTCGTGTCCAGCCTGAAGCAATTCTACAGCGGTATGACTGCCTATATATCCGGCACCGCCAGTAACAAGAACTTTCATACTCATTCTCCTTGATTCACATAGTCAATAAAGCGGTCAAAGGCGCTCGCGCCCTCCGGCGTGCGCTTGTAGACGCCGGCATGTTCCAGTACCTGGGCAAAAACCTTACCTACTTCCATTTTGAGGATACACGCTGTGTTGTCCGGGGTAAAGGTCTGCTTCTGCAGAAGTTCATTTACCCATGCTTCGTGCTTAGCCAGTTCTCCGGACAACGGCGTACCGCAGAGAATCGCTTCCTCAATGCCGGCAAGCTCCTGTTTCAGTCTGGCAGGCAGAACAGCCAAGCCCATGACTTCGATCAGGCCAATGTTTTCTTTCTTGATGTGGTGCAGCTCTGCATGGGGATGGTACACGCCCAGAGGATGCTCCTCGGTTGTGATGTTGTTTCTCAGCACCAGATCCAGTTCATAAGCTTTCCCTCTGCGACGAGCGATGGGGGTAATGGTGTTGTGGGGCTCACCGCCGGTCTTTGCGAAGATAAATGCCGCTTTATCGGTGTAGATTCGCCAGTGAAGCAGGATCTTGGTTGCCAGATCGCACAGGCGGTCCTTATCCGGGCAAGTCAGGCGAATGACACTCATAGGCCACTTTACAATGCCAGCAGTGACATCCTCATAGCCTTTGAAAGAGATCTTTCGCTCGATGGGGGCACGCTCCATGGGGAAGCTGAAATGACCACCCTGGAAGTGCTCATGGGTCAGAATACTGCCGCCTACAATGGGCAGATCCGCGTTGGATCCGATGAAGTAATGGGGGAACTTGGTCACAAAGTCCAGAAGCTTCTGCAAGGTTGCTTTATTAATGACCATGGGTGTGTGCTGACTGTTGAACACAATGCAGTGCTCGGTATAGTAAACATAGGGGCTGTACTGCAGGTTCCAGTTCTCGCCGGCCAGCTCCATGGGGATAATGCGGTGATTTTGCCGGGCAGGATGATTCATCCGGCCCGCGTAACCTTCATTCTCCGGGCACAGCAGACACTTGGGATAGTCAGACTGAGGCGCGGCCTTTGCTGCTGCAATGGCCTTAGGATCCTTTTCTGGCTTGCTCAGGTTGATGGTGATATCCAGATTGCCATACTCAGTCGCCGTCTTCCAGCGCATATCCTTTTGGACCCGGTAACGGCGGATGTAATCCGTGTCCTGGGAGAAGCGGTAATACCATTCAGTGGCTTCCTCAGGGCTCTTTTCATATAAAGCGGCAAACTTGCTGCGAACTTCTCTGGGCAGCGGGGTCAGGATGCCCATCAGCTTGGTGTCAAAGAGATCTCGGCTGGTGATGTCGTCAGCGCACACGCCTCGGGCCACTGCGTCCTCCAGAAGTCCCTGCAGGATCTCCTCCAATGACATTGTTCTTGTCTCAGCTGGTTCATAGCTGTCCAGCTTCAGAGCCTCCAAAATCCCATTTATCATAAACGCCTTATCGCAGGGGTCGAACAAGCCTTTGTTCAGACCATAATTGATCAAAGCAGTAATATACACATTTACATTCATAAGAAAAACGCTCCTTCCCGGTTGGGTCGGAGCGTTTTGCCGTCCTCCGACCCATTACAGGCATACATGAGGATGTAATGAAATTTTCTAAAAGAGAATGATTATTATTTTATTTTCTCTACAATCAGCTTTTCGTTGGCCTTTTCTACACGCAGGAACACCAGCAGGAAGCCGACAGCTGCGCAGAGGATGATGGGCATCCACAGGTACAGGAAGTTCAGCATGTTGACGGTAGCGGCGGTCTGAACTGCTGCGTTCTCAACATAGCCCGCTGCGTCCAGGAGCCAGCCGCAGATAGCGGTACCCAGTGCGCCGCCTAGCTTAATGCCCAAGGAGGAGCAGGAATACATCATTCCTTCCAGTCTGTGTCCGGTCTTCAATGTGGTATGCTCGGAGCAGCAAGCGATCAGTGCGTTCAGGTCGCCCTGCAGAGGTGCAATACCGATGGTAGAGACTGCGGTGAAAGCGATCATCAGAGGGAAGCTGCCCATGTAGGCGGCTACCATAACGCCAACTCTTCCCAATGCGGCCAGCACATAGCCCCAGATGTTCAGCTTATACATACCGCCCATCTTCTTGATCACATAGGGAAGGATCGTAAGCGCAACGACCATGGTGATGTTGATGCCCAGAGACAAGTCGCTGAACAGTTCCTCGTTGCCCAGGATGTACTTGGCGTAATAAGTGCCCATACCAATTACGGAGGCGTAGAGTTGGGTCAGGATGTAGCTGCAGCAGATAATCACATAGTACTTATTCTTGAGCAGCAGTTTAAAGGACTGCAGGAAAGTGAGCTTGTGCTCCTCTTCCCTTTCCTCTTCCATTTCGTCATCAGCCTCAGGAAGCTCCTTGACGGAGAAAACGGAGTAGGTATTGGTGATCAGGCCGACAATTGCGTAGATGATGGCGATCAGTCTCCAACCCATGACACCGCCGCCGAGCCACTCAACAGCAAAGATGGTAACTGCCTCAATGACGATTTTGGTTGCAAAGGCGAAGATGAAGCGGAAGGAGCCGATCTGAACACGCTCGCCGGTGTTCTTGGTGATCAGTGCGGTCAGAGATGCGTATGCGATGTTGTTTGCGGTGAAGAAGACTGCATTCAGCAGGGTGTAAGACAGGAAGAAGAAAATGTACTGTGCGGTCTGGCCCCAGCTGGTGGGAATGGAGAAGCAGGCAACCAGGGTGATTGCACAGCCGATATAGGCCCAGAGCATCCAGGGACGGGCTTTGCCCATCTTGGTTTTGGTCTTATCGATCATTCTTCCGAAGAAGAAGTCGGAAACACCGTCAAAAACTTTGGAAAGCGCGATCAGGGTACTGACAACGCCCATGCTCAGACCGATGGTATCGGTCTGATAGATCATCATGAACGCGGTCAACAGTGCGTACACACAGTTGCCGGCAATATCGCCGGAGCCGTAGCCGACCTTGTGGTACCACTTCAAATACTTCTTTTCTTGCATGATAATTCTCCTCTCATTACTTCAGTTCGGGGATGATGCGGATTTCAAAGTCGATGGTTTCGTCGGTAAGGGCGTATTCCCGGCGCAGAACCGGTCCGCAGCTTGCGGAACCGATGCCGTTGTGCCGGTAGTCCAGGCACAGGACGGTGCTGCCGCACTCTTCCAGCTCGTAGTTATGACCCTTGGCGGTCATCTCTTCCTGGGTGTAGTGGGAAGCGTTAAAGCTGAATGCTTCCAGGCTCACAGCGGTGAGCCGCAGTTTTTCGTCTTCCAGGATCACATAGTTGCAGCCGCCGTGGGCACCGTGCTCCTGGGGACGGATGTAATCTTCGTACAAGCCCTCAACAGTGGTGTTGTAGATGCCATGGGATGTTGCGTGACGCTTGTCGGGATAGTTCTCGATGGGACCGAGGCCATAATAGGTAACCTGCTCCAGAGAGTTAGGTACGAACAGCCGCAGACCAAACCGGGGCAGTTCCGGGAACTCCATGTTCCGCTTTGCCAGAATGTTGGCGGTAACTGCGCCGGATACGGATACCGTCCAGTCTACCTCGATATCCATAAACCGCTGAACGGCGATGGCCGCAATGGACACATCGGAGTGGATGCGGACCTCGCTGTCTGCTGTCAGGCTGCGGGTCATGTAGGCGCGTGTGATAGCCTTGTCGTAGTGGGCAGCCATCCATTCCAGCTTCTGCTTCCGATCGTTGTCGGTGGGAGCGCGCCAGATGTTGAGATTCATGGGCTTATCCAGCAGTTCCCTACCCTCAAAGATCATGGAACTGAAGCTTCCCACGGTCTTGTCGTAGCGGTAGGAGAAGTTCTTGCCGGAGATAATGATATAGCGCTCTTCTTCCACTACTTTCAGGTTTGCTTCGGACAGGTTCTTCTTGTTCCAGATGGCCAGTGCCTTCTGGTTTCTGCCATCTACTGCGGCTTCCAGAGCAACCTCATCGAAGCCCAGCTCAAAGCCTGCGGGAAGCAGTTCGGTGGCTTCTTTCAGCTGGTAGATGAGCTTCAGGTAAGTACGGCCCTTAGCGGGAACAGTGATATTCAGGCGGACCGTGCCTTCGGCGTGGGGCAGGATCGCGGGAACCCGATCCACCTCACCGCTCTGGATTACCTCGCCGTCGCAATTGACTTCATAACGGATGGTCAGGTAGTGATTCATGGCCACGAAGTCCATGTAGTTGTGGAAGGTAACAATGCCGGTGTCCTGATCAAACTTCTTGACACGAACAGGGCGGTTCACATTCTTGTACTCCATCACGCCGGTATGGGGGCGGCGGTCGGGATACACAAGACCGTCCACGCAGAAGTTGCCGTCGTGGGGATACTCGCCGTGGTCACCACCGTACCAGTACATAGGCTTGCCGTTGGGAGCCTGGCCCTTGTAGATGGCGTGGTCACACCACTCCCAGACAAAGCCGCCGCTCATGACCTCACTCCGCTGAATGAACTTCCAGTAGTCTTCTAAATCGCCGGGCCCGTTGCCCATGGCGTGGGAGTATTCGCACATCAGATAGGGCTTGTCAGGGTTGCTATCCACGTACTCCTGCAGGGTCTCCAGAGAGGGGTACATATTGGAGTACAGATCGATGTTGGAGAAGTCGTACTTGCGCTTTCTGCTGCGGTACTGGGCGCTTTCGTAGTGGGTCAAACGGGAGGGATCGAAATGCTTGGTCCAGGCCAGAGCAGCTTCGAAGCAGCAGCCGTAGGCACTTTCGTTGCCCATGGACCAGCAGATGACGCAGGGACGGTTCTTATCCCGGATGACACACCGCTTGGTGCGGTCCAGGGTTGCTTCCAGGAAGTCGGGGTTGTCGGCGAAGGGCTCGTTCCAATGCTCCACGTGGTTCTCCCACAGCTCATTTTCGGAGCAGTACATCTCGGCCGCGCCATGGCTTTCGTGGTCAGCTTCATCGATGACCATAAAGCCGTACTGGTCACACAGCTGATAGAACATAGGGGCGTTGGGATAGTGGGCGGTGCGGATGGCGTTGAAGTTGAATTCTTTGATCATCTTCAGGTCCCGCTTCATGTGCTCCAGGGAGATCACAGGGCCGGTGATGGGATCGGAGTCGTGCCGGTTAACGCCACGGAATTTGATGGAGTGGCCGTTTAAGTAGACCTTATTGTTCTCGATGGTAATTTCCCGGAAACCCCAGCGGTCAACGATGATTTCGTTGGGACACTCCAGAACCAGAGTGTACAGGTAAGGCTTTTCAGGATTCCACAGGGTAGGTTCGTTGACGGTCAGGATTGCCTCGTGAGTGAAGGTGTTGCCGGAGTCAACAGCCTTGGGTGTGCCCTTGGCAACCACCTTATTGTCCGTGTTCAGAAGCTTGATAGCAACGGGAACAGTCTCCTCGGTGAACTTGAAGCGGATCCGCAAGGCAGCTTCGCTTCCGTCCAGGCGGTTGGTGACGAAGTAGTCCCGGATATGCGCCTCGGGGCGCTTCAGGATGTACACATCGCGGAAGATACCGGAAGTGCGGAACTTATCCTGATCTTCCAGATAGCTGCCGTCGCACCATTTCAGAACCAGGACTGCCAGGGTGTTCTCGCCGTCCACTACCTTATCGGTAATATCGAACTCGGTGGTGGAGTGGGACACTTCGTTGTAGCCCAGGTACTGGCCGTTAAGCCATGCGTATAGGCAGGAGTCTACGCCCTCAAAGTTCAGGTAAGCCCGGGGTGCATCCTTTTCTGCCTTGTACTGGAACTTGGTTACATAGCAGCCGCAGGGGTTTTCGTAGGGTACATAAGGGGGATCTGCCGGGAAGGGGTAACGGATGTTGGTGTAGTGGTGCTGATCGTAACCGTGGTTGTGGCAGACGCTGGGTACCGGGATGGTGTCGTAGTGCTCGGTGGAGAAGCCCAGCTCGTAGAACAGATCTGTCAGGTCGTGGACATTGGGGTAGTACT
>JAZNHQ010000194.1:0-2086 GCA_045577035.1 Faecousia sp. | reverse complement strand
CTTGATCTTCACTGCGATCTGATCGGCGGTGAGACCGTATTCACGCAGGACATCGGCAGCCTTACCGGACTGACCGAACTGATCGTAGATACCGATCTTCTTGAACTTACAGCAGACATTGCCCATCAGCACATCGGCTACAGCATCGCCAAGACCACCGATGACGCTATGCTCCTCAACGGTAACGACATTGCCGCACTCCTTGGCGTACTTCAGCACGCACTCGGCGTCCAAAGGCTTGATGGTGTGCATGTTGATGACGCTGATCTCGATACCCTCGGCAGCGAGGAGCTTGGCAGCTTCCAGTGCCTCGTTGACCATGAGGCCACAGGCGAACACGGCGGCATCCTTACCTTCACGCAGGACGTTAGCCTTACCGATCTCGAAGGGGTAGTCCTCTTCGAACACGGGAGTCGCCAAACGAGCGGTACGCATATAGACGGGGCCATTCAGCTCTGCGATAGCGAAAGTAGCCTTCTCGGCTTCCTTGGCATCGGCGGGGACCACCACGGTCATACCGGGCACAAGGCGCATGAGGGCGATATCCTCAACGGACTGATGGCTGCCGCCGTCCTCACCGACGCTGACGCCGGCGTGGGAGCAGCAGATCTTCACGTTGAACTTAGGATATGCCACGCTATTACGGATCTGCTCATAAGCACGGCCTGCGCCGAACATGGCGAAGGTGGAGCAGAAGGGGATAAGACCCATGGTAGAAAGACCGGCGCTGATGTTGACCATGTTGGCCTCAGCAATGCCACAGTCATAGAAACGATCGGGGAACTCTGCCTTGAAATACTTGGTCATGGTAGCGCCTGCCAAGTCGGCATCCAGCACGACGACCTTGTCATTCTTTTTGCCCAGCTCAACGAGGGCCTTACCGTATGCTTCACGGGTTGCGATCTTCTCACTCATACTCTCAGCCCTCCAATTCCTTCAAAGCCTGATCGCGCTGCTCGGCATTGGGTGCCTTGCCGTGCCAACCGGCCTGATTCTCCATATAAGACACGCCCTTACCCTTGATGGTATGTGCCAGGATGCAGCGGGGCTTGCCTGCCACCACAGGGGCGCTCAGAGCGGCCTCAATGGCGTCCAGATCGTGTCCGTCGATCTCGTGCAGGTCGAAGCCAAAGGCAGCCAGCTTTGCGGGCAGATCGCCCAGAGACATAACCTCGTCGTTGCTGCCGTCGATCTGCAGACCGTTATTATCAATAATGACGGTGAGATTATCCAGCTTGAAGTGGTTGGCAGCCATGAAAGCCTCCCAAATCTGGCCTTCCTGGCACTCGCCATCGCCCAAAATGGTGTAGACGCGGCTGTCCTTACCCAGCTGCTTTGCACCCAACGCCATACCGACAGCGATGGAGCAGCCCTGACCGAGAGAACCGGTGGAGGCGTCCACGCCGGGCACCTTCTTGCAATCGGGGTGACCCTGCAGAATGCTGTGGAGCTGGCGGAAGTTGGTGTACTCATCGCGGCTGATGAAACCCAGCGCTGCCAAAACAGCGTAATAACCGGGTGCGGCGTGACCCTTACTCAGCACGAAACGATCACGATCGGGATTCTTGGGATCCTTAGGATCAATGCGCATATGGTTGCAGAACACGCTGGCGATTAGCTCCACCATAGACAGAGAACCACCGGGGTGGCCGCTGCCGGCGTTAGACACCATGGTGATGATGTCACGGCGCATCTGCTTGCATACACAGGAAAGCTCTGCCGTATTCATTGGAAAAACCTCCATTCATAATTACTCCCTATATTTTAAGTCTTTTACCCTCTAAAGTCAATGAATACCATCGGGAAAAGGGGAGGAGAGACGAAAAATTCTCTTGACAAAATTTGTGCATCGTGCTATATATGAATTATCATTCATATGAATAGTTGTTCATATATAGAGAGGTACAAGTATGGAATTTGAAAATACTGTCATCCATGAAGAGGTTGTGGCGCGGGTAAAGGAGAAAATGCCCCAGGAAGAGCCCATTTATGAGGTTTCTGAGCTTTTCAAGGTCTTTGGTGACTCCACCCGCAGCCGTATTATCTGTGCGCTGCACATTGAAGAACTGTGCGTCAATGACTTATC
>JAZNHQ010000193.1:0-7447 GCA_045577035.1 Faecousia sp. | reverse complement strand
GGCTATCACCTCCTTGGCTCACAGAACGACATGGCTTCGATCCGACTTCGGTCTCGTACAAAAGCGGGGTGTTGTTATAGTCTTTGTTGCATTGGATTTTTCTCGGTAGTTTCACTTTTTCCATACACCTTTTATACACCTTTTGTACACCTTTTTGGCATTGAGATGCATGGAGTTACGTGAAGATACATTTTTGTCCGAATCCCGAAAACCCTTGTGCCGCAAGGATTTATCGGGGTTTTATGAATTTATAAGGAGTTATGAAAATAGGCCTCTGCGCAACGATACCTAATTTCATATAATTCTCCTTGTCGTTTATTTCTTGCGGGCGTAGATTCGGGCCAGGCCGCCTTCGCTGGTTTCCCGGAAGCGGTGGTTCAGATTGATGCCGGTTTCGTGCATGGCACGGCAGACCATATCGTAGCTGATATTCCGGGAGCCGGTGAGGAAATAGCTTAGGTTACAGGCGTCCATGGCACGCAGGGCGGCCACGGCGTTGCGCTCGATACAGGGGATCTGCACCAGACCGCAGATGGGGTCACAGGTCAGACCCAAATGATGCTCCATGGCCACCTCGGCGGCGTATTCCACCTGATCAAGGTTCTGCTGGTAAAGCTCTGCCAGGGCGGCAGCTGCCATGGAACAGGCGGTGCCAATCTCTGCCTGGCAACCGGCTTCTGCACCGGAGATGGAGGCGTTGCGCTTGGTCAGACTGCCGATGATACCGGCGGCCGCCAAGCCGCGGATGATCTGCTCGTCCGTAAAGCCCTTGGTATCCTGGGCGTATTTCAGCACCGCAGGCACCACACCGCAAGCGCCGCAGGTGGGGGCAGTCACGATGGTGCCGTTGCCGGCGTTTTGCTCTGCCACTGCGTAGGCGTAGGCGGCGATCCGCTGGAATTCCAGCAGGGAGGGATTCTTATCCTCGGGGTCTTGCTGGTGAAGATATTTGGCCTTGCGCTGCACATTCAGTCCGCCGGGCAGGATGCCGGAAGCGTTCAGACCCTCTTCAATGGATTTTTTCATGGTCTGCCAGATGTTCATAAGGAACACCCAAATATCCTCGCCCTCGTTCAGCTCCACATAGTCGCTGAGCTTTTCAATGTAGCGCCATTTGCAGAAATCGGCGATCTCCGCAAAGGAATTCTCCGGATAAATATCCGGGCTGTCCTCCGCAGGCTGACCGGGGTAGCGGATATCGCCGCCGCCGATGGATTCTACACGCAGGCTGCCCAGCTCCTTGCCGTCCTTCAAGGCAATGAAGTCCAGGGTGTTGGGGTGGGAATCGGTCAGCTCCTGCTTGGAAAACTCAATTTTGGTGGGCAGGGGAGACAGCACTTCCAAAATCACTCTGTCCGTACCGTGTCCCACACCGGTCTTGCTCAAAGAGCCGTATAATATGACCTGGAAGGCATCTGCCTGGGGATAGCGCTCCCGGAACAGCCGGGCCGCCCGTTCCGGTCCCATGGTATGGGAGGAGGAGGGGCCTTTGCCGACCTTGTAGATCTCTCGTATGGATTTCATGGATTTACCTCTCAGCCTATGTATTCTATCTGTCAGTATACCAAAATTTTGGTATAAATCAACTAATATTTTACGATGGGGGCAGGGGATTTCCGCCCCTGTCCTGCAAGGCCTCCAGGGATAATTCTCCTGCCAGTTTGAAAAGGGCCTGGGCCAGAACTTCTTCCAGGGGAAGACCCGCACAGGCAGCGATTTTACTATAAAAAAGAGCCACTGACGGCTCTAAAAGTATGGTGACCTGGGTCATAAAGCATCCGCTCCAAAAACATTTATTTCATCCTATGCAGGCTCTTGACAATCGTGTTACAATATATAAAGAAATTTTACCTTGCGAGAGGATGAGAATTATGGCAAAAGATAAGAAGGTAGAGCAGATCACCGATATGGAGGTTGACTTTGCCCAATGGTTTACCGATGTGTGCAAGAAGGCACAGCTGATCGATTATTCTTCCATTAAGGGCGTGTTTGTGTACCGTCCCTACGGCTACGCCATTTGGGAGAACATTCAGGCCGTCATGGATAAGGAATTCAAGAAGCAGGGCGTTGAAAATGTGTACATGCCCCTGCTGATTCCTGAAAGCCTGCTGCAGAAGGAAAAGGATCATGTGGAGGGCTTTGCTCCCGAGTGCGCTTGGGTCACCTACGGCGGCAGCGAGAAGCTGGAGGAGCGTTACGCCATCCGTCCCACCTCTGAGACCCTGTTCTGCGAGCATTTCGCCAATGTACTGGAAAGCCACAGACAGCTGCCTATGAAGTACAATCAGTGGTGCAGCGTGCTGCGTTGGGAGAAGACCTCCCGTCCCTTCCTGCGTCACAGAGAGTTCCTGTGGCAGGAGGGTCACACCATCCACGCCACCGCGGAGGAAGCCAAGGAATTCACCGAGACGATGCTCAATGTCTATGCGGATTTCTGCGAGAATGTGCTGGCTATGCCCGTGACCCGCGGTCAGAAGACCGATAAGGAAAAGTTCAACGGCGCTGAGGCCACCTACACCATCGAGTGCATGATGCATGACCGCAAGGCTCTGCAGGCCGGTACTTCCCACTATTTTGGCGACGGCTTTGCCAAGGCTTTCAATATTGAGTTCACCGACAAGAACAATCAGAAGACCAATCCTCACGAGACCTCCTGGGGCGTGTCCACCCGTCTGATCGGCGGTATTATCATGACCCATGGCGACAATAACGGCCTGGTGCTGCCTCCCAAGGTGGCGCCCATTCAGGCCATCATTCTGCCCATTGCCCAGCATAAGCCCGGTGTCCTGGAGGCTGCCAACGAGCTGAAGACCCGTTTGGAGAACGCCGGTATTCGTGTGAAGCTGGACGATTCCGACAACTCCATGGGCTGGAAGTGCGCTGAGTACGAAATGAAGGGTGTGCCCCTGCGTGTGGAGTGTGGCCCCCGTGACCTGGAAAACGGTCACTGCGTGCTGGTACGCCGTAACGACGGTGAAAAGACCGTGGTGAACCTGGCTGATCTGGAAGCAGCAGTTGCCCAGCAGCTGGAGCTGGTACACCGGGGCATGTTCGAAAGAGCAAAGAAGAATCTGACCGACCACATCTATGAAGCACACAGCGTGGAAGAGGCTAAAAAGCTGCAGGATGAAAACGGCGGCTTCGTTAAGACCATGTGGTGCGGTGAGCTGGATTGCGAGCTGAAGATGAAGGAAGAGGCCGGTATGTCCTCCCGCTGCATTCCCTTTGCACAGGAGAAGCTGGGTGACACCTGCGCTTGCTGCGGCAAGCCTGCCTCCAAGATGATCTACTGGGGCGTCGCATACTAATATGGAACGGTTTTTGTACGAAACCCATCTGCATACCTGCGAGGGCAGCCGGTGCGGCCATGTAAGCGCAGCGGAAATGGTGCGCCTGTACAAGGCAGCAGGGTATACCGGCATTGTGATCACCGATCACTTTGTGGGCGGCAATACGGCCATTGACCGGGATCTGCCCTGGGAGCAATGGGTAGAAGGCTTCTGCAAGGGCTATGAAAATGCCAAGGCAGAGGGCGATAAGATCGGTCTGCAGGTGTTCTTTGGCTGGGAATCCGGCTTCCGTGGAACGGAATTTCTGATCTACGGTCTGGATAAGCAGTGGCTTTTGGAGCATCCGCAGATCTGCGGCTGCAGTGTAGAGGAACAGTATGCCCTTGTCCACGAGGGCGGCGGCCTGGTGATCCATGCCCATCCTTTCCGTGTGCGTTCCTACATTAAAGAGATTCGCCTGTACCCTGAGCATGTGGACGGTGTGGAGACTGTCAATGCCACCCACAGTTCTATGGCAGGTAATCGTACGCCTGAGGATTTATTGGCCAACGAACAGGCGGCTGCCTATGCGAAAGAGCATAACTTCCCGGAAACCTCCGGCTCTGATCAGCACGGCACGGATATGATCGGCGGCGGTATGGTATTTACCCGGAAACTGGCAGATATCCACGACTTTATTCGTGCTGTTCGGGGCAAAGAAGCGGTGGAGCTGCGCGACGGCACAAAACCTTTGTAAAAAATATTTCCTCCGGGGCGTAAAACTCCGGAGGAATTTTTGCGAATTTTCTGCAATCAGGGTTTGACAAAGGTGCGCCTGTATGGTATACTTAAACAGATATATAAACAAGAAGGAGGACTGCGAAATGAGTGGCATTGCGAAGCGCAAGAGCGTTGGTTTTTCTATGGACGGTGTCATTATTCCTTCCGTAGTGAAGGATGCGTTTTCCAATTTTGATAAATATGCTGTTTTTCCCGGCTTTTGTGATGTGCATGTGCATTTCCGTGAGCCGGGTTTTTCTTATAAAGAGACCATTGGCACAGGCTCTCAGGCGGCTGCCCGGGGCGGCTATACGGATGTATGCACCATGCCCAATCTGAATCCTGTGCCGGACAGTATCGAAAATTTGGAGCTGCAGCGGCAGCTGATCCGTGAGCAAGCCTGTATCCATGTGTATCCCTACGGATCCATTACGGTGGGGCAGCAGGGACAGACCCTTTCGGATATGGAAGGCATGGCGGATTTGGTGATCGGTTTTTCCGACGATGGCCGTGGCGTGCAGAGTGACGATATGATGCGCCAGGCCATGGTCAAGGCCAAGGAATTAAACAAGCTGATCGTTGCCCATTGTGAGGTCAACGACCTGCTTCACGGCGGCTATATCCACGACGGAGAATACGCCAAGACCCATAATCATAAGGGCATTTGCAGTGCCAGTGAGTATGAGCAGATCGCAAGAGATCTGAAGCTGGTTGAGGAAATCGGCTGCAAATACCATATTTGCCACATCTCCACCAAGGAAAGTGTGGAGCTGATCCGGCAGGCAAAGGCAAAGGGTTTGGATGTGACCTGCGAAACCGGGCCACACTATCTGGTGATGAATGACAGTATGCTCCAGGAGCACGGCAGATTCAAAATGAATCCGCCCATCCGCAGCGAGGAAGACCGACTTGCCTTGCTGGAGGGCATCCAGGACGGCACCATCGACATGATCGCCACGGACCATGCACCCCACAGCGCGGAAGAAAAGGGCAAGGGTTTGGCAGGCAGTGCTTTCGGCGTGGTGGGCTTGGAAACGGCGTTCCCGGTCATGTATACCCACCTGGTAAAGCCCGGCCACATCACGCTGGAACGGCTCATAGAGCTGCTGAGCGTGAACCCCCGGAGACGGTTTGAGATCCCAGAAGGGGAGAACTGGACGGTATGGGATCTGGATGCGGAATTTACGGTAGATCCCCAGGAATTTGCCTCCATGGGTAAGGCTACGCCCTTTGAAGGCTGGAAACTGAACGGACAATGCGTGGCCACTGTGTGTGACGGAAAAATTGTGTACAGGAGATAATTATGGCTAAGAGAACAGATATTAAGAAGGTTTTGATCATCGGCTCCGGCCCCATTGTCATTGGCCAGGCCGCGGAGTTTGACTATGCAGGCACCCAGGCCTGTTTGGCGCTGAAGGAAGAGGGCTACGAGGTTGTTTTGTGCAACTCCAACCCCGCCACCATTATGACCGATACCACCATTGCGGACAAGGTGTATATGGAGCCTCTGACTCTGGAATATATTGCCAAGATCATCCGCTTTGAGCGTCCGGATGCCATTGTTCCCGGCATCGGCGGTCAGACCGGCCTGAACCTGGCCATGCAGCTGGAAAAGAAGGGCGTTCTGAAGGAATGCCGGGTGAAGCTGCTGGGTACCAGCAGTGAATCCATTGAGCGGGCAGAGGACCGTGAGCTGTTTAAGGAAATGTGCCAGTCCATCGGCGAGCCTGTGATCCCCTCCGAGATCACCTACAATCTGGAGCAGGCCAAGGAAGCCGCTATGCGAATCGGCTATCCTGTGGTACTGCGTCCTGCCTTTACTCTGGGCGGTACCGGCGGCGGTTTTGCCTACAATGAAGAAGAATTGGTGCAGATCGGCACCAACGCCTTTAAGCTGTCTCCTGTACACCAGGTGCTGGTGGAAAAGAGCGTCAAGGGCTACAAGGAGATCGAGTTTGAGGTCATGCGTGACTCTGCTGACCACGCCATCACCATCTGCGGTATGGAAAATATCGACCCTGTGGGCGTGCACACCGGTGACTCCATCGTGGTGGCTCCCATTATGACCCTAAAGCCTGAGGAGCAGAAGAAGCTGAACGATTCTGCCATCAAGATCATCCGTGAATTGAAGATCGAGGGTGGCTGTAATGTGCAGTATGCACTGCATCCCACCAGCGGCGAATACTATCTGATCGAGGTCAACCCCAGAGTGTCCCGATCCTCCGCGCTGGCCTCCAAGGCCTCCGGCTATCCCATTGCCCGGGTCACCGCCAAGATCGCCATGGGTATGACCCTGGATGAGATCAAGATCGCCAACACCACTGCTGCTTTTGAGCCCCAGCTGGACTATGTGATCGCTAAGCTGCCCCGGTTCCCCTTTGATAAATTTACCTCCGCTTCCAACCTGCTGGGCACCCAGATGAAGGCCACCGGCGAGATCATGGGCATCGGCTCCAATTTGGAGGAGTGTCTGCTCAAGGGTATCCGTTCTCTGGAGGTGGGCGTGAACCACATCCACATGGTAAAGTTTGATGCTGTGCCCACTGAGGAATTGCTGGATTATATCGCCCAGTTCCGGGATGACAATATCTTTGCCATCGCAGAGCTGCTGCGCCGTGGGGAAACGGTAGAGAAGATCCATGAGATCACCAAGATCACAGCCTATTTCCTGGAAGCAATCGGCCGGATCGTGGACATGGAAAAGAAGCTGCAGGCAAACGCCCAGGATGTGGAGCTGCTGAAGCAGGCCAAGACCATGGGCTTTGGTGACAAGTATATTGCAAAGCTGTGGAACTGCACGGAGCTGGATGTGTATGCTGTGCGTAAGCAGAATAATTTGTTCCCTGCCTTCCGCATGGTGGATACCTGCCACACCGGTGCTTATATCCCTTACTTCTATTCTTCCTACACAGGCAACAATCAGTCTGTGCTGACGGATAAAAAGAAGATCGTGGTGCTGGGTGCAGGCCCCATCCGTATCGGCCAGGGCGTGGAATTTGACTACTCCACCGTCCATGCGGTCATGACCATTAAGAAGGCCGGCTACGAGGCCATTATCATCAACAACAACCCGGAGACTGTGTCTACGGACTATACCACCGCCGACAAGCTGTATTTCGAGCCGCTGACGCCCGAGGATGTCATGAACATCATCGAGTTTGAGAAGCCCGACGGCGTGATCGCTTCCCTGGGCGGTCAGACTGCCATTAACCTGGCAAAGCCCTTGACCGACCGTGGCGTGAAGATCATCGGCACCGATTGCCAGGCCATTGACAAGGCAGAGGACCGGAATGAATTTGAAAATCAGCTTAATGAGCTGGACAATCCCCGTGCCAAGGGCCGTGCGGTCACTAAGATCGAGGACGGCATCGAGGCTGGCGCACAGATCGGCTATCCTG
>JAZNHQ010000192.1:0-3585 GCA_045577035.1 Faecousia sp. | reverse complement strand
GCAAGGTCCTTCAGCACGATTTGTCCTGCGGCATCGGTGTAATAGATGCCATTGCTGGAGATCTGCCCCTCTGCATCAGGTACAAAAGAGCCGTTGGAGGTGGTAATGGTAAACTGAACGCCCTTCAACGGTGTGCCGCTGACAGCATCCTTCTTTACGATCACCAGTGTGCCCTTGGGCTGGTTGCGGAACTCAAGGGACACAGTTTCGCCTGCCTTAATACGGGCGGTCTGGGGCGTATCGTCCAGAACATAGCCGGGTTTTGCTGTGGTTTCCTTTGCCACCAAAGTGGTGCCGGGGTTGATGTTCTCAATGAGGATGCTGCCTGCGCTGTCGGTGGTAAAATAGCCGTTGGCGTTACCCACAACAGTACCGTCAGAAGTGGTAACAAAGAACTTTACATCAGACAGCGGCTCATGGGTCACGCTGTCGATCTTTTTGATAAGCAGGCTGCCCTTGGGCGCGTTGCCAAAGTAAATCTGTACCACATCCTGGTCCTTGCCGGAGATATAGGCCGTCTGAGGTGCAGTGTCGATCACATGGCCGCTGTCGCTGGCCAGTTCCTCTACAATATAGGTGCCTTTGGTCAGGCCAGTGACGGTAAAGCTGCCGTTGGCGGAAGTCTTATAAGTGCCAATGACGGTGCCGCCCGTACCGCTGGTGCCGGTCAGATACTTGACCTGGAACACCGCGCCTTCCACGGCTTCACGGGTTACACTGTCAAACTTCCAAATTACCAAAGCGGAGAGAGGGATGTTCTCAAAGGTCAGCACCTTTCCGGTGCCGGACTGGATATAGACCTCCTGGGTAGCCTCCTTGATGGAGTAGCCGGGTACGCTCTCCAGTTCCGTAACTTTGTACCAACCGTCTTTCAGACCGGTCAGTTCAAACTGGCCGTTTTCATCGGTGTAGAAGTATCCCAGATCGTTGATCTCGCCGCTGCCGGTGTTGTTGGAAGCATAGATGACCTGGAACTTTGCACCCTCCAGAGGATCGCCGGTCACAGAGCAGATTTTATTGACGGTCAGGCTGGGTTTCTTGTGGTTTTCAAAGTAGACGGTATGGTCCCGGTTGGGATACAGCGTCACAAGCTGGCCGGGAGCATCCAGCAGATAGGGAGAAGGAACAGACTTCTCGGTGATCTCATACACACCGGGCAGCAGGTTCGTCAGCTCCGCGCGGCCAGTTTCATCCGTTCTGATCTCATCGACGCTGTGGCCATCTGCGGCGCGCACGATAAACACGGTATTGGCGATGGGTTCTCCCGTATCTGCATCGTGCTTATAGACATACAGGTTAGGCCGGATCTGATTCTCCACTACAAGGGTACTGGTCTTGCCGGGGAACAGCTCCACATGGTATTCGCGCAGGTCGATGATGTGATTTGCGGTGGTTGCGGTTTCCTTCACGGAATATACACCCGGCTCCAGATCGCTGATGCTGATTTCGCCCTGTGCATTGGTGGTGCGGTCCAGATAGTGACTGCCATCCTTGATTTTTGCAATACGGAAGGTGACGCCAGCCAGACGGGAGCCGTCAGAACTGAGCTTGATGATCTCAATGGTGGGCTTAATGGAATTGGTGAACACAAACTCTGCATCTTCATTGGGGTCCAGCTGAATGATGCGCTGTGCCTCATCAATCACATAGCCGGGGCAGGACTTCTCCGTTACCACATAAGCACCGGCAGGCAGCTTGCTCAGGTCGATCTCGCCATTTTCGTCTGTGGTGAACTCTTCGGGGCCGTAATCACCGGCAACGGACTTGATTTCAAAGACAGCGTTGGGAATGACCTTGCTGGGGTCATTGCTGTCCACCTTCACTAACCGCAGGCCGGGTTTCACATCGTTGAAGAACAGCAATTCACGGATGCCGTCTCCGGCAGTCAGCTCCACCTGCTGAGGTGTGGTGTCCAGGATGTATCCATCGTTGCCGGTATCCACCTCGTAGGCCAGATAAGTGCCGGGTTCCAGATCGGTCAGCAGAATCTCGCCAAACTCGTCAGTACGGAACTTGCCCAGGGATACGGTGTCTTTGAATACCTCAAAGGTCACATCGGGCATAGCCACCATATTCTTGCGGTCGTACTTGATGATGCGCAGACCGGGCAATTCCTCGTTAATGAGGGAGAACACGGTGGTATCACCGGCAGCAACGCTTGTGGTATGGACGGTATCATCCTTCAGCCAGCCAACAGGAGCAGTTTGCTCCACGATCTCGTATGCGCCGGGTTTGATTTCCTCAAAGATGGCGCAGCCATTGAAGTTGGTTTCTCCCGTGTAGGTGACGCCACTTTCAATGTGCTTGATGGTAACGACAGCTCCGGGCAGCTTCATACCTGTGTTGGAGTATTTCTCGACGCGGAGATTGCCGTAAGGCTCGTTTTCAAAGGCAACCTCTGCCACTTCGCCATACTTTACGGTGACATTCTGCGTGGTATCTTTACCCAGCAGGAAAAACTCGGGCGCTTCACGCTCAATGACTGTGTAATTACCGGTAATGGTCAGGGGGATGTTGATCTCGCCGTTGTAGTTGGTGACAAAGGTTCCCAGAGTATCGCCGCTGGGGGTGATGACCTCAAAAAGCGCTCCACTCAGAGGAATGGTGGTGCCTGCCTGATACTTTACGATCCGCAGGCCGGTTTCCATTTCCTCCATCGGCTCGTCGCCATAATAGCTGTAGGTAGACAGACGGATGGGAGTGGTGGGGTCCGTGTCGCACAAATAATTCTGCAGATTGCCGTACTTGTCTGTTTCGGCACAGACAGCGTAGTAAATCGCGTATTTGTAGACATCGGCAGAGAAGGCCAGCTGCACACCGCCACTCATGCCTGCAACAGCGTCAGCAGGATAGAGCACTTTGAACTTTGCTCCATAGCCCTGCCCGGTGCCGGTGGTGGTAATCGCCGTAATATCGTTGTTCTCCATATCCACGATGCGGGTGCCCCCCGGTACTTCATCGGGATTGGCAAAGGATACGGCAATGTCATAATCACACACCCATGTCTCGCTGTGGATGGTGAACACCTGCTGTTTGTACTGACGGCCATTAATGGTTACGGCATAGGCTTCATCGCGGTCCGGGGTTGCGGTCAGCTTGGGAGCCTGCACGGTACTCCAAGCCGTGCCGCGCTGATAGATGTTCTTTGCGGCAGCAAGGATTTTCTGCGCCCGTTCCATCTCCACGCCGGTCAGAGTGGGATTGACCTTCAAATTGGCAATATCCCAGTTGGGAAGCAGATAGCACCAAAGAGCCATTTTCGTGGCATAGTAGGCGTGGTACTTATTCTCCAGCTTCAGCTCGCCCAAACTGCGATGAGGGTAGCCATTTGCAATGATACCCATGACCTTGGGATCGCTGGTAATTTCCTCGGCCAGATATTCAATGCTTTCACCCTCTTCCACGCTCTGGGGAACACCCTTGGTGTTGGGGTTGACGCAGTAGGCGGGGATTTCCTTTGTCTGCCCCTTGCTGTTCACATAGTTATAGTAAGTGTAGATCTGCTCACGGATGCGTCCGTTGATGGACAGATAGGACAGCTGGTAGCCGCCATTGTAAATGTCCACCTCGCCCAATGCCTCTTCT
>JAZNHQ010000191.1:0-2357 GCA_045577035.1 Faecousia sp. | reverse complement strand
GCAAGCAGCTTCAGCTGCTCCAGGCAATGGTAGTATGGTTTTGTGCTGCCCTGGATCGGCGTTGCTTGATGTGCAAGGATCTCATTGTTGAATGTATCGACAAGAAGTGTCCATTCCCAATTCCGTCCGTTGTTCTTGAATATCGTCATGTCGGATACAACGATTTCAACAGGACGGGTTGCATTCCAGTTTCCCTTGACTTCATTCGGAAACTCTACATGTTCTTCTCCTGGTTTTTTGTAGGTGTATTTCCTTGCTTTGGAGCGAATGCCAGCCTGTTTGCAGCATTTGTGTGCCAAATTATGAGAAAATACCCATCCGGTAGCCTTAAATACTGCTTTTGCAAGCATGTGGTAGCCGTGTGAGGGATGTTTCTTGTGTTCCTCCATTAGCATCTCCGTAAGCAGTTGCCTATCCTGTTCGTAGCGGTTAGGCTTTCCCTGCCGTCCTCTCCAACGATAGTAACCTGATTTGCTAACCCCCATAATCTCACACAGAAAGACAACAGGGTATTTCCCTCTTAGTGTTTCGATAATTTCATATTCTTGTCGCGTCCAGTAACGAACACCTTGTTTGCACCAACTCCTTCCACCCAGTATCCTTTTTTTAACCGTTCATTTTCAATTTCCAGCTTGGCCACCATGAGCCGCAATCTCTCCAATTCAGAAAGGTTTTTGCTGACATGTAATGCTGCAAATGGATTCCCGGGATGCCCTTTGGGAATAAATGCAGATTCTCCCTCTGCAATATACTCCTTCACCCATCGACAGATCATACTCCTATCCGCAGTGTATTCTTTTTCTAGTGTTCGTACTGAGATATGATCATCCAGATGCTTATGTACAATCTCTGACTTCTGTTCTGGTGTCCATACTCGCTTTGTTTGCCCTTTTCTCACTATTACCACCTCCATCTATATTTTAGCACAAAAGAAAAGGTAGACAACATGGTGGTTTTCCATGTGTCTACCTTTATCTTACAACTTCACTTAGCCGGAGGTTTTGACTTTTCTGAATCCCGAATTAGAGGCGGTGCGGCGGGCGACAGGGCTATTTCTTGCTTTGTGAAGGTTGAAAACCGCAGTTCTCTGTGCTAGAATTGTAGAGAAGAAATGAAAAGCAGGAGGAATACTATGAAAAACTGGATCTCTATCTTTGCAGTGCTTCTGTGCTTGACCGGCTGCGCCCAAGTGGGAAGCAGCACCGGCACCACTCATTCCACTACCACCTGCCCGCCAACGGAAGTGTTTGATGACGAAAACCGTACCATGATCGCCATTGATCCCACCTTAGGCTCGCCTTTCAATGACGGCATTTTCCAGGGTTGGGGCACCAGCTTGTGCTGGTGGGCAAACCGTATCGGTTATTCCGATGTATTGGCCCAAAAGGCGGCAGAACTGCTGTTTAGTGCTGAGACCGGCTTGGGCATGAACATCGCCCGCTACAACATTGGCGGCGGTGACGATCCTACCCATCGCCACATCACCCGCACCGACTCCATGATGCCGGGCTTCTGGGTGCTGGACGAAAAAACGGGAGAGCCTGTTTTTGATGGAACCCAGGATGTAAATCAGCGAAATGTACTGCTTCGTGCCATGGCAGCCTGTGGCAGCGAATTTATTGTGGAAGCTTTTTCCAATTCCCCTCCTTACTATATGACGGAGAGCGGCTGCTCCTCCGGTGCGCTTTCCGCAGGCCAGAATAACCTGCGGCCTGATCAGGTAGAAGCCTTTGCCCAGTATTTGGCCCAGGTGATGCTGTATTATAAAGAAAATTACGGAGTACGCTTCCAGAGCATTTCCCCTATGAATGAGCCTAACACCGCCTATTGGGAAGCCTTCAGCCCCAAGCAGGAGGGCTGCCATGTCAGCCCTGGTGAGAGCCAATCTGCAATTTTGATGGCTATGCAAAAGGCGCTGGAGGCAAAGGGTCTGGACGATATTCTGCTGGTAGGTACGGATGAAACCAGCACCTCACTGGCTGCCAGCTCCTACAATAAGCTGTCCGAGGAAGCAAAAGCTGCCCTTGACCGCATCGATACCCACACCTATAAAGTAGGCCGTATCGAGGAATTGCGGCTTGTTGCGGAAGAAAGCGGCAAAAACCTTTGGATGAGTGAGGTGGACGGCGACATGACCGCAGGCGAAAATGCCGGTGAGATGGGCGCCGGATTGTGGCTGGCAGGTAAGATGATCTCTGATATTCAGAGCTTGATGCCTTCGGCGTGGATACTGTGGCAGGGTATCGATAACCATATTTCCAGCGAAGGTTATATGGGCAACCAGGATTCTGGCAAGCCGGATCTAAGTCGTGGATACTGGGGTCTGACTGTGGTGGATCATGATAAGGAAGAGATCC
>JAZNHQ010000190.1:0-7349 GCA_045577035.1 Faecousia sp. | reverse complement strand
AAAATCTTTGATTTTGGACTGAGGGGTAGTAAAATCAAGGTTTTTTCTCTCCCTCAGTCAATTGCCTCAAATCGGCAATTGACAGCTCCCTCATCAGAGGGAGCCTTATGAGACTGTACGATAAATTGAAATTTGTTGCTTCTTCAGGACTGATCAGCTGAGCATTGGGTGTGCAGTCAAGCAGCAAGCACATGGTCTGGACGAATGCATTATATAATGAAAACATTTCACATGTATTTTTTCAAAAAACCCCTTGACAAAACTTGATGGCGTTGCTATAATGCATCATGCGCTTGGACGATTAGCTCAGCTGGCTAGAGCATCCGCTTGACGTGCGGAAGGTCATAGGTTCGAGTCCTATATCGTCCACCAGAAAAGAACGGTAATCGTGATACGATTACCGTTCTTTTCAACTAAATCCACCCTGACGGGTGGGTGAAATCATCTTCGATGATGAAATCCTCCCTTCGGTCGGATGAAATCGCTGCGGCGGTGGGTGGATTTAATTTCATCCGCGTTAGCGGATTTCATCTGCATAGCAGATTTCATCCTTGCCTCAGCAAGGATTTCATTAAAAGATGCCCAACCGAGATCCATTTCCCGGCTGGGCATTCTGCATTTTTAGAGCGATTTTCCACTACAAATCGTTGGATTTATGGGTTATCGTTAGAATTGTAGGTAATCGTTGGATTTATGAGAAACAATATCGCAAACACGCAGAACCATCCCCTCGTGCTACGTCGAAATTTCCGAATACCACATTTTATTGTTTACAAACGCAGAAAAAAGCATTATAATGATTATGCCAAACCAACTTAATAATGCAGAAGGTATATTTTTATTTTATAGGGATAGTATACCCTTTTGTACCCATAGAATGAATTTGATAAAAATGCAAATTCTGATTCTGTGGGTAATAAGCATATGCTTTCTGCGGAGTTGGTTTGGCGACTATCGGAGTTTGCGTTTTTTGTGCGACTGCTTCGGTAGTCGCACTTTTTATTTTCAGACAGAAAGGAAGAAAACAAATGAGAAAGTCATTGGCATTTATTATGACACTGATTCTATGCATAGGTCTGTGTGCATGCGGCAATGAGGACGCTGCACACACAGAATATCCTAAAGACTGGGACCGCATTGCGGAAGCTACCAAGACACTGAATCGGTACTACGCTTGCGAAACGGAGGACGAATTCAGAGCAGTCATACATTCCAGCGTTTCTGATAGTAATTTTAAAATGATTATGGACAATATGCTTAGTTTTCGTCAAGCTTGGGTAGGTATAGATAACGGAATCATTGCCGAGCAATATGTCAGAAAGATCAAGTTTATTGAAACATATAAAGGCTGCGATGTGTTTGTGGTTTCGGATGGTTACGAATCAACGGGCGGCTATAGAACCCCGGATGATCCAACCCCGGAAAAGAAGGCACCTGTGGTGGGTTCTGTGATCTTTTCGTCGATGAATTGGACTGTTTGCGCTCTTGCTTATGAAAACGGACAGTATGTTCTTGCGAATTCCTTTGGAAATGACTGGATGAGCTATTATGCAAGCATTACTCCCTGTACTTGCGATTTAGGTATTGTAGTAGTTCCCGGTGATCCGTGCAAAAGCTGCAACGGAGAGGGGCATGTGGGCGAGCAATCCAGCGATGAAACTCATAATATAGTTACTAACAACTGTGCAACTTGCAATGGAAGTGGATATGTGGGACAAGGTGCAGATTCCATTGTGAATATAAACGAGCTCCAACCTTGTCCGGATTGTTCCTTGACGCTGGGTAATATGTTTGTTGGAGCAGACGGTATAGTGAGACCTAATATACAGACTGTGGAACCGTGTACTGATTGCGAAGGAACCGGTTTGGAAAACTATACCTACGGTGACTGTCCGCTTTGCAATGGCGTAGGCTATACAAAAAGCGGAAATTAAGACAAAAATCGTCCTATCATATGACGGTTCTATGTGTTGGATAAAATGGCAAACCAACAGCGCCCTCCCTCTGTGAAAATTCCGACCCCCTCTGGGTTTGAACACGACCCCCCTTAACTGCAAAAACGACCCCCGGGGTCGCAACATTTCAAAATTAGGGTACTTACACATGTAAAAAACCTCTTTTGTCTACCTGACAAAAGAGGTTTTTTACAATGATATCCGTTCCTGTCGGAACGGGTGATATATCTTCGATATGATATCGCACTTCGTGCGATGATATATGCCTTCAGCACATGAAGGAACGGATATTATATCATGCTTGCGAAGCAAGTATATCATGCGGCGTTAGCCGTATATCATATCGTGTGAGCGATATATCATTGAAAAGTGTAGCGTTTTATGCAGCGATAAAACAAGAGAGGTGAATGTAATGACTATACAGAAGGATATTATTACAGTGTGGGATAACGGAACAGATAAACTCAATCTATTTTCTGGTGCTTCATTTTCTTCTTGTTTTTTGATGTTTAGTTTTGATGCAGATCAAACGCTTTTGGAAATCTTAATTCCAAGCATTTCAATTTAATTTTTGGTATACTTTTAGTAGTTCTTACCCCGCCTATACTACTTTTAGTCGCTCTTTCGCAAAAAGAAACCTCTTTTGGACCTGTCGTTTTTTTAATGAAATATTGCGTAGCAATGCCCTATATAGTCCATTGATTTTCTGAAAAGTATTTGCTATAATCCCTTGGAAATACACAGAAAGAAGATGGCATATATGCAGCATTTGCATTTGGCCCAGTCTGCCACGGGCTTTATGAAAAAGAATGTGGTCATGCTGGTGGCGTTGACGGCCGCCCTGATCACCACATTTATCGTCCCTCCGGACAAGGCCTATCTGGATTATTTTGATGTGAAGACCCTGACTTGCCTCTTTTGCGTGCTGGCAGTGGTCTGCGCCCTGAAAAACATCCAGTTTTTCTACATACTGGCCAAGAAGATCGTGCGCCTGTTCAAAAACGCCCGGCTGAGTATCCTGGCACTGGTGTATATTACTTTTATCGGCTCCATGCTGATCGCCAACGACATGGCGCTGTTGACCTTTTTGCCCTTGGGTTTGTTTGTGCTTAGCACCACCGGTAAGAATAAATACATGGCATTTACCTTTATTATGCAAAATATTGCCGCAAACCTGGGCGGTATGCTGACCCCCTTTGGCAATCCCCAAAACCTGTATCTGTACACCCGGTTTGAGATCCCTACCATGGAATTCATGGGGATCATGGCGCCGCCCTTTGTACTGGCTGTTACATTGATTACCCTTTGCTGCGTGATCTTTGTAAAGCCGGAGCCTTTGGAAATGAAGGACGAAAAGGTGACTATGCCCCCGGTAAGGACGGCTACCTATCTTCTGCTGTTTGCCCTGTCCATTGTCATTGTGTTCCGGGGTATCCCTTACTGGATCGGCCTGATCGTCATTCCGGCGGTGCTGATTTTCATGGACAGAAAAGCCCTGAAAATGGTGGACTATCCGCTGCTGCTGACCTTTGTGTTTTTCTTCATATTCTCCGGGAATATGGCCCGGATCGGAGCGGTGAAGGAATTCTTCTCCATGCTGCTGAAAAAAAGCACATTGCTTGTCAGCGTGGGTGCCTGCCAGTTTATCAGCAATGTTCCCTCTGCCATTCTGCTGTCCCAGTTCACGGACAATTACCGGGAGCTGCTGCTGGGCGTGAACATTGGCGGCGTGGGCACTTTGATCGCATCTCTGGCAAGCCTCATCACCTTCCGGGAATACACCAAGCAGAACAAGGGCAAGACCGGCTACTATATGCTCCTGTTTACTGCATTCAATTTTGCGTTTTTGCTGATTCTGGCAGTCTTTGCGCTGCTGCTGTAAAAAGAGGCTGCCGCGCAGCCTCTTTTTTATGTACAAATTCCAATTTATCGCTCTGTCATTTCGATGCGTTGTAGGGACCGGCCTCCCGGACGGTCCGTTACCGCAGTGCGTAATTGCGGACCGTCGAGGACGCCGGTCCCTACAAAGGTGTACGATAAATTGGAATTTCACATTCCAAATCGGGCGGTGAGGGAGGCCATGAAGAAGCCTGTAAAATCGGCGATCAAGGCGGCGGGGATGGTGTACCGGGTCTTACGGATGCCGGCGGCGCCGAAATAGACACTGACCGTATAAAAGGTGGTTTCTGTAGAGCCCAGCATAATGGCGGCAGTTCTGCCTACCAGGGAATCCACGCCGTAATCGGCCATCAGCTGCGCCCCCACAGCCAGGGCGGCACTGCCGCTGATGGGGCGGATCAGCACCAGAAGAGCCGTTTCCGGCGGAATTCCCAGAAAGCCGAAGACCGGTGCAAGGAGCTGCCCCAAAAGATCCATGGCACCGGAAGCGCGGAGCATGGTCACAGCGGTCAGCAGCAGTACCAGGCTGGGCACCAGGGTCAAAAGCAGCCTTAGTCCCTGCTCAGCCCCGCCCAGCATAAGACCGTACGCGTCTTCTTTTTTTCGCAGCGCCAGTGCTGAAGCCATGATCAGCAGCACCGGCACAATATAGTCCATCATTTCCAAACCCTCCCCATGAGGAAGGCCGCCAGCAGCCCCAGGCCTGCGGAACAAATACTGGTCACCCAAACCGCCGGCAAGATATCGAAGGGCGTGCTGCAGCCCAGGCTGGTGCGTATGGCTGCCACGGTGGCAGGGATCAGCTGGATGGAGGCGGTGTTCAGAACGATCAGTCTGCACAGCTCGTTACCCGCAGTGCTGCTTCCACCGGCCAGCCTCTTGGCGGCCAGGATGCCCATGGGAGTGGCTGCGTTGCCCAGTCCCAGAAAATTGGCGCAAATATTGGCACTTAAATGTCCGGCAGCTACCTTGTCCTTTTTGGTGGAGGGGAATACCCGGTGCAGAACCGGGCGCAGCAGCTTGGCTAGTAGATCCATGATACCGCAGCGCTCCATCAGTGCGCCCACCGCCGACCACAGACAAATGGAGCCTGCCAAAGATATGGCCAGGGTCACCCCTGCCTGGGCACCCTGGGGCACAGCGGCTGCCAGTTGGGCGCCTTGTCCGGTAAACAGGGCGCCCAGCACGGACAAAAGCACCAAACCTGTCCAAATATATCCCATAACCATAGCCGCACCCCCTTGGATGAAATTTATGTCCGGGGCAGGGGAATTATTACATTTTTATAAAATAACCACTTTTTACTGGATTTTTTGCAAATTGTGCGCTATGATAGAATCGCTGAATGATGGGAGGCGAAATTATGGATAATCACGAAATGGAAAAGACCCCCGAGGAGCTTCTGTCAGAAAAGCTGGAGGAGGTCACACCCATAGAAGCGGAGCAACAAAAAAAGAAAAAACGCTGGCCCAGGATCCTGCTGATCGTGCTGTGCTGTGTGTTGGCTTTGGTGCTGCTGCTCCTTATCATTGCTGCTGTCTTTGTGTTTCGTTGGCTGAACATGATCAACCGCACGGATGGCTATTTGGAACCCATGTCTTCATCGGAAATGGAGGCGTTCCTGCAGGATAATACGGATCCCTCTGACCCGGACTTTACCGGTGATGTGCTGGATCCCGATGATGTGAACTGGGAGACCATGCCGGAAATCCAGCAGAGCGACCATGTGGTCAATATTCTTCTGATCGGTTCTGACACCCGGACCACCGGCGCCCGTGCCCGGACGGACTCTATGATCCTGTGTACCTTTAATAAAGAGAACAAGACCCTGACCATGACCTCTTTCATGCGGGATATGTATGTACAGATCCCCGGCTACCAGGATAACCGAATCAACGCAGCCTTTGTCTTTGGCGGCATTCAGCTGCTCAATAAGACCATTGAAAAGAACTTCGGCATCCAAATTGACGGAAACTTCGTCATCGAGTTTGATGGCTTTGAGGATGTGATCGACACCATCGGCGGTGTGGAGATCACATTGACCCAGGGCGAGGCAAATTACATGAATGTACAAGGCAGATGGTATGCTAAATCCAATGCCAATTTCCGCGCTAATTTCCAAGCGGGGACTTATCGCTTGAATGGGTTAGAAGCTTTAGCCTATGCCCGTATGCGGAAAATTGATTCTGATTTTAACCGTACCCAGCGGCAGCGGACGGTAATGCTGGCAGCTTACGAGCAGTGCAAAAATCTGAGTCTGACCCAGCTGTATCGCCTGCTGGACAAGGTGCTGCCCTTGATGACCACGGATATGTCCAACAGCGAGATCATGGGCTACGCGGCAGATATCCTGCCCATTATGTCGGAGCTGAAGATCGAAACCCAGCGAATTCCGGCAGACGGCACCTATAGCTTCGCCTGGGTCCGGAACATGAGCGTGCTGATGCCGAACCTGGAAGCAAACCGGAAATTGCTGCAGGAAATTATGTCCGACTAAAAACGGAATCAAACGACTTGTAAAAAATGTGACACGATAAAAGTTGAAAATAAGTCGAAAAAAGTGGAAAAAGGGAAAAATAACCCTGTTTCCAAGTGAAAAAAGTTCGAAATTTTCCTGTTCATCCATTGACAAAGCAAAAGCGGAAATATATAATAGAACCATAGCCTGATTCGAAGGGGGATTGGCAATGGTTCTAACAAGAAGCGAAATGGAAATAATGGATGTGCTTTGGAATTCGGGAAAGCCAATGTCCCGTTCTGACATTCTGGAAAGCTCACCGGACAAATCCTGGAAGGATAGCTCTGTGCATATTTTGCTCAATGGCCTGCTGCGTAAGAAGATCATTCAAGAAGCGGGCTTTGTGAAGCGGAGCAAGACCTATGGCCGGACGTTTGCACCCACCGTGACCCGGGAAGAGTTCTTTGCGGCAAATGCGTTTGCCTACCAGTATAAGCCGGATGCGGCGGCATTGGTTCGTGCCATCCTCAGCAGCCAGACGCTGACTCAGCAGCAGCTGCTGCAGATCCGCGAAGAGATCAACAGCCGAATTGAAGAGTAAGAAAAATGTCATTCCTGAAATATGGAATGACATTTTTTTTGGCCACTTGACGGATTTTGTCATGAGAGATATAATTTAGTTAGCAATTTTCTGGGAAAGGAGGAAGAAACAATGGATTTGTTGAAGAAAATTTTTCCCTTGTCCTTCAAGTTTGCAGATACTGTTGCCAATCTGGTGATTGGTATTCTGCTGTACCTGGTGGCAGGTGCAGTTGCCGGTTTTGCCATTGGCCTGCTGGTTAAGATTCCCCTGGTGGGCGTCATCGTAGGTTTGGTTGGCGGTCTGGTAGACCTGTACTGCCTGGCAGGTATCGTCATTGAAGTGCTGGTGTTCTGCAAGGTATTGAAGTAAAATGCATAAGAAAAGGGTTGTCTATCTGAGCAATGCCATTAAGTTAGTGGTATAGTAACAGGGACACATGCGTAATAACGAAGGT
>JAZNHQ010000189.1:0-2541 GCA_045577035.1 Faecousia sp. | reverse complement strand
AGTCGTTTGGTTAGGGATTGGAGAGGTTAATGAGGAAGCGGAATGCCACCCGGCGGGAGGCGTCCATATCCACCTGGCCGTCTTCTGTGTAGATAGGATTGGTGTAGGAATAGCCTGCGGCCACCAGCATTTGCGCCAGGGCGTCGCTGTAATCACTTTCCACAGACAGGCAGTAGGCTTTTACGCTGTCTGCGCGCTTTTGGGACAGCTCCAGGTTGTAGTCGTAGTCACCGGTGGTGTCGGTGTGACCCTCTACCATAATGGAGGAAATGAAGCCGTTATATTTATCGTTGAACACCACAGATGTGTAGACACCGATGAATTGGGTCAAGAACTCCTGGCCTTCCGCGGAGACCTCAAAAGAGTCTACGCCGAAGAGAACAGAGGAGTCCATGATGATCTCGCCGGTTTCCTGGTTGATGGTGACGGACAGACCGGCCTGCTCATAGGCTTCTGCCAGATCGCTCAGCAGGTCGGCGCGCTTTTCGATGATCTGCTGGATCTCTTCCTCGTCCATATTCTCCAGGGCGTCCTTTTCCTCTACGCTGATGGAGCCGTTCAGAGAATCAGAATAGCGGTCAAAATAGCCGGCGGTAAACAAATAGTGGTTATTTTGGTCGGCCAAAACAATGCCGTCGAAGCCGCAGAGGAAATAGACGAACTGATGGGTGTAGCTGTTGTCATCCTGGTCTTTCCAGGATAAGGTCATCAGACCGTCTTCGGACAGACCGGCAACGGCGCTGTGGTAGGATTCTTCCTTCACAGTGCTTTCCACGGCAATTCTGGTGCCGTTGATACGAACATGATCCACATTCTCAAAGGTGGCGGAGCCGGGCTCCAGGTATTCGCCGCCCTGGCAGAAATAATCCTTGTTCAGATACTTGTCTGCGGTCAAGGTAATGCTGTCGCTGCCCTGGGACAGGGTCATGTGAGGGCCGGAGAAGGAGAATTCATATTCCCAAACCAGGTCGCTCAATTGGTATGTCAGGGTTTTGGTAGTGTCGTCGTAATTCCACTTGGTCAAAGGCAGAACGCGAAGAACATTGCCGTCTACCTCGAAACGGCACACCATATCCTTCATGGCGCCATCTACGGTCATGAAGCACAGCTTGGTCCAGTGGTGCTGAGTATCGTACTGCAAAACATTGCTGAAGGTGTTGGGGCCGGACAGGATCCGATAGGGGAGAACCGGAGTGGTCCAGGTGTTGCCGTTGACCTCGAAGGTCATGGTTTTGTAAGCGGCCAGGTAATCGGCCTCTTCGGCGTCGGTCAACTGCCAGTCACTGGAAGAGCGGTACTCACCGTAGAACATCTGGGGCACATACTCTATATTTGCGTAAACCTGCTTTACATCCAAAGGATTTGCCACCGTGCCCAGAGAATCGGTGGTGATGTCACCGTCCAGGGTGTAGCCGTGGAACAGGTATGTACCGTCATTGTTGGCAGTAGGGGTGCCGTTACCGGAAGGGGTCTTACTGTCGGCGGATTTTTCTTTACCGCCGCAGGCTGCAAGGCTCAGCAATACTGCCAGGGTCAGCAAAAGTGTCAAAAATTTTTTCATAGAATAACCTCCTGTATTGATTACCTGGAAAGTATAGCATTATAGCAAAGGAAATGCAAGAAAAAAAGCAGGAGGGGAAACCTCCTGCTTTTTGATTGGATCTTACACGGTAATACCGGCCTTTTCCAGAATGGTGGGAACGTTCTTTTCTGCGCCGATGGCCATGATATGTACGCCGTCGCACAGCTTCTCGTCCTTGATCTTGGCGATCATTTCGGCTGCCATCTCGATACCCAGCTGGGTGGGCAGACCCTTGATGCCCTTTTCCTTGCCCTCAGCGGCTGCGGCGGACAGACGGTCGATCATGTCCTGGGGAACAGCGATGCCGGGCACATTCTGATTCATGTAGTTGGCCATGCCTGCGGACTTCAGAGGGATGATACCGGCCATGATGTGGGTCTTGATACCGGCCTTGTCCACCATCTCCAGGAAGTACTTGAACTGATCCAGGTCGAAAATGCCCTGGGTCTGAACATACATGGCACCGTTTTCCACCTTCTGGCGGAGCTTGTTGATCTGCAGGAACATGGGCTCGTAAACAGGAGTGACCGCAGCACCCTTGTAGAACTTGGGAGCGCCGCCGGCGATCTCGTTGCCGCCGCAATCACAGCCGGTTTCTTCCATCTTGGAGAGCATCTTCAGAATGCCCACGGAGTCCAGATCGTACACGGGCTTGGCATCCTTGCAGTCGCCCACCACAGGGTGGTCACCGGTCAGAGCCAGCATAGTGTCGATACCAAAGCTGGCAGCGGACAGAATGTCGCCCATAATGGCCATACGGTTGCGGTCGCGGCCGGTGATCTGAATAATGGGTTCAACGCCAGCCTGCTTCAGCTTAATGCACAGACCCAGTCCGGAAGCCTTCAGGCTGGCAGACTGCATATCGGTAACATTCACAGCGTGGACCTTGCCAGCAAGAAGCTCTGCAGCTTCCATCTGCTCTGCAAAGTCATAACCCTTGGGGGGTGCCATTTCAGCGG
>JAZNHQ010000188.1:0-7039 GCA_045577035.1 Faecousia sp. | reverse complement strand
TGATCCTGGATCAGGATTATATCAGCTACGAGGAAATTAAGAATGTTACCTGTCAAGGTTATCAGTATTCCCTGCAGGCCGAGGAACGTATCAGCGCGGCTGTTCACAATGACAATGCCCAGCTTGCCACGGCTCTGATCGGAAAGATCATCGAAAGCAGCTGGGATAACGAGAAGTTCCCCCCCAGAATGCGCAGATATCTGCTTAGTGATATCTACTGCACTCTGCTGAAAACAGCGGATGAGAAGGGCTGCATCAACCAGATCCTGCCGATGCCAAAGGATTTGAACATTGCAAAACCGGCTGACGAGGTCCAAGCTATATATGCTGCCATCGTGGAAAGTATCTGCAGGGAAGGAATGTCAGAGGAAGACAGTCAGGACAAGGCCTTGTGTGATAAGGTGCTGGAATATATCCGTGAGAATTACCATGATCCATGCATGAATATTTCTCAGACTGCATTCCATTTCCATCTGTCACCTGCCAGCTTGTCCACACTGTACAAAAATGAGACCGGAAAGAGCCTTCTTTCTACGATCAATGAAATTCGCATCGAAAAAGCCATTGAACTGCTGAAACAGGGATGCTCTGTGGCAGAAACTGCGGAACGGGTGGGTATTCCGGAGAGCTCGTCCTTCATTCGCTTGTTCAAGAAGATGGTAGGCACGACTCCTGGCAAGATCAAAGGCAGCCTGTAATGAAATTCCAGCGGCGCGGGATGATCCGCGCCTCTGATTTTATAGGAAACGGCTGTAAAGCAGTAATTAACACAAAATTGTCAATCGCAGGAAAATTTTGTCTATATACAGGCTGCAAAAGTAAATGCTAAAATCAAGGCAGAAACAGGCGGTCAGCCTGTAAAAATTAAGGAGGAAATACAATGAAAAGAATCGTAGCACTGCTTCTGGCGGTTATGATGTGCGTTTCTCTGTTCGCAGGCTGTGGCAACCAGGCTGCTGAGAATCCCACCGAAGCCCCCAAGGTAGAAAACAACGAGGCTCAGGCAGACGATACTCAGGTCGAGGCACCTCCCGCTGAGTTCTCCTATCCCACCACCGGCTCCCTGTCTTTCTGGACCTGGCCCAACGCAAATTACACCGCAAATTATCCCAGCTTTGAGGCAACCCCCGCCGCTGGCTATGCGGAGGAAGCAACCGGCATTAAGGTCGACTACATTGATGATCATTCCAACACGGATGAGGCCTTCCAGCTGATGATCGCCGGCAAGAAGATGCCCGATCTCATCGGTCACAACTGGCTGACCTACAGCGGTGGCTCCGCCGGTGCTTATGCCGATGGCGTGTGCATTCGTCTGAACGATGTCATCGACCAGTACATGCCCAACTTCAAGGCTTTCCTGGAATCCCGTCCCGACGTTAAGAAGATGATCTCCGACGACGAGGGCAGCATTTACTTCGTTCCCCAGGTCGGTGCTGATTCCTCCCTGTACACCTTTGGCTCCTATGTCCGTGCGGATATGCTGGAAGAACTGGGCGAGGAGATCCCCACCACCATCGACGGCTGGCACGATCTGTTCGTTAAGGTCAAGGACACCTACGGCATCACCCCCTACTCCCTGCATAACGGCTGGTTGCTGAATATGAGCTTCATCTCCTATGCTTACGGCGTGGGCGACACCGACTATATTGTTGACGACAACGGCAAGGCTGTTTACAACCGCACCTCCGATCACTACAAGGAGTTCCTGATGACTCTGAACCAGTGGTACAACGAGGGCCTGATCGATGCTGACATCGCAACCATTTCTGTCAATGATGTCATGGCAAAGGTCATCAACGGCGAAGTGTTCGCTTCCAGCGCATGGCTGGGCAGCGGCATGCAGGCTGTCGAGACCGCAAGTGAGGACTTTGAGGTCCAGCCTTTCGCTACCCCTGCTCTGAAGGAAGGCGATGTGGCTGACTTTACCTACGGCAACTGGGCAGTTTATGGCCAGGGCGTTGTGATCACCCCCGACTGTGAGAATGTGGAAACCGCTGCCCGCTGGCTGGACTACTTCTTCTCCGAGGAAGGCATCCTGCTGTACAACTACGGCAAGGAAGGCAAGGATTTCACCATGGTTGACGGCGCTCCCGTCTTCTCCGATGACGTCCTGTACAACATCCCCGAGGGCTGGACCCAGTCTCAGTCCATCGGTGCCATCAACTTCGCTACCAACGGCTACACCGCTGGATACAAGGATGAGTGGTACTATCCCCAGCACATGGTTACTCAGTCTGCCAAGGATGCTCTGTCCATCTGGGCAGATGTTGAGGGCGGCGGCTTCAAGCACAAGTGGCCCAATGTCTCCTACACTGCCGACGAGGCTACTGAGATGGCACGTTACAGCACCAACCTGTCCACCACCGCTAACGAGTGGGGCATGAACTTCGTGATCGGCGCTGTCAGCTTCGATCAGTGGGATGCTTACATCGCTGAGATGGAAGCCATGGGTGCAAACGAGGCTCTGGCTATCAACCAGGCTGCTCTGGACCGCTACAACAACAGATAATCGATATCCGGCAGCATAACCTATTAAGATAAAAAATGCCTGCGGCTGCGGCTTACAAGTAGTAGGCCGCAGCTTGCAGGCAGCTTTTTTCTGAAACAGCTACTCACAAAGGAGTGAAGCAACATGAACCAAAGCTATGGTTACCGTTTGAAACGGGATTTTCAAAAGAACAGATCACTCTATTTCATGATTATTCCTGTTGTTTTGTTCTACATACTCTTCCACTACAAGACCATGTATGGCGCGATCATCGCATTTTACAACTACCGCCCCGCACGAGGGCTCGAGGGGTCAAAGTGGGTTGGACTGGATCATTTTATTTACTTCTTCAAGAGCCCTTTTTTTATGCGCACTCTGAAGAATACTCTGGCAATCAGCCTTTTGAATCTGCTGTTTGCCTTCCCTGCGCCGATTGCTCTGGCATTGCTTCTGAATGAAGTAAGAAATAAGTATTTTAAGAAGGTCGTGCAGACGGTTACCTACCTGCCGCACTTCATTTCTTCCGTTATTATCTGTGGCATGCTGACTTCCTTCTGCCTGTCCACAGGCCTTTTTAACGATATTATCGAATTCTTTGGCGGCCAGCGGATACCGCTGCTGCAAGGCACCGAGTATTACAGAACCATATACATCGCAAGTGATATTTGGCAAACAATCGGCTGGAGCTCCATCATCTATTTGGCTGCTCTTTCCGGTGTAGATAAAAATTTGTACGAGGCCGCCCAGTTGGACGGCGCAAACAAGTGGAAGCAGACTTGGAATATCACCCTCCCCAGCATCCTGCCCACCATCATGATTCAGCTGATCCTGAGAATCGGCACACTGATGAGTGTTGGATATGAAAAAACATTGCTGATTTACAATCCTACAAACTATGCAGTCTCTGATATTATATCCACTTATAACTTCCGCATGGGTTTGGAATTGGGAGATTGGAGCTATGCAACGGCAATCGGACTGTTTAACTCCGTAGTCAACTGCATCCTGCTGGTGATGTCCAACAAGCTCAGTAAGAAGTACACGGAAAACAGTCTGTGGTAAGGAGGGAACACACATGAAAATCAAAGAATCATTTGGAGAACGTGTTTTTCAGGTGTTCAATTACATCTTACTGGGACTGATTGGTTTTGTGTGCCTGTACCCAATGTGGCATGTTTTGATGGCGTCCTTTTCGGATTCCACTGCGTTGACTGCCCACAGCGGCTTGTTGCTCTGGCCTATTGAGTTCTCTCTGGATGCCTATAAGCGCGTTCTTTCCAACCAGAATATCTGGACCGGATACCTAAATACGATCAAATATCTTGTGTTGGGTGTCAGCACCAGTATGGTTATGACGATTCTGGGCGCATATGTGCTGTCCCGGAGGGACTTCATGCTGCGTCGGCCTATTATGCTGGCGATCACCTTTACCATGTTTTTCTCCGGTGGCACGATCCCTACCTATCTGAATATTCAGGAACTGGGCCTGAAAGGATCCATTTGGGGAATAGTCCTGCCATTCTGTATTGCCACTTACAATATGATCATTCTGCGTACTTCCTTCGAGAGTTTGCCGGAAAGCCTGCTGGAGGCAGCCCGCATTGACGGCGCCGGACAGTTGGCCTGTCTGACCAGGATCGTGCTTCCTCTGAGTAAAGCAAGCCTGGCTGTTATCACCCTGTATTATGGCGTTGCGTACTGGAATGGATGGTTCTGGGCCTCTCAGATTCTGGAACACAAGGGAGATATGCCATTGGCTGTTGTCCTTCGGGATATACTGATCAATGCCGATATGCAGCAGATGGACACCGGTGTGACGAACATGGAAGGCATCAAGTACGCTACGATCATCGTCGCAACCGTTCCTATTCTTTGCGTGTATCCCTTTATTCAGAAATACTTTGCCCAGGGTGTTATGATTGGTGCAGTGAAGGAGTAATTTGATTCCTTTCTGATGAAAACGTATATTGTCAGAGAATGCTGAAGAACGATTCTTCTAAAGTAAAATAGCGAAGAACATTCAAGCAGGATCTTAGCTCTGCTTGAATGTTTTACTTTGTACAATTGGGGTGCTGCGAATATGGGAGGACTCTTTAACCCGGATGGAGCATTTGCCCGGTATGGGGCAAAGCTCTGGGACATGATGTGGTTGAACATTCTAACGGTGATCTGTTCACTGCCGGTTTTTACAGCAGGTGCTGCCATGACGGCAATGCATTATGTACTGCTGAAGATATTCCGGGATGAGGATGGAGCCATTACGGCAGCATTTTTCAAAGCATTCCGGGAAAATTTCAAGCAGTCTACCGTCATCAGTTTTCTGTTTGCAGTGATAGCCTATCTTTTGATTCTCAGTACTGGAATTGCACATGCGCTTGCTATGGGGTGGATTCGTTATCTTTTGATCGCAGCCCTTGCACTGGTGATCTGTGCATGGAACTGGTCCTTTGTGTTTCAGTCCAGATACCGTAACACAATCAGCGGAACGGTCAGATACAGTTTCCTTGTGCTGGCAGCCCATCCGGTCCGTTCGGTGGTTATGGCTGCGCTGTTTGTGCTGCCGGTTGCCGCTGTGCTGGTGGCACCTAAGAATTTGATTCTGGTCCTGATGGTGGGTTTCACACTACCGGGCTTTGTGCAGGTATTTTTGTACAACAAGGTATTGATCAAGCTGGAGACAGCGAAGAAAGACGATTTGGACGAGGGGTGTATGAATTGATGAAACTGAGTTTTACAACCATGGCAACGCCGGAACTGACGGTGTGGCAGCAAGCCGAGGCAGCAAAGCAGTTCGGCTTCCATGCGGTAGATCTGCGGATGCAGACCGGAGGTTCCGGAGAAATCCCCGTGGATGCGGAAGTGGAATGTCTGAAGCAGATTCGCAAGGATGCAGGAACGGTCAGTTCCATTCTCTGCTATAACAAGCAGATTGAAACGGGTGTTATGGAAATGGCTGATTCCGTGCGGCAGCATCTGGAAATTGCCAAAGCCATCCATGCCCCGGCGATCCGTATTTTTACCGGAAAACTGAGGGACGGAGAAGAACATCAGGTTTGCAGAGCATTGGAGCGCACTTTGGCAGAGGGGCCTTCCGGAGTGGATATTGTCATTCAAAACCATCTCAACGCCAGCACGACGGTCCGTCAGGCAGTGACCATCTGCAAAGCCACGAATACGGACCGGGTGGGCATTGTATTATCTCCGGATCACGCTCAGATGATCGGTGAGGAAATCGATTTGGATGAAACCCTTCCCTATGTGAAACAGCTGTACATTGCAGGCGATGAAACCCGGAATATGGGTGTTCCCACACAGCAGCTCCAGCCAATATACCGCAGGATCATACAGGCTCTGCCGGAATATCATTTTGACGGATATCTGACGCTGAAATGGGAACGTTGCTGGCGAAGGGAACTGGCATCCTATGATGTGGTTTTTCCGCAGTTTATGGAATGGATGGAAAGCTGCCGGAATCAGGAAACATAACCGACAGATAAATGGAGTGTAACATATGTGGACAGAAGAAAAACTAGATGAATTATTGACAACCCCCAGCGAAAAGCTGGTTGCCGATATGGCCAAAATCGACGGCGACATTATGATTCTGGGTGCCGGCGGCAAGATGGGACCCACGCTGAGCATTCTGGCGAAAAATGCAATTAAAAAAGCAGGCCTCAATAAGAAGGTTATTGCAGTGTCTCGATTCAGCGACCCCATTGTTGTGGAACTTCTGAATAAGAATGGTGTAGAAATGATCTCCGCCGATCTGCTGAAGCCCGGTGTGCTGGAAGCGCTGCCCGATGCGGAAAATATCATCTTTATGGCCGGTAAAAAATTCGGAACCGATGGAAATGAGTACGCAACCTGGGCTATGAATACCTGGCTACCCAGCCGAGTGGCAGAACGGTTCAAAAAATCCAGAATCGTTGTGTTCTCAAGCGGCAACCTGTATCCCAAGGTAGCAGTTGGCAGCGGCGGCGCCACGGAGGAAACGAAAACAGAGCCTGTCGGAGAATACTGCATGTCCTGCCAGGGCCGGGAGCGGATGTTTGAGTATGCCGCAAAGACCTTTGGAACCCGGGTGGCGATTTACCGGCTGAACTATGCGGTGGACCTGCGCTACGGCGTTCTCTACGATATGGCAAAGAATATTCTGGACGGCACTCCCATTCAGGAGGCAACCCCCAGCTTTAACTGCATCTGGCAGGGTGATGCCAATGAGGCAGCCATCCGCTTGCTGCAGTATGCCTCCTCCGATGTGTTCTGTCTGAATGTCACCGGCCCCGAGACCGCCGGTGTCCGGGAAACGGCATACAAGCTGGGCAGGCTGCTGGGAAAAGAGCCCTCCTTTGCCGGAACACCCACGGATACGGCATACCTGAACAATGCAGGCAAGATGTTTAAGCTGTTCGGTTATCCTTCCGTGTCGCTGGATACGCTGATCGAATGGCAAGCCCAGTGGATCAAGGACGGCGGCCGGGCACTGGGCAAGCCTACCCATTTTGAAGAACGGAAAGGAAGCTACTGATGAACAGACACGAAATGGCACTG
>JAZNHQ010000187.1:0-32875 GCA_045577035.1 Faecousia sp. | reverse complement strand
AGCAGCTTGACGATGGAGATACCGGCAGCACCGGCACCCACAGTGACGATCTTCACATCTTCTTTCTTCTTGCCAACCACTTTCAGGGCATTGGTCAGACCGGCCAGAGTGACAATGGCAGTGCCGTGCTGGTCGTCGTGGAAAATGGGAATATCGCACTTTTCCTTCAGCTTTGCCTCGATCTCGAAGCAGCGGGGAGCGGAGATGTCCTCCAGATTGATGCCGCCGAAAGAGCCGGAGATCAGGTACACGGCGTTGACGAACTCGTCCACATCCTTGCTCTTGACGCACAGGGGGATGGCGTCCACATCGCCAAAGGACTTAAACAGAGCGCACTTGCCCTCCATAACAGGCATACCGGCCTCGGGGCCGATGTCGCCCAGACCCAGCACTGCGGTGCCGTCGGTGATGACAGCGCACAGGTTGTGGCGGCGGGTCAGCTCATAAGACTTGTTGACATCCTTCTGGATCTCCAGACAGGGCTGTGCAACACCGGGGGTGTAAGCCAGGGACAGGTCGTCCTTGGTCTTGCAGGGAACGGTGGCGATCACTTCGATCTTGCCGCCCCACTCGGCGTGCTTCTTCAGGGATTCTTTTGCGTAATCCATTGGTATCTCCTCCTAAAAAAGTTAATTACATTATCATTAGGGCCGTCGGCCCGGGGGTTACTTGCAAATAGGCAGTGTGGCGCCGCCAAAGGGCATGGCGATCACTGTGGCATCCTGGCCGTACTTTTCCATGGCCTGCTGGAAGGCCACTTCCAAAGAAGGCTGGGGATTCAGGAAAATGCTGCGGACAAAATCCGGGTCCATTTCAGAAATCAGGTCAATGGATGCGTTCTCCAAAACCATACCGATAGCAGCCGCCTTATGGCCGCCCAGTTCAAATTCCCTGCCGATACGCTCGACCATGGAATGGGCGGTAGGCGCTTCCACCAGCCAGGATTCAAACTTCTTGCTGCCCAAGCCTTCGGGGCATGCGCCCATCAAAATGATGGTGCCGCCTTTCTTTACGGCGTGCTTGGCATTATCCAAGGCCTTTTGGGTCTGATACAGGTTGGCATCCTTGGGGGCGCCGCCCTGGCTGACCAGTACGATATCCGCCTTTTGGGGGATCTGGCAGCGGTACATTTTATCTAAGTAGGCACAGCCTACACGGTGGGCCATTGTCACATCACCGGCCACAGCGTACACAATATGCTTATGCTCGTCCAGTACCACATTGACGATATAGTCAATGCCGCAAATATTGCCTGCTTCCTCAATATCCGCCCGGAGAGGATTGCCCTCCAGCTTACCGGCGCAGGCATCCTCCGATACCATCATCCGGTGATTGGCCTGGATGGCTTCATGGGTGGAAACGCCGGGCATAATGGCCTTGGCGCCGCCGGAATAACCGGCAAAGTAATGGAACTCAATATTTCCCAGGCAGATCTTGAAATCCGCCTGCGCCACCACCCGGGTAATATCCACAGGCGTACCGGCAGCGGTGGTGCCCATATGTACGCAGTCGTTGGGATCAGAATCCACGCAGCGCACCTGGGAGAAGACCTGCTCACCCACCAGATGGATCATTTCCTCCTGGGTGTGGGGGCGGTGAGAGCCCAAAGCAAACACCACGGTAATGTCATTTTTGTCTACGCCGGCGGCATACAGCTCACTTAGCACACCGGGAAGCACATCGAAGCTAGGCAGGGGACGGGAAATATCGCTGGTAATAATGGCGATCTTCTGACCAGGCTTTACCAGCGCTTGCAGCCGGGCACTGCCGATGGGATTTTCCAGGGCATAGGCAACCGCCTCTTGTCCGCGGCGCAGATGTTCCAGGGGATTGGACTGCAGCACGCCTATAAGATTCTTATCCGGCACTTCTACGGTCTGTACACCCTTGCCGTATCCAAATTCCAGCTTCATGAAAGCCCCCCTTCCCTAACTTTCCCATTATACCACACAGTGCCCATTCTTTGCAATACGCAATTTACCCAATCCGTTTGGCCACAATAACCACGCGCATATTGGAATTGCCCTTTTCGCAGGTGGACAGGGTGATCAGCTTGTCGCCGTATTCGGCGCTGACACCTGTGTCGTACAGGGCGCGGTCTTCACACTGTGTGACAAACTCTGTAAATTCCTCTTTGGTCATGTCCACAAACAGGTGGTACTGGAAGCCGTTTTTCACAGAGGCAGAGATCTTGAATACCGCAAAGATCTCATAGGTATGGCGCTCCGTCAGCGTGTCAAACTGGATATAGCGGTTGTCCGCCCAAAACTCCACCCTTTTGTAGTTCATCAGCTCGCCGAACATGGAGCCGGAGTTCATACGGTGGCCGTAGATGGTCACATTATCCGAGGGGGCAAACACATCGCACTCCTCCCGGGCATAAATGGATCCGGCGGCGCTGCGTTTTCCGTAGAAGTCCCGTTTCAGATAATAGTCCACTCTGTCCGGGGTCTGCATGACCGGGTAGTCCACCTTAGTGCCGTCAATGCGGATCCAGCCCACCACATCGGTGTTCATGGTGTAAAGCTCCGCATACTCGGGCAGTACCCACACGGATTCACCGGTGTTCGGGTCAATGACCTCCTCCAGCACAGGGGCGGTTTCCACAGGCCCGGTCTCCCCCTCCGGCAGGGTTTCTTCTATGGTAATCTCCTGCCTTACCTGGGATACCATGTCCGATAGCTCGTCGTAGGCCTCCTCTGCCTGGTGATCCTTTATGTAATAGTTCAGCAGCAAGCCGCCGCTGACCAAAAAAACCAGTGCAAATATAACGATCAGCACAATATAGATCCATTTTCGCATATGCTCACATCCTTTCTTTTATGATACATTTTTTCTGTGGGAAAGTAAATAACAAATTCATGTTTATCATTCCGTTGGAGCGATAAATAGTTGAAAGTTGAGAGTGGAGAGTTGAAAGTTAAGGTGTCGGCTTTGCCGACCTATTATAATCGTTTCCGAAGGAAACACCTTCGTTCTCAGCTCTCAACTATCAACTCTCAACTCATGCGTAAGCACGATAAATATGAATCTGAATACTAAAATATACAAAAAGGGGGTCGTCTCGTTTTCAGAGACGACCCCTTTCTTTGGTTATGCCAATAGGTGATTTTCCATGGTCACAAACGACCGTACTCATTTGCAAGCCAAGGGTAACCAACGCTGCCTGGCCTAACCGACCGTCACGGGAGTCTATTACGGATTCAGTGCCTCTTCCAGGGTCGTGCCGTAGCACAAGCCGGTAACAGTGGCCTGATAATCAGATCCATTTTCCGACCAGAAGCCAACACCAAACCGGGTAATATTCTCCTTATGTTTCGCAGCTGCCTGGGTATAGGCAAAGCTGTTGGTCAACGCCATGAGTTCCTCCTGAGTAGCACCGTAATACATGGTCAGCACGCCGGTTTGGCTATCCCGGTGCAATGCCAGATACAGGCCGTCGCCGGTCAGAGCGTCCACCATCGACTGGCTGAGCTTCCGATCCCAGCCTTCCCAGGTGTTCATTTGCTCCATGATCCAGCCGTTTTCGGTGTACTTCAGGGTGATCTCGTACTCGTTCTCCCACAGGTAGTTTCCACTTTCGCCACCGAAGAACAGGCGGTAGCCCAGGCGCACATTTCCCTTATTGGCGGCAATGGCATCCAACTGGGTTTTGCTAAGCTGCAGCTTCATAGCAAACCAGGCATCCCCGGAAATATCCGTGGCCACGGAACAATGCTGATGGGCTGTTCCGCTGTAGGAAATATTGCCGTCAAAGTCCGTAAATGCCGGATCCTCAAACAGTGCAGATACATTGGCCTGCGCCGTATTATCAGTGATGTTCAGCGCATCCAGCTTGACCCAGCAGCCAAATACCAGGATCTGGGCATCGTACAGGCCGGGCTCCAGGCCTTGCAGGAGGGCCGCACCGCCGGTAAATACGCCTTCGGCTTTGATCTGTCCATCCTGCAGCAGACGCAGCTTTGTACCGTCCTTCACAGAGGTGTTGGCGGTGATTCGCGTAGCTGTGATGTCAGCAACCTGGCTGCTGATGGCAAATTCCCAGGCAGCACCTGGGGCGCTGTCGTAGGAGAAGAAGCCCACCTGTATCTGATCATCTGCATACTGTTCAGGCAGCGCAGTCTCATTGTACAGCTGACCGTCTGCGGTTACATACAGATACCCACCTTTGCGAAGCAGGGTCAGGCCATAACCCTCAGAGCGCCACTTATTTTGTGTATCCTCCGGCAGATCGCAAATCTTTCCACCGGCTCCGGTCACCGTTTCCAAATGCCAAAGCTTATCCATGTACAGAAGCTTTTCATCCTCTTGGTACAGGATCATATACTTGCCGTCTTCAAAACGGAGCCAAATGCCCTGGGTATGGGCACTGTGCAGGCTGTTGGCCTCACGAACCCACAAGGTAGCAGACACATCCCGGAAGGTATCCCGGGTCAGCACATTCATGGTGCCGCCGGTCATGGCGATCACAGGCGTGCTATCGTTGACCTTGCTCAAATCGTGTTTTTCTGTATCCCAGCCCGTGGGAATCTCAAACAGGTCATAGTTAAGCGTCAGCTGGGTTTGCAGGTCGGTGTCTGGGATCTGAATTTCCGTATCCAGGTAGCCCTGTACGCTGACCGTATAAGTGCCGGGGCGCAGCTTGCCGCTGATATTGCCTTGCGCATCCACGGTCATGGGATAATTGCCTGTATCCGCCTGCAAGAGCACCTGTGTGCCCTGAGGCAGCGGTGTATACTGGCCATCCTTATGACCCAGCAGCTGCACCGTGGCAGATACCTGCTTCAGCTGATTCATTTTCGGCAAGCTGGAACTGTAGCGCAGGTTGGTAACGGTAGCTTTATAATTGGAGCCCTTTTCCGACCAGAAGCCCACGCCAAAGCGCATAATACTGCTCTTTTGCTTGGCTGCGGCAGTATCCCACACCCAGGCATTGCGTCCGGAGTACAGCTCTTCCTGTGTTGCGCCGCAGTACAGAGTCAGCGCGCCGGTTTTACCGTCACGGTGCAGCGCCATATGCAGGCCATCCCCGGTCAGTGCCTGCACCAGCTGCACAGGAATCTCATGGGAGATCCAGGTATTCATCTGCTCGAACACCCATACGCCCTCTGCGGTATATTTCAGGGTGATCTCATACTCATTTTCCCATTCGTAATTGCCTTCATAGCCACCGAAGAACAGGCGGTAGCCCAGGCGCACATTGCCCTTATTGGCGGCAATGGCATCCAACTGGGTTTTGTCCAGCTGCAGCTTCATGGTAAACCAGGCATCCCCGGAAATATTGGTGGCAATGGAATAGTTTTTGTTCTGTGTGCCTCTAAAGGTCACATTGCCGGAATAATTGGTATTGTCCGGCGTTTCAAACAAGGCCTTGATCGGTGCGCTCACCAGTGTATCACCCAAAATGGTCACCCAGTCCAGGGTCGTCCAAACATTGTAGATCCGGGCCTGTACCTGGTAAACGCCTGTGTTCACATTGGCAAAGGTGGCTTTACCCTGGCTGACAGTAGCAGTGCCTTTCACTGCACCATCCTGGAGCAAACGCACAGACACACCGTTTGCGTTTGGATCCTGGGTGTCGATCACTGCCGTCGTGGGCTGGGGCTTTGCATAGATCACCTTTACAGACAAAATCTTTTCCTGGTTTTTGGGAATGGTCAGTGCATAGCCGCCACTCTGTTTTTCGGTATCTTGTGCCATCTCCACGCCGTTGACCTGTACGGACAACAGCTTGGCACCGGCCTCAGCTGTGGCAGGTTCGATCCAAAGCACTGCATTTTGGCCGATCTGACAGCTTTGACCCAGGGTAACCGTTGCGCCCTGGCTGCCGCCGTCCACCAGCTCCACAGCAGTGGGTGCGCTGATGTCAAATCCATAAGGGATCTGCATGATTTGGGAATTGGCCACAAAGGACTCAAAACCAAGCTGTGCCAACGCATTTGCCTGCTCCGCGCCCAGATCCCATTTGCCGACCAAATGGTTATCCAAATACAGATAAGCGGTTCTGCCGGTACGCAGCACGCCCAGCTTAATGCCTTCCTCGCTTGTGTAGCGGGCGATCTGCGCCGGGGTCAAAGTGTGGACAATATCCCAGTTAAACAGAGAATCCTTGCCCAGAATCTTGCCAAACTGCAGGCAGTAATTGCCATCGTTTTGGCGAAGCAGGTCAATATGCCAGTACTTGCCGTTATCAAACTTCACACGCATACCAATGCGCTGCTGCTGATAATCATCACCGGTGAATTCCTCTGCCAGAGTCTGGGAGTAGGCGAAGCTTGCTTCCGCATAGAAATCGCCCACCGATTCCTTGGTCAAAATGGCACCGGTTCCGTTGATCTTGGTCAGGATGCCTTCATTGGCATTTTCCAGCTTCCAGCAGTTTCCGCTTTCCGTTTCGAACAGGTCATAGGAAAGCTTCACCAGCACATCCAGATCCCGGTTCAGACACAGCTTGCGCTCGGCTTTCACATAGCCGTTTTTCTTTACACGGATCACATAATTGCCCTGGGGCAGCTTGCCCAGGTTGAAGCTGCCGCTCTCGGACAGTTCCAGCTTATGCTCACCGGAGGCATCCTCGTAGCTGGCAGAAACCCCATCCAGGGTATCGCCGTAAATACTTTGCAGCTCCACTGTGCCCTGCAGGGTCTTATCCCCCTCGCTCACAGGCTCTGCCTTGGCGGCAAAGGTCAGGGATTCATTGCCTGCACGGACAGTCAGCTTCACAGAGCCATCCTCCTGGTAATCCACATACCGGATATACTCCTGATCGTTGCAGGTGATGGAGCTTAGGGCGTAGCCTGCATCCGCTCTCACGGTCACGGTAGTTTCCAGGCCGGGAATGGCCGTGGGATTGCCGGTAACGGTGCAGTTTTCGCCGGGCAGGAAGGTGTTTTCCACCGTGCCCATGGCACCGTTTTTATTAAACTTGAAATAACGGTTCACATCGTTCCAGCCGTCACCGCCCAGCTGCTTTCCGAAGGAGTACCAGTAGCGGTCCACAGAGCCGTCTGTGCCGGTCTCGTTATAGGAGGTGATGTGGCTGGGGTTCACATTGATATAGCCGTCCTTGATCACCTGGGTATCCACGCCCAAACAGGCCAGGTAGTCATAGGGAATAAACAGCTCCAGGTTGTAGCCTGTGCAGGATTCCGTATTGACCTCACCGCCAATGGTGGTGGCACCCAAAAATGCCATTTTATCGTGGGTGGTGGATACATCGCTCCAGCCACCGGCACCATTGGGCCGCTTGAACAGCAGATAGCCATTGGGAAGCAGGTCGATCTCAAAGATGTTTTCACTGGGCAGGGACTGCACATTGCAGGGCACCAGATACATCTCGATACAGCTGTTCATCCAGGTGGCACGATCCATATTTACATAAATGGGGGTATTCTCCCGAACCTCGTATGCAAAATAGATGCCCTTTTCGCCAAACCAGGAAGTCATGGCGATATCCACTGTATTGCCGCCGTTGGCATTGTGCAGGTATGTCCAGGTATTTTCGGTGTAGGGGGATTCGTCAAACACGCCGTCGATTTGCATACCCGTATCGGTCTCGGCCAAAGCCGGATCGGGGTTAATAAAGGTATAGGTTTCTTCTGCGGGAACCGTGATCAGGGCATCCCAGAACACCCAAATCAGCGCAGCCGCCGCAATCAGCAGTACTGCCACAATGGGGAGGATCCATTTGAGTTTCTTCTTCATGGCCGCCTCCTTAATTGCCCAGCACGCGGATCTCGGAAATGCCCACGGTATCTTGACCCTTGGGTACTTCCACGGTGATCCGGATGGTCTTTACTTTCTTTTCGGCAAACTCTGCGTACACCGCAGCACCGGGAGTCACATAGAAGATCTCGCCGTCATATTTGTTGGAGGTGTAGTACTCCTGGCTGAATTCCAGATCCTCTATAAAGTACAGCTTTTCCTCACCGTCTTCCTCACACACCAGCTCGATCTGTGCGATTTCCTTAAAAATGCACTGCTCCAGCTTGGAGTTATAGACCATAATGGCACGAACGGTTCTTGCCTGGTCAAAGTCCAGGGTGAAGGTGGTGGTTTTGGTGATCTCGGTCTCTTTCACATGCTCCATCAGCTGAGGTGCGCCGTATTTGTGGACGGACAGCAGGCCGTCTGTCAGATACTGGGCATCCTTGCTGCCGGAAACCTTGGCCTCCGGGGCAATGTTGCGGTAGAGGCTATACAGCTCTGCCTTGGGCTGCACGGTGCAGGTGGGGCCGTTGGTGTACATCACATCCAGGTCGTTGCCGTCCCGGTCTTTAATGGTGATCCATTTGACCTCGTCAATGGCGGGATTTCGGGCAGCACCGCCCACCACCATATCGTTATGGCGGTGGTAGACAATGAAGGTCTGCTCCCCGGCGGTGACCAGGCTGTGGTGACCGGTGCCGGAGATCTCCTGGCTGCCCAGGCTGATAGTGGACAGCAGCAGCCCGCCCTCCGCCTCCGTCAGCTTCCGGAAGGGGCCCATGGGGCTCTCGCCCACGGCCTGTCCCACCTGGTAGGTGGAGTCGCCGTAGCTGTTGACCGAGAAGGTCAGATAATACTTGCCATTGTGGTAGGTCATTACCGGGCCTTCGTTAATGATATTGAACTGCTCCTCATAGGTCACCAGATCCACAAATACGCCCTCCTGGGCGTCCTTCCAGTCCTGTACGGTGTAGTACTTGGCGTAGGTCAAAACGGTGGCCGTAGACCAATCCGGTTTTAACCAGTTATCCATTTTAACGACACAGATACGGTTTGGGTCGTCTGTGCTGATGTCTACCCAGTACAAATACTTATCGCCGTTCACATCCACATAGGGATGGGGGTCGATACAGCCGGTGTAGCCGCCGTTGCCAGCCAGGGCATCACTGCCGCCGTTGGCCGTGGCAAAGGCTTCGTATTCATCGGGATTCAAGAAGAAATACTTAGTGTAGTAATGGGGATATTTACTGGTATTAAATGTATGAAGATTTTCCTGGCCGCAGCTTTCCGGGTCCTGGAAATTCACCAGGCGGAAGCCCCGGCAAGGTTCTTCGGAGACTGCCACCAACAGCTGACAGTAAGCCGTACCTTCCAGCACATCACCGCCGGCGGTCACATTCTCGTCATCCTTGGGAGAGGCAGAGAAATACAGGTAGTAAAGGCCCGTTTCCTCATCATAGACCATTTCCGGCGCCCAAACCTCTTCCCAGGCCACTGTACGCTCTTCGATGGGCTCGCCATTTTCATCGTAATACATCAGGTCCAAGGCGTTGCCCACCGGCTCCCACTGTGCCAGATCCTTAGAACGGTGGCAGTACAGATCGCCGGAAGTGCCAAACAGATAGTAGTAACCATCTCTTTGAGTATTGTCGAACACAAAGGGGTCAGGGCCGTCGGTCTTCTTGTCATTGCGCATGAACAGCTCCGTGTTGTAGACGGATCTATCCTGTCCTTCTTCCAGGGCGCCCTGGTAGTTGGACAGCTCATACCGCATCAGACCGCTGCAGCCGGAAATCACCAGGCACAGGGTCAAAAGCAGTCCGAGCACGGCTGTGACACGCTTATTAAGTTTACATAACATTTGTCGTCACTCCTTTGGCTCGTCATTCTTTCACGCTGCCCATGGCAATACCGGAAATAAAGGTACGCTGGGAAATGCAGTACAGCAAAATCAGCGGCAGCATTCCCAATATTGCAGTCGCGCAGTAAATATTCTCGCTGCCCACCTCGGTGAACAGGCCGGTGATGTCATTCAGATACAGCTGCAAGGTCACCAGCTCCGGGGTCTGCTTCAGATACAGCAAGGGGCCCAAATAGTTGTTATAGCCTGCCACAAAGCCGAAGATAAACTGTGCCACAAAGGCAGGCTTGGCCAGGGGCAGCATAATACGGAAGTATGTACCCATCACGCCCAAACCGTCAATATCCGCCGCCTCCACAATGGCATTGGGAATGCCATCGAAATAGGTACGCATGAAGAACATGGTGCTGATACCGCCAAACAAGCCGGGAATCACCAGGGGCATCCAGCCGTTTTCACCGATCCATCCCAGATTGGAGTACATCACATAAGAAATAATGCTGAATGCACCCAGGGGGATCAGAGAGATAAACACAGAAAACTTAAACAGGGCTTCCTTGTGCTTAAACTGCAGCTTGGAGAAAGAATAGGCGGCCAGTCCGGACACCATCAGACCTACTAATAGCGGCACAATGGTCATCCACATGGTGTTGATGAAGCCCAGGATGATGCCGGGGATGCCTGTGAGCATCTGATACATATCGAACTGGAAGATCTTTTCATAGCCCTCCAGGGTAAAGCCACTTTCCGGCCACCAAATGAATTCCTTGCTGACCGCCAGCTCTGTGCTGGGCACAAAGGAGGTGATCAGAATGGTCAGAATGGGAAAAAACACAAAGGCCGTATAGATGAGCAGCACCGCATATACCAGTGCATTTTGCCATTTTTTCATATTATTCCATGCTCCTTTCTCTCTTCTTGAACAGGATCATGGACAGCACGCCGGTGATCAGGAACAGCACCCAGGAAATCACCGATGCACAGGAGACCATGTAGCTGACACCGTTCACATCGGTGGTGGTGCTGTTGGTGATCAGATAATACACCAGCCGCATAAGGGTCAGACCCATGGATTCCACGCCGCCGGGCACACCCCAGGCGTCTTCAATGACCAGGGCCGCAATGTCGTAAGTCAGCACACCTGCGGTCACACCGGCCATCATCAGGTAGAAAGTAGTGGGGGCAATGCTGGGGAGGGTAATATGCCGAAACTTCTTCCACTCCCCTGCGCCGTCAATGGATGCGGCCTCATACAGGGCCTCGTTCACATTGGAGAAAGCCGCCTTGTACATGACGATACCGTAGCCGGGCGCCTGCCAAATGACCGCAATGATGATACACCAGGTCATATAGGTAGGATCCTGGAGCCATTCGATATTGGTACCCAGCAGGCTATTCAGGATGCCGCCCTCGTAGGCAAACACCCATTTCCACATAAGACCCACGGAAACGGAGGAACAAATATAGGGGATGAAGAACAGCACACGGAACAATCCTGTGCCCCGCAGCTTGCGCTCTAATAGCACTGCCATCACCAGGGCAATGCCTAAGGTCAGCAGCTGGGTAGAGGCAACCCACATGGTAATGCCCAGGGATTTGTAGAAATACTTGCCCACATCAAAGCCAAACAGATCCATGCCGCGGCCTTCGCAGAATACAGACCGAAAACCTTCAAAGTTATTCCACTGAATATTCTTCAGATCGTAAAGATCCACATTGCAGAACATACCGATAAAGGAAATGATCAGCGGAATGCCGTTGAAGACCAAAAAACCGATCAGCGGTGTCAAAGCAAGAATCAGCGCCAGCCGTTCTTTTCTTTTTCTTGGATTCTTTTTCATGGTTTATCGACCCACAATCCGAATTCTCATATTCTTCAAGCTCTTGTCAGCCACTTCCTGCTTTTCCTCCAGGAACTGGGTCAGAGTCATGTTGCCCTTACGCACATCGCTGTTGAAAGTCACAGACCACTCGGTGATCCAGGTGGAGGTGGTGAAGTAGGTGTAGTCGCCGATGTCACCCTCCAGGGCGATCCACGCGCCTGCCCACATATTGGCAATGGCACGGTCAGCAGATTCTGCGAACTCGCCCAGGGCGTAATCAGACTGGTTGGGAACTAGGGTGTTGCCCTTGGAGATGATCTTCTGACCCTCGGGGCCTGCTGCCCAGGAGGCGAACTTGAAGGCTGCATCGTAATTTTTGTTGCGGGTGTTCTTGGGCAGGAAGAAGCCGGAAGCTGCACTGGCAGCGGTGCTTCTGCCCACAATGGGAGTGCCGTTTACTTCCTTCCCATCGCCGGTATAAACCACGCCGTCGTAGGTTTCACCGATGACCTTCAGATATTCGTTTTCAAAGCCGGCCTGGCCGTCCTTCTGGTAAGTGCTGCCGCCCTCATACTCACGGTAGCAGGTGGGAACTGCCAGCTCCAGGCTGTCGCCCAGCACCTTCTGGAAGGACAGGGCTTCGCCGTAGGAGTCGATCAGGAAGGGGCAGTCCACGCCGGAGGCAAACCGCTGGGTTCTGTTTTCCACAGTGTTGGGGGCGATGCCGTAGCCGTAAACGCCGGTCTCTGCTTCCTTGTCGGAAGGAATACCCAGGCGGTTGAATTCCATAGTGGCGTCATACTGAGAAGGCAGCACATAGAGGCTGCTTTCCACCTTTGCCAGCTCCTGGGCATTGGCGTTCAAGAAGCTCTTGTCCTCATAGGACAGGATATCACCGGCAGCATAAGCATTGCCGTTGACGGTCACGGCCTGGGTCACCAGGTAGTTGTTCTGCTTGTCGCCCAGGGTCATCACATACTGACCCTTGGTCTCGTCATAGCCCACGCAGTCGCCGCCCACGGACCAGCCGTAGTTGAACCACCACTCGGACATATAGCCGTACTCGTAATCATACTGCTTCTGGAAGGCACGGCACAGCACACGGGTCTCCTCCCAGTTCATGGGAATGCGGTTGTTGAATACCTTGTAAACAAACTCGCCGGCCTCATTTTCGCTGCCCTTGGCACCGTCAAAGGGAGCTTCCTTGTATTCGGCATAGCCGTGGGGCTTCAGGCTTGCGCCGTTTGCCTGATTGTAGGCATCCAGGTCTGCTTCTGCCACGGACACGATGTTGATGCCGCAGTTTTCCAAAATGGTCTTGTTGTAGAACAGCAGATGGGGGTTGCTGCCGTTGGGCAGAGCCAGCAGCTGTGTGCCCTCGCCTGCCAGATAACGGCCGTCAGCCTCAGCAGTGGTGTTCATGCTGAAACGCTCGATGAGACTTTCGGGGATCTGATCATAGGCCATGGCGGTCTTTACTTCGTCGGTCATGTACTGATCCAGGGATACGAAATAATCCGCGCTCTGCAGAACCAGGGTCTTAAACTGGTCGTCGCCCACTTCCACCACATCGTACAGATAGTTGGAGCGCAGGGCCACATCCAGACCGCTGATCTGGGTGGAGGTGGGAACCATTTCCACAAACACACCGTCGATCTTACCCTGGGTGTCGTTATAGGTCTTAACCAGCTCCTCATAGTAGGGGCTGACGGAGGCCTTTACACCGGATGCGGCGAAGTGGATCACCGTTCTGTCACCGGCTTCGGGATTGGTCTTGCTGCAGCCTACCATACCCAGTGCGGTGGCAAGGATCAGCACCAAAGACAGGATTCGAATAATGTTTTTCATGATTGTTTGCTCCTTTCAGCTTTGGGGGATTCTATATATGCGCTTATTAATAAGGGGTTCCGAAAAAATCCGAGGGTACACCCCGCATTATACATCATGCTCTATGACCGCAGGCCTGGAAAATATTGGATATATTTTCTCGGTGGGGAACTTGGGCTTCCGGTCATAGGTATACAGGCCGTTTTGCTCCTGCTCCACATCTGTCAGTTGGGTATAGCAGAAGCCAAACATTTTTTGGCTGTCCATCAGTACATCGGTCAGCTGTTTCAGCCGATCCAGGAATTCCTCCGCGGTCTTGGGCGCATCCCCGTAACCCCAGCCATTTTCAGCGTTCCAGCTGGCACCGCCGTACTCACTGATGAAGAAAGGCAATGTTTTAGGGTAGCTTTGTCTGTGGGGGAATGCGCTGGGTGTGCCGAGGGAAAAATCCTTGTCAAAGTTTTCGTAATAGGAGCGGAAAACTTCGGGATCCTGTTCATAATCGTGCAGATCGTACACATCGGTCTGGCCATGGAAGCCGCCGCTGGCATCAATGCAGGGCCGGGTGGGGTCTGCGGCCTTGGTGGCTTGATAGATGGCGGCAATGGTCTGTGGGAGCGGCGATTTGCCGTTCTTATCCCACACCTCGTTCAGAGGACACCAGCCGATAATTGCCGGGTGGTTGCAATCTCGCTCCACCGCTGCCAACCATTCCGGCAGCACTGCATCCACGGTTTCCGGAGCAGAAAAATCCAGGCCCCAGTCCGGGTACTCGCCCCAAACCAAATAACCCTTTTTATCGCAATGGTACAAATACCGTTCCTCAAAAACCTTTTCGTGTAGCCGGGCGCCATTGAAGCCCATGGCCATGGCCCGGTCAATATCTGCCGCCAGCGCCTGCTCCGAGGGGGCGGTGTATATGCCCTCCGGGTAGAAGCCCTGATCCAAAACCAATCTTTGGAACACCGGTCTGCCGTTGAGCAGGAATTTATGGTCAGCAAAGCCAATATCTCTCAGGCCAAAATAGCTGTTTACACGATCCTCACCGAAGGTCAAAGCCACATCATACAGATTGCCCTGCCCCACATCCCACAGGTGGATATCGTCCACGGTCAGCTTCAGCTCCGCTTTGCCGTCGGTGACCTGGCAGGATGCACTGCCCATGGGTTTTCCTGCAAAGGTGGCCTGGGCAGTCAAAATTCCCTCCCCTGCCAGCTGCGCACGGATGGTCACGGTGCCGGTTTTGGCATCGGTATCATATTTGACGCTTTTTATGTAGGCCTTGGGCGTAAACTCCAGCCACACGGTCTGCCAAATGTCGGTGGTTCTGGTGTAATGACACATCTGAGACTCCCGGGTGATGCTTTGCTTACCGCTGGGAATCATGGGATCGCGGGTATCATCCTCCGCGTGGACGGTGATGATGTTTTCACCTGCATGGGCATAGGGGGTAATATCAAAATGAAAGGACACATAGCCGCCCTTGTGGGTGCCGCACTTTTGGCCGTTGATATACACGGTGGCGAAATAATCCACCGCACCAAAATGCAAAAGGATACGCCCCTCCATTTGCTCCGGGGTGATGGTTACCGTCCTTTGATACCAAACGGAATTGATAAAATCTGTATAGCCAATGCCCGACAATTTGCTCTCGCAGCAAAAGGGCACATTGATCGTCTGTGACAGCTGTGCAGAAGTTTCATAAAGCTTTCTGTCCACGCCGTTATTCTCATGATCCATTTCAAACTGCCAGAGACCATTCAGGTTCTGCCAGGAAGCCCTCTGAAACTGAGGCTTCGGATGCTCTGCTCTGCAAATCATTGAATTTTCAGATACTCCTTCCCACACTATTTGTTCAATATTATTATAAATTAATTCTTCGGGTCTGAAAACTGTGTATCATATTATAATTGTTGACATATTCTACTATCATAATTATACTATATGTAAATCAAGTAAAGGAGAGGTGTGCTATGTTCCAAATTGTGGATATCCGCCATGCATGGATCGAGGTGGCCGGCTTTGAGTTGGAGCGAAAACAGGGCTACCCCAGCTATACTTTTTTGCACTTTTTCCATCCTGTGGACATACTGGTAAAGGGAAAAATGGTGCATACCCGCCCCCATGCCTGCATCATGTATAATATCGACACGCCCCAAAAGTTTTACAGCCGGCCGCAGCTGTTCCACGACTGGATCCACTTTGAGGGCGACTTAGACTCCCACTTCACCAGGTACGGTCTGGAATACGACACCCTGTACTACCCCTCCAATGCGGAGTTTATTACCCAGATCACTATGGAAATGGAGCGGGATTTCTTCTCCCAAAAAGCAAATCGCGCCGAGTTTATCAACGCCAAAACCGACGAGCTGTTTATCAAGCTGCACAGAGCCTGCTTTACCGAAGAATCCTTTGTGGTGGAAAGCACCACCCAGGCCTTGTTCCGGGATCTGCGTGCCACTGTTTTCTCCACGCTGAAAGAGGAATGGACCGTGGAGCGCATGGCCAAGCGTGTAAATCTAAGCCCCTCCCGTTTCCACGCACTGTATAAGAACATCTTTGGCAGATCCCCGGTGGACGATCTCATTCAAGCAAGGATCCAAAACGCCCAGAATGCCCTTTTGTTCAGCAAACAATCGGTTTCCGAGATTGCCAAGAGCCTGGGTTACAGCAATCTGCCCCATTTTATCCGGCAGTTTAAGTCCATCACCGGCGTCACGCCCACCTATTACCGGGAAAACAGTACGGACACCCCCGCCCTGCTGCATATTCAGCAGGATACCTATTTCTCGGAAAACCGCCGGGAGTTCTTTATGAACAACAAAAATTACCTGGAGGTTCGAAGAATCCGATAACCGAACATGGCAGTACAATGTGTTGATAAAAGCAAAAAAGAGTCCGTTGCAAAATTTTCATTTTGCAACGGACTCTTTTTAGAGTTTTCGATACAAGGTAATTATCTGCGCAGGAAAGTAACAATCAGCTGCACGATCAAGAAGGTGGTATTGATCGCAGTAAACATCAGCATGTAACGCTTGAAGCCCTGGGGCTGATGCTTCAGGTACTCCTTCAGCGTAATGAGGCTGGCCAGGGAAGAAATAATAATACCCAGAGAGCCCACATTGACCGCCACCAGCAGATCGGCGCAATAGGCCGGATCTGTAAACTTGGACAGGAAGATAGCGGTGGGAACATTACTGATAAACTGGCAGGAAACAATACCGGCCACCAAGACATTTTCGCCCTTGGCGCCCACAATGCCTGCAATGAAGTCCTTGATCACGGTGATCCGGGCGATGTTGCCGGAGAACACGAAGAACACGCAGAAGGTTGCCAGCAGCGCATAGTCCACATACTTAAACCGGGTGCGATCCACGATCAGAACGGACAGGATCACCAGAGCCAGGGTCACCACATGGGGCACCACACGGAAGATGCTCAGGATCACGAACACAAACAGAACCGCATAGACAGCCAGTTCCTTGTGCTTAATGTCCAGCTTCTTGTCATTGATCAGATGCAGGGAACGCTCATTGATCTCAGAAAACACAAACAAGGGGCGTTTGCGTCTGTTGGCAAAATACACCTGAATGGCCGAAAAGCACCGAAACAGCACCGTCACCGCGGTCAAAGCAGACAGGGCGGGCAGGCTTACATGAAGAATGCCCAGCAGGGCGATGTAGCACTGTGCGCCAATGCTGTTTCCTGTGCCTGCGGTAATCGCATCGTAGTACTGGGTAATGTCCGCATCGATGGTAATGACACGCAATACCTGTACAAAATTACCGATAATGCCCGACAAGATACCATAGGTATCCATGAAGGGCGGAATGTACATCACATAGGTGGCCGCAAACAGGCATCCAACCGTAATGACAACACGGGAAACGCCGCTTCTCTCACTGACATATTCTTTTACGCCGATTACCAGCAGCACTGCGGCAATGGCTGCGCATTTCAGTTATTTTGGCACCTTCATAAACAAAAGGTTCTATGATATGCTTAGCATATCGTGCAAAAATTTTTCCGCAAAATGAAATCAACCGGCCACCTTCAGGGATATTATAGATGAAAAGCTTTTCAAGGAGATTTCTCATGATCACAAAAGAGCATTATGCCAGCCTTGTGGAAAACTACATAGATACGGTTTATCGGGTGGCTCTGAGCTACACCGGGCAGGTCAGTGATGCAGAGGATGTGACGCAGACGGTATTTGAGACGCTGCTGCGGCAATCGAAGGAATTTGATTCCGAAGCCCATCTGAAGCACTGGCTGATCCGCGTGACGATCAACGCCTGCAAGAAGATTTTTCGCGCTCCCTGGCGGAGGTTGGAATCCATTGATGACCATGCGGCGGCGCTTACCTTCCCAAGCCCCGAGCACAGCGATCTGTTTTACGCAGTGATGGCACTCCCCCAAAAATACCGGGCGCCCATCTACCTGTACTACTATGAACAGTATTCCACCGCTGAGATTGCGCAGATTCTAAAGATCCCCAAAGGAACGGTATGCACCAATTTAGACCGGGGCAGGCAGATTCTCAAAAAACAACTGCAGGAGGCAACCCCTTATGATGAATAAAAAGCTATTTCAAGAGACATTTGCATCAATTCATGCCTCCCAAGCACTGAAAACGGAGGTATTGAATATGCAAAAGAAAAAAAGCCCCCGCGGCATTCTGCGGACAGCATTGATCGCAGCGGTCATAGTGGTGCTGTCGGTTACCACAGTTCTGGCAGCAACACGACCGGACAAAAGCCGGGTAGAGACAGACGATTACCTTTCCTATACACCCACCGATCCCAGCGGCAACAGCTGGGCGGTCCAGACCCACAAAATGTACCTGGATATGGAATTTGGTTCCAACGCACCTAAGTCCATAGAAGAATTCTACCTGCCCCAAGTGCCGGAGAACTACATCCAGGTATGGGGATACTTGTACAAGGACAACATGGTTGCCCAATACTTTTGGAAAGAGCCGGAGGTATCCCAGGGAAGCATCAGCTTTTTTCAATGGGCAGGCGGCAGTGTAGACCGCACAGATCTGGAGGAGATCCTTTTCACGGAACCGGAGGCTCCTGCGCCGCAGATCCAAGAAATCACACTGGCAGGCATTGATGGTTTTGGCGTAGACCTGGAAGCAGTACTGGACGAGCCCGGTCAGCGGCTGTTTTTCTGGAGCGACGGACAGTATCTGTTCCGCCTGCAGGCGCCCGGCTCTTATACGGACGCACAGCTGGAGGCGCTGGTGGAAAGTGTTCAGCCTGTAGAAAATATCCGTCCCTGGCTCATAGAAATGACAGAAGCCGACATTCAAGCAAGATTAGACTAATCTAAAGGGGCTGTTGCATATTGCAACAGCCCCTTATTTTTATGCTGCCAGGATGTTTTCCACGTTCCAGGTTTGCATAATAGGATATTGTTCGATCATGTCTGCCAGAGCAGCCAGCTTATCAGCAGCATAGTCGGCATGGTATTCATTGACCATTTCCACCATCTCCTGCAAGCTATAAGCGTAAGCTCCGCTGTCTACAACAGTACCGTCTGCCAACTGCAGCCGTGCCTTGACGCTCAGCTTCGCCTGGCCGTAGCCCTCCACATCGTAATTCTGGATGCGCAGACTGATGCTCTTTCCGGAGGTGATGCGATCGGTGCTCATGTAACGGGAAATCTCACATGCTCCCTCCAGGCTCATATTGAAGCCCAGCGCATTTGTCTGATCCAACGCCGCAATGATCATCTCATCACCGCAGAACTGCGCCTTATAGCCCACAGCTGTATAGGCGGGCTTCAGGCTCATATGGGTGACCTCCAGCACATACCGGTGGAAGCTGTAGCCATCCTCGGTCTTCAGGGTCAGATACTGCATATTCTCCCCTGCCACAGCGCCGTCAACAGCATAGGTAGTCTGCGGTACAAAGGGATCGCCGTTTTCATCCACACAATTGAGATAGCCCACATTTGCCGCGGAGTATTCATTGGTAGTGGAGTCCATAATATACAGATTATGCTCACCGGTGATGATAGTGCCGGTCAGATCACAGCCTGCAAGATCCAGGTACAGGTCATTGGTCAGTACCAACTCCAGCTGCGTGTCGCTGCACAGGGTCACACGATCCCATTCGTCCGTATGCTCTGTAGAAATGTCCCCACGGACAGTATAGGTGCAGGTGATCATACCGGTGTAATCGTAAATACCACGGATATAGCAGGTATATTCACCGGCGGCAGTATAATCCACAGTACCCACAACGGTGTAGTCCTCACCCTCGGTGAGCACCTGACCCTCGTAGGTCACCACCGGGTCTACAGCCTGCAGTTCTTCATCCGCGCCCATCACGGGGAATTCCACCTGGGCCGCACTGATGTCATCATAAGATGCACCGCAGGCCATGATATAGGTCAAGCCGGTGGTCACACGCTGGATGTAGGCAACCTGCAGCACGCCGTTTTCATCCGCTGCAGCCTGGTAAATATACAGCACATTGTCCGCTGCCAGCAAGTCTTCAACTTCCATGCTGACCAGCGCCAGCATCACATACTCCTGTCCGGGCACCAGATTCTCGAAAGTGGCGGTACGGATGGTATTGGTGTCGGTCGCCTGGGATTCCTGGTTGCCGGGATAGACCGCACGGGTAGCAGGCTTGCTGCTTCCCTCGACAACCGCTTCTGTCTCCGGCTCGGTGAAGGATTCTACAACAGCCTCCGTAACGGTTTCGGTAACAGGCTGGGTCTGCACAACCGTTTCTGCCACAGGCTCTGTAACCTCTGCCACAGTCTCTTCGGGAACGACTTCCTCTTCCTGGCTCTGGACGGTCATCACAGACCGCACGCTCTTGGTCGCCGGCTCATAAGATGTCCACTCCAGGGTACCACCGTAAGCAATCATATTACTACTGGTCCAAGTAGTGTTATCCGCAGGATAGTATACTTTCGCGGTAACACCGCCGAAGCAATTAGACCCAATGGTGGGTGCATTGCCTGTGAAAGTCACACTCTGCAGGCCACTACAATACCGGAACGTATAACTGCCTATGGTTGTCACACTATCAGGAATGACGATCTGCTCCAATGCAGAACACTCATAAAAGACATAGGTTCCCATACTGGTCAGCGCACTGCTCAGGGTCACGCCCTGCAAGGCAGTACACTCTCTGAAGGCACTGTTGCCCAGGGATGTAACGGTATTGGGCAGTACCACCGTTTCCAGCGCGCTACATCCCCGGAAGGCGTATGTGCCGATGGTTTTGATTTTGCTGCCCCAGGTAATGTTTTTCAGGGAGGAGCAATACTGGAAGACATAATTGTCGACCTTCGTCATACCATTGCTCAGTACAACCTCCTCCAAACCGGAGCAGTAGTGGAAAGCATAGGGATTTACGGTAGTTACCTTATCCGGAATGGTAATACTCTTAAGTCCATGGTTATAAGCAAAGGCATAAGAGCCAATAGAGGTGACTGTACCGTCAGCAGGAATTACACTGCCTCCACAGCCTAAAAACAGCTGCTTTTTCTTGATAATACAGTTGCCAGCGCTTTTGAAGGTCGTGTTATCAGGGGATACCTCCAACTTTACAAGGCTGTGGTTCTCTTGAATAATGTCCGTAGTCAAAGAGGTAACACCGCTGCCCAAATAGAAAGAGGTCATGGCCGTATTATAAGCAAAGGCATACTTGCCAATACTGGTCACGCTGTCCGGGATCACAATTTCCTTCAAGGAAGAACAATTTTGGAAAGCATAGCGTTCTATGGTCGCCAGGCTTTTACTTAGCTTTGCTGTTTCCATACTGCTGCAGTTTTCAAAGGCCGATTCCGCAACGGTGGTTACGGTGTTGGGAAGGCTTATGGCCTTCAGTGACTCACAGTTATTGAACGCATCATCTGTAATGGTAACAATGCCATCGGACAGGTTTACTTCCTCCAGCTTGACACAGTCCTGGAATCCAGAGTCCGGAACCACAGTTACGCCACCATTAAAAGTCACAGTTTTCAGCAGATCACAGCTGTAGAAGACACCATTCCCCATACTGGTCACCGATGCAGGAATGTTAATCGTTTCGATTCCGTTGCTGTGAGAAAATGCATATTTTCCAATGGTAGTTACCGTTCCGGGAATATGAACAGCGGAAAAATAGGTATTATTAAATGCATATTCGTCTATAACCTCCAGACCTTCCGGCAGAATCACCTCGCAAGTGCTGTCAGCGCAGTAGAAAGCATAGGTTCCGATTTCCTTACACTGACTGCCCTCCTCGAAGGTAATGCTCTTCAACTTCACATAATCTACCGTTCCGGAGTCTCCCCATCCCAGCATATAATCAGGAACGCGTGTAACATCCTTGCCGACAATAAACTCAATGCCGCCACTTTCTGTTCCGGAATCATCAAAAAACTGCCAGTATTTTACACCACTGTTGACATTTTCAGCATTGAAATACACTTTCTTTAGGTTGGGCATTTCCCGGAATACACCATTTTCCATTGTAATAACACTCTTGGGGACAGTAACTTCCTCCAGCGAATCACAACAATAGAAGGCGTATCCGCCTAAAATCTCCAGTTTATTGGGGAAATTGATGCTCTTCAGTTCTGCGCACTCATAAAAGGCCCGATAACCAATTTCCTTTACATTTTCTCCCAAGTACACCTCTTTTAGGTTGGGACTATCGTAAAACGCGTAATCACAGACGTTCTCCACCTCATCACCGATCACAACCTTGGTGATCTGTTCGCGTTCGTAGTACCAGGGCACTTGATAATAATAGCTCTTATTCGTCATGGTGCCGCAGCCGGTAATCCACAGGTGTCCGCTTTCGTACAGGGTGTAGGTCACGCCGTCGCCGCAATCGCCTGTTTTAACCTCTTTGCCATGATCCACCAGAGTAGAGGGATCAATCTTTTCCGCAATGAAATTCCGATCCTTCTTCACATTGGGGCCAAGCACCACCTTGCCGGCTTGCTGGATATAGTGACTATATTCATAAGTTGTTCCATTCAGCTGTGTGCGGAATGTATACAGGCCGGGAATCATATATGTACTGACAACGCCGTTACTGTTGGTGTTGCCCAGGCTGTTATCATAAGAGAACGGTGCTTCATCATAGACCACCGGTGCGCCGGATACGGCTTGATTATTGGCATCCTCCACCGACACCGTAACACGATAGCTCTTATTGGGACAGGTGCCGACACCGAAAGTAGAGGTATCCACCGCATAATACAGATCTGTGATCTTGATCCGTGTATTTCTGATCTCCCATTCCACTTTGAAGAAATCGCAATTCAGGAATTTCAGTTCGACCTTGGGCGCCACCTTGAAATACAGTACCATTTCGATACATTGATCGCAATGATGGATCGTACCTTCATAGTCTTCGACATCCTCGTAGTGGGGATTACTGTACAACTCGCCCTTCAGTTCAATGCCAAAGGGAATATGAATATCCATTTTGGCAATAGATCCTTCCAAAAGCCGAACTGTGGGACACAGATCAATACCCAAGAACACAGAGCCCTCAAAGGTAAAGTGGGGTTCCTCCAGCTTAGGTCCGGAGGACAGATTCTGAACACCGGCGCCCTTTTCATAGGCAAATCCCACCGTCGTTACCACTGCCGCTGTCAGAGAGATCTTGGCAGAGAAGGTCAGGTGCAACTCCGGTGCAAAGCCCACGGTCACACCGTACAGATTTACGGCATATACACCCAGATCCAGCGTTAGATCCAATTGCGCTGTTACAGAGAATGTGCCTTCCAGACGAGTATCCACCTTGAACTCCACAAACCGCTGTGTGGTGGAAATATAAAATGCCAAATGGATATCCGTTTGGAACTTAAACTCACCGGAAACACTCACCGTTCCGGCGCCTGCGGTAATAATATCCTTTTCCAGGGTGAAGCCCACAGAGCTGCTGGTGGTAATATCCGCACCAACGCCGCGAGTAGGAACTGTGCTCTCTTGCTCGATGCCCTCAAAGGTAATACCATCATCGGGGCTTTGGCTTTCATCCTGAACCATGTCACCGGCATCGCCACCCTGCTCCAGCTTCATATAGGCAAAAGCTTCTTCCAGCTCCACATCCTGGCCGGTAACGGTAACCGTAGTACCATCCACCGTAATGGTACCGACTTTGATCACCAACACATCTGTTGCCGTTTTCTCATAAGCAAACACATTACCTACCTGCAAACCGGTAAGCGTAGCATCCGCATTATCAAACACATATGTAAGTGTCTCTTCATTCGCAGAGCTCATGGTGTTGACGCCGTCCTGAGGGCGGATTACAAGAGTATCCGCGTGGTAAACCACGAAGTTAGTACTGGTATCCTCACCCAGTGTCAGCACGCGATCCTGGTCATAGTCCTCCGCAGTAGATGCCAACAGGTTTTGCATCTCCTGGGTGTACATAGGTGTAGTATAGGACTTGCACAAGGGGGAGTAATCGTAATTATCCAGCAAAAATGCTCTGAGCATAAAATATTGGGGAACTGTGCCTTCAATGGTCACAGTGGCTTCATGCGCATCCTTGGTGACCAAGGTCTTGCCGCTGGCGATCAGCTGCACACCGTCCTCGGAGTACAGACCCACCATCAGCTGGGCAGTTTCCATAGTATCAAAGGATACTGTGGCAGTACTGCCCTCCACGGTCACACCCAGAATCACATATCCTCCGGAAGATTCTTCTTCCTGGTCTTCCTGTTCTTCCTGGATCTCTTCCACCAGCATAGTACCAATGGAATTGGTGCCCTCCAAGGTCACATCGTCCGTATCTACAGTTGCCTGCTGATCCTGCTCTTCGGCAGAGGCATAGGCAGGCACCATGGACATGACCATGCAAAGCACCAAAAGCATAGATATGAATCGTTTCATAGGGAACTACCTCCTTACTTCTTTGGTTTATCTTACCATTTATTTATATATATTGCAAGGATTTCCCTATATTTTGGAGTTATTCCAGCGCTTTTCGCAGTTTTTCCAGTGCTTTTTTCTCGATCCGGGACACATAGCTGCGGCTGATGCCCAATTCCTGCGCCACTTCTCTCTGCCGACCGGGGGTACGGTTGCCCAAGCCGTAGCGCATACAGATCACCTGCCGTTCCTGGGGTGTCAGCACATCATTCACCGCCTGGCAGACCTTTTTCAGCTGCTCCCGGTTGCTGATCCGCTCCAAAAGATCCTCGTCCTGGCTGACCACATCCATCAGCTCCAGGCTGGCACCGTCGGTGCCGGTCTCAATATAATCGGACAGTGACACATCCTGGCTGGATTTTCGCTGAGCACGAAAATGCATGAGTATTTCATTTTCCACGCACCGGGCGGCATAGGTTGCCAGCCTTGCCCCTTTGGAGGGATCAAAGGTGGTGATTCCTTTGATCAGCCCAATGGTGCCGATAGAGATCAGATCCTCCTGATCGGAAGCCTGTGCATAGTATTTTTTCATAATGTGGGCCACCAGGCGCAAATTCCGTTCGATCAGCACATTCCGGGCATCCAGATCCCCCTGGGCAGCCAATGCCAAATAGTGCTGCTCCTCCTTTGCCGTCAAAGGCTTTGGAAAGCTGCCTGTAGACAGCTGCAGTGAGTACATCAATCCGCTGAGCATAAGCCATGCAGCGGCAATCATGCCAATCACCTCCATAGTAACCCTATTCACCACAGCCAGTCCTTTTTCCACAAACTAATTCATATTGATTGTTCCGTTTCGATTTCCATTGCAGACCACCTGATCGCCGATATATATTTCTTCAAACCTTAAGACTATAATCTTCAACATTGATTAACCAAAACGTCCCATTTGCCGTAGCGTTTGCCGCTTTCACGGCGGATATAGTTCTTTTCTTGCAGGGATTTCATCAGCCGTTTGACGGTAGCTATGGATTTGCCGGTGGCTGTCACAATTTCTTGTTGCTTGATGGTTGGGTTCTTTGCCACCAATTCCAAAATCAGTTGTTATCTGCGTAGGCTTCCTTCAGCCGGTCGATCGCCATTTCCGGGCTCATGGTATGGTACATCAGATAAACCACGCGCATGGTCTTTGCCGGGGCCTGACGGTAAATTTCCTTGCTGCTCTCTCCGGTATAAAAGTTCCAATAGCGATAGATATATCCCGTCCAATATAAGGTTTCCTTGTCGAAAACCTCACCAGGTGCAGAAAGCGCATCCTTGCACTCGTCGCACATACGGGAGTAGATATACTCCTTGCCCGCCCATTGGACATGGTGGAATTCCGAATCCATATCCTTGGAAATATCCGAGGTCATAAAGGCCTTGATAAAGGCTTCGCTGGCAACGCTACGCTCTCCGGACAGCTCGAACAGCTGGCCCTGCGTGTCGCACAGCGCAAGTTCTAAAGAACCGATCATATCATTCTCCCCTTAATATCTCATCAAAGAACTTACCTTCACGGCGGTACTTTACTTCAATTTCCTCCGCCAAGGCAACGCCTTCTTTTCTTCTGGTCACGCTCATATCCTTCAGCATAGCCATTTCCAAATAAGAGACCGGTTGCTCGCTGACGATTTTGATCTGCTTACAGGCCTTTTCAGAAATTGCTACATACTGCTTACCAATATCCAACGCAGACAGACAGTTGATGAGGGCAACATCGGTCAGGGTTCTGTTGAAGAATCGGGACAGCTCTGTGTACATTCTGTCGTTTGCGATATAGCCGACGATCACATCATACCCTTCCGCCATCTTTGCGTACTTTTCGTAAATTGCAGTGCCCTTTGCCTTTTCCATTTCCTTGCGGTAATAGGCTATCAGCATCGCCCAATCCATACCGATATCCACAGTAAGTACCTTGAGTCCCCTTAAGTCCAGATCCACCGTATAAAACACAGGCTTTTCTTCGTTGCAAACAAGGGTCAGGGGCTGCAGCGGTGCAGTACCCATATAAAAGCCGCTTCCAAAATCGCACTCAGAACGGCTGATGGGGGCAATATCTCCATCAATACCTTTCTTGGAGCCGTGATACAGACGCACCACATCGCCGTTTGCAATTTTCTCTCCGGTCATTCTGGCGATGGTCATGTCGCACACGGGAACGCCCTTTAATTTGCAAAGATCGTATATCTTGGATTGCGCCAGTTTATTGGGCACAGCGCGCCCGTTCTCCCAACGGTTGACGGTTGCGAAGGTAACATTCAGCTGCTGGGCAAAATCGGTCTGGCTCATATTTAAATAGGTTCGAATCTGTTTAATCAATGTCTGCATGGGATCCCCTCCTGATATAACATTGTTTCTATTTTATATTATATCCAATGTTATACCTTCAGTCAACGGTTTTTGTATAATAGTTTCAAATTGTTCTTGGGATATCACCAAATAAGGCAAAGCCGCTCCGGGTGGAGCGGCTTTCCTGTTTTATACAGTGAAAGGTTTGCGCCTCCAAAAGCTTACGAGGAGCTACCAGTCTGCTGAGCATGAGCCATACATGGTAACCCTATTCACCACAGCCAGTCCTTTTTCCGGCAAAATGAAGCAGATGAAATATGCAAAGAAAACCTGTTGAAATGAAAGCAGAAAACTGCTAAAATCAAACCAAAGACCGGTATAGGAGGGGTTCGGTATGAGATTGCGATTTCAAAAAGGAGATATGATCGCCATCGCAGCAGTGGTAGTGCTGGCGGCAATAATTTTTGCCTTTTTTCTGCCGGACAGCACAGCCTCCGGCACCAGAGCAGAGATCTACTTAAACGGCAAGCTGGTGCGCACTGTTTCCTTAAACACGCCCCAGCAGTTCACGCTGTCAGGCAGTTACCAAAACACCATCACCGTATCTGAGGGAAAGATCGCCGTTACGCAATCCAACTGTCCCGGCAAAGACTGCATAAACTGCGGTTGGGCAGACTCACCCGGAAAGCTGATCGTCTGTCTTCCCAATGGGCTGGAGATCCGGATCATTGCGGATAACAACGATGTGGATTTTGTAGTGGGGTGAATCTATGAGTAAAGCAAAACAGATCTCCCTCTGCGCGGTCATGATTGCCCTGGCTTTGGCACTATCCTATACAGAACGGTTTATTCCTCTGCAGCTAATGATCCCTCTGCCGGGCATCAAGCTGGGACTTGCCAACATCGTCACCTTAGTGGCGCTGTATCTGCTGGGTACCAAATACGCATTTATGATTCTGATTCCCAGATGTATTTTGGGTGCCGTATTCGGCGGCGGCATTACCGGCCTTATGTTCTCCCTGTGCGGCGGCATTTTGGCCTTGAGCATTATGACACTTACCCGAAAGGTGCCGATTTTCTCTGTCTACGGCATCAGCATTTTGGGAGCTGCCGCCCACAATGTGGGACAGATCCTGGCAGCCATGGTGCTGATGCACTCTGTATACATCGGCGCATACCTGCCCTATTTACTTATGGTGGCCGTGTTCACCGGTCTGCTGACCGGCGCCATCAGTGCAGGGATCCTGCGCATCATTCCGAATGCTACCGTATCCGGTTTCTCGGATTCGAGCAGATAATATTATTGGAGGAACCAATTATGAAGAAAACATTCCTGCTTACCATCGCATTTGTGCTGGCAGCCGCTCTGTTTGTGGGCTGCACCGGCACCACTGTAGTTGTGGGTAACTGCACCTGCCCCACCGGCGAGACTGTCCCTGCCGTCAAGGACGAAACCACCCCCACCGAGCCTGTGGGTGATTCCGCTCTGAAGCTGGGTCTTGCGATCGTGTCCAATATCTCCGGCAGCAAGGCCGCTACCGCCGAGGAAAACGGCAAGGCAGATTACGATGTGACCGTTGTGGCCGTTTTGGTCAACGACCAGGGCCAGATCCGGGATTGCATCATTGATTCCGTAGGCACCAGCGTTAATTTTGACACTGCCGGTCTTCCTGTGGACTTCGATGCCACCAAGGAGATCCAGACCAAGAACGAGCTGGGCGAAGCTTACGGCATGAAAGCCTATGCAGGCTCCAAGTACGAGTGGAACGAGCAGGCTGCCGCTTTGGCGGAGTTTGCTGTAGGCAAGACCACCCAGCAGCTGCGCAGCGGCGCTGTCAACGAAGCCGGCAAGGCCAAGGACGCTGACCTGGCTGCGGTAGCCACCATTTACATCGGCTCCTATGTGGACGCCATCGAAAAGGCCGTCGGCAACGCCCAGCACCTGGGCGCCAAGGAAGGCGATACCCTGAAGCTGGCTGTGATCAACGCCATGGAAGCTGCCCCCGGCGAAGCTGAGGGTGGTTACGCTCAGCTGAATCTGGATGCCACCGCCATCACCATGAACGGTGACACCATCACCGCCTGCTATATTGATGCTTTGCAGGCTAAGGTGACCTTTGACGGCACCGGTGCCATCGCAGGCGAGCTGACCGCGCCTCAGACCAAGAATGAGCTGGGCGAAGCCTACGGCATGAAGGCCTACGCCGGCGCCAAGTATGAGTGGAACGAGCAGGCTGCCAACTTTGCCGCCTATGTGACCGGCAAGACCGCCGCAGAGGTTGCCGGCACTGCCATTTCCGAATCCACCAAGCCTGCCGACGGCACAGACCTTGCCGCCTCCGTGACCATCTCCATTGTGGGCTTTTTGAATCTGATCGCAAAGGCAGCCCAGTAATATGATCCGCAGAGTATTGGCGCTTGTGCTGCTGCTTTGCCTATTAAGCGGCTGCGGTCAGCAAGCAGCACAGCAGCGGCCTACCGTATATGAAGCCAGCTTCCTGACCCTTTTTGACACGGTAACCACCATAAAGGGCACCGCCGAAAGCAAGGAAGCCTTCCAGCAGACCGTAGATCAGATCCATGACCAGCTGGAGTACTATCATCAGCTTTTTGATATTTATCACGAATACGATGGGATAAACAATCTGAAAACCCTCAACGACCAGGCGGGCATCGCCCCTGTAACTGTGGAGCAGCCCATTATTGCACTGTTAAGGGACTGCGCCCACTACTATACGCTGACCGGGGGCAAGGTCAATGTGGCCATGGGCAGTGTACTGCGTTTGTGGCATGACGCACGCAGCGCCGGTATCAACGATCCGGCCAATGCGGCTCTGCCCTCCATGGAAAAATTGCAGTTGGCCGCTGCGCATACGGATTTTGACGCCATCATCATTGACGAAGAAAACTCCACAGTTTACATCCGCGATCCGGAGGTTCAACTGGATGTGGGTGCCATTGCCAAAGGCTGGGCTGCCCAACGGGTGGCAGAGCAGCTGCCGGATGGGATCTTGCTCAGCGTAGGCGGCAATGTATGCGCCACGGGTCCAAAGTACACGGACACCCCCTGGGTCATCGGTGTGCAGAACCCGGAGGGCAACGATTATGTGCATACCCTGTATGTTTCCGGCGGCAACGTGGTCACCAGTGGCGACTACCAGCGCGCCTATACCGTTGACGGACAGATGTACCACCATATTATTGACCCCCAAACCCTGATGCCCTCCGCATATTGGCGGTCGGTCACTGTGGTCTGCGACGACTCCGGTTTGGCAGACGCTTTGTCCACAGCCCTGTTTCTGCTGCCCTTGGAGCAGGGGCAACAGCTGGCTCTGGATTGCGAAGCTGAGGTTTTATGGCTGAACGCCGCCGGCGAAGAATTTATGACCCCCGGATTCGGGGATATGATCAAAACTTGACGAGGTGAACCATGAACAAGCTGTTTTTCGGTGGCATCCATCCCAAGTACAACAAGGAAATGTCCACCACAAATATAGCCTTCAAGACCATGACCCCCAAGCAGGTGGTGATCCCCATGCAGCAGCATATCGGTGCGCCCTGCACACCGTTGGTGCAAGTGGGAGATACCGTGAAGGTGGGTCAGAAGATCGGTGACGGAGAGGGGCTGTGTGTGCCTGTGCACGCCTCCGTTTCCGGCAAGGTCATTGCCATTGAAAAGCGCCCCCACCCCGGCATTGGTTCTGCCATGGCGGTGGTCATCGAGAATGACTTCCAAAATACCGCTGTTACCAATCCCCTGCCCACCACGGACGATGAGGTATTGCACGCCATCCGGGAAGCCGGTATCGTGGGCATGGGCGGCGCCGCCTTCCCCGGCAATGTGAAGGCACTGTCCGCCATGGGGCATATTGACACACTGATCGCCAACGGCTGTGAGTGTGAGCCCTACATCACCGCAGACGACAGTCTGCTGCGCACCAATCCGGAGCAGGTGCTGTCCGGTATGATGATCCTGGACGAGCTTCTAGACCCGGAAAACCTGGTTTTGGCTGTGGAAGCCAATAAAGCTGTGGCCATTCAAAAGCTGAAAGCACTGTCCAAGGACTTCCCCAAAATTCAGATTCGTATTCTGCCCACCCTGTATCCCCAGGGTGCGGAAAAGCAGCTGGTGCAATCCGTCACCGGCCGGGAGGTGCTTCCCGGTAAGCTGCCGGTCAGCGTTGGCTGTGCTATTTTTAATGTATCCACCTTTGCGGCCATTTACCGGGCTGTGAAGCTGGGTATGCCCCTGACCCAGCGTATCGTCACCGTCTCCGGTGAGGCCATTGCCGAGCCCCAAAACTTTATCGTTCCCATGGGCACCTCCTTCCGGGATCTGCTGGAAGCCGCCGGCGGTCTGAACGACAAGACCGAGCGAGTCATCAGCGGCGGCCCTATGATGGGCGTTGCCCAAAGTAATCTGGATGTACCTGTGATCAAGGCCACCAACTCCGTTCTGTGCCTGCTGAAGGACGAAAACGGCGCAGCGGAGAATCCCGTATGCCTGCGCTGCGGCAAATGTGTGGGCGTGTGTCCCATGCGGCTGCAACCTTTGTATATGTACCGCTATGTGAATGCCCAGCGGCTGGATCAGCTGGCGCGGCTGAATCTGATGGACTGCATGGAATGCGGCAGCTGCGCATTTACCTGCCCGGGCAAGCTGCCCCTGGTAGAAAAATTCCGCCTGGGCAAAAAACTACTAAAGGAGGCTGCCAACAAATGAAATTAACCGTTGCTTCCTCCCCCCATGTGCGTGGAGATTTTCGCACCAGCCGCATTATGCTGGATGTGGTTCTGGCGCTGCTGCCTGCCCTGGGTGTGGGTATTTATGTGCTGGGTATCCGCTCTGCCCTGGTGGCGCTGATCTGCATGGCCGCGGCAATCTGTGCCGAGTGGCTGTACGCCCAGCTGACAAAAACCAGAAATACGGTCATTGACGGCTCCGCCCTGGTCACAGGACTGCTGCTTGCCATGACCCTGCCTCATACCATTCCCTATTGGCAGGCCATCCTGGGCAGCGTGTTTGCCATCGTGATCACCAAGGCCCTGTGCGGCGGCCTGGGACAGAATGTGTTCAATCCCGCCCTGGCAGCAAGAGCCTTTTTGCTGCTGATCTTCCCCGTGGGTGTGACCCGTTACGAGGGCATTGACGGCGCAACCTCCGCCACTCCCCTGCACCACATGGTCATGCCCGCCCTGCCGGAAGAGAGCCTGCTGGATATGTTCCTGGGCAACTGCCCCGGCTCTATTGGCGAGATCTCTGCCCTGGCATTGCTGCTGGGCGGTGCGTACCTGGTTTGGCGCAAGGTGATCTCCATCCGGATCCCCGCTGCCTACCTGGGCACCGTGGCCATTCTGACGCTGATCTTCCATAAAACCGACGCGCCCATCCAGTGGATGCTCTACTCCCTGCTGGGCGGCGGTGTGATGCTGGGTGCCATCTTCATGGCAACAGACTACGCCACCTCCCCCGCAGCCCCCAAGGGTCAGCTGATTTACGGTGTGGGCTGTGGCGTACTGACCGTGATTTTCCGCTACTTCGGTCTGTTCCCCGAGGGTGTCACCTATGCCATTTTGATCATGAACGCCTTTGTTTGGATCATTGACCGCCACACCGCTCCCAGACGGTTTGGCACCAAAAAGGAGGTGCAGTCCCAGTGAAAAAATCCATTCTGATCTATTGCCTTAGCTTGCTGGTAACTGCATTGCTGGTTTTTGGTGTTTCCTTTGGTCTGCGGGGCACTGCCCAGGCCAACGCCCAGGACGAGCATCTGCGTACCATGCGCACCCTGCTTCCCGGCAGCGAAAGCTTTGTGGTAGAAACCTATACCGGCGAGGACGCCAATATCCGCTCCGTCCATAAGGGCGAGACCGGCTTCGTCATTGAAACCGCCACCGCAGGCTATGGAGACGAGATCACCATGCTGATCGGTGTCAGCAACGAAGGCAAGGTCACCGGTCTGGTAGTCACCGAAATGCACGAAACCCCCGGCCTGGGCGGCAACGCCCTGTGTGACTGGGAATTCCTTTCTCAGTTTTTAAACACCTCCGGCCAGGCCCAGGTTGGCACCAATGTGGATGCCATCTCCGGTGCCACTGTGACCAGCAAGGCCATCACACGCTGTGTCAATTCCGCCGTGGCCTATGTAACCGGTGCGGATGCGGAATCCGGCGCAACTTCCTGGGGAGGTTAAGCTATGAAACAGAATAAATTGTTTGGCAACATTGCTCTGACACTGGTGTTGGGAATTGCTGTGATCACATGCACAGTGATCCGTGCCTTTGTACCCATGGCGATACTGCCACCACTGGATATTCCCAATATGGTGCTGCTTTCCGGTGTGGCTCTGCTGCTGGACCATTATTTCGGCGGCCAGAGAAAGCATGACCTGTGGCTGTTCCTTCTTGCAGCTGTGACCTTTGGCGTCCTGCCTGTGGCCGCGGGATTTGCCCAGCTGCCGGATGCCTGGAAGCTGGCGCTGG
>JAZNHQ010000186.1:0-8125 GCA_045577035.1 Faecousia sp. | reverse complement strand
GCGCCGCCGGTGGCGGATAAAGCGACCTGAGCGAGTGGCAGCGGTCGGCAAACGAGGAAGGCGTTTGTGACGACGAGGGTGCCGGGCACCGCAACAGGACCCGTTACCGCAGTGCGTAATTGCGGACCGTCGAGGACGCCGGTCCCTACAAGGGTGTACGATAAACATGAATTTGTAAACTATTTTTTCTTTCTGTTTACTTTTTCTTCGAGAAATGATAGAATAAAGCAAACTGTTTAAAGGAGGTGACGGCTTGAGTCGATATATCCGCCATATATGGAATTCCTTTCGCAAGGGCGATCTGGTGCTGCTGCTGATGTGCGTGGTAATGACAGCATTTGGTCTGCTGGTGATTGCCAGTACCAGAAATGCCGTAGGCTACGGCCGTTACGTGACCATTCAGCTGATCGCTGCCATTTTGGGTATTCTGATCTACGCCGTGGTCTCCTCCGTGGACGCGGAGTTCTTCTCAGAACACCGCCTTGCTTTGACGATTTTCAATATTTTCCTGCTTCTGCTGCTGATTCCCTTCGGCACCGACAACGGCAGCGGTAACCGAAGCTGGCTCAACATTCCTCTTATGCCCGTGGATATTCAACCTGCGGAGATCTGCAAGATCTTCTTCATTCTGATTGCCGCCTCGGTCATGAATTCCCACCAAAACAACCCCTCCGCCCCCAAGGCCGTGTTCCACCTGGGTATGCACATGCTGCTTCTGCTGGGTCTGAACATGGTGCTTTCCGAGGACTTGGGCGTTTCTTTGATCTTCGTATTCATCTTTGTGGGCATGGCGCTCAGCGGCGGTGTCAGCCTCATGTGGTTTGCAGGCGGTATCGGCGCATTGGTGGCCTCCTTCCCCATTTGGTGGAATATGCTGGGTAGTTATCAGCAAAACAGAATCATGATCCTGTTTGATCCCTCCCTTGACCCCAACGGCATATACGAGCGCTACCATACGGTACGCGCTCTGAAATCTCTGACCGGCGGCGGCCTTACCGGCCAAGGCCTGTTTGAGGGCACACGAACCCAAACCGAGGGTGCGTTGTTTGCCCAGCATACGGACTTTATCTTTGCGGCCATCGGCGAGGAGCTGGGCTTCGTGGGCTGCACCCTTGTGCTGATCATGCTGGCGCTGATCATTGCCCGCTGCATTTGGGTCGGTACCCGCAGCACGGACTATATGCGTAAGCTGATCTGCTTCGGTGCGGCCTCCGCACTGATCTTCCAGGTGTGTATCAATGTGGGTATGTGTCTGGGATTTGCACCGGTTATCGGTCTGACCCTGCCCTTTGTCAGCTACGGCGGTCCTTCCTTGGTTACACTGTACGCCATGCTGGGCCTGGTTTCCGGCGTTTACGCCCGACCCAACGCCACCAGCCGGGAACGCTATATCCGTCCGCCCAAAAAATACTTAATGTAAGGTTAATGTCATTAAGTTAAGCGTCATCGCGGTAAGTAGCGCACACTGGTGCGGCGATCTCCGGTGCTAAATCCTACTCCGGAGATTCCCACGACCAGTTTGCGAACTGGTCTCGGAATGACATAGTTACTTAACTTAATGACATTGAGGCTGTTCCAAGGAACAGCCTCATTTTTTACACCACCAGCCGGGACAAATGCTCCTTGCGGTATTGCAAAGGGGTCTGTCCTGTCTGCTGTTTAAAGCAGTAATTAAAATAGGATTGGCTGGCAAAGCCGCTGCGGCGGGCAATCTCCTGCATGGGAAGCTCCCCTTCTGCCAGCAGCGTCTTGGCCACCGATATGCGGCAGCTCAGCCCATACTCCGCCGGGGTCATGCCAAAATGCCCTGTAAAAAGCTTATGGAAATAACTGGGCGACAGGTTGGCTTTTTCCGCCAAAGCCTTCAGTTCCAGATCCTCATGGGGATTCTGACGGATATACTGCTCCACCCATTGCATGGTTTTCCGGTGGGCGTGCAGCACATCTCCCTGCCGGGCGCCTACCTCCTGCAAAAGCCGGTAAACCAATTCCGAAATGCAGCTGTGGAGCATAAGCCGTTCCTCCGGGAACGCCCCGGGGTCTAAGGAAATGATCCTGCGAAACAGGGATACCGCTGCGGACATATCGGACATGGTGCAATACTCCGGCAGCCAGCTTAGCAGTTGGCGCAGCTGGGGATCACGGGTTTGCAAATGCAGATACAGGCACCGAAAGGGCAGACGGCTGTATCTGACCGATCCGGGGCGAACACAGATCAGTGTCCCCTTTTTCAGCGGCACTTCCACGCCGCCAATATAGCCGATGCCGGTCTGATCCTCCGTATACAGCTCGATCTCGTACTCCTCTACCTGCCTGGGCTGGGTCAAAACACCCTCAGGAAACTTCACCCGGGAATCGAACACGCCGTATTCTGAAAGCAGCATGGCTCCAAATTCCATGTTAAGCCCTCCATAAAAGCAGAAATCTAAAAAATTAAGTGCAATATTGACTAGAAATAGCCAGGTCTTTCTTGTATAATGATTATATCAGAAAAAATATATTTTGCAATAAAGGAGATCAACGTCCTATGAAAATCACCTTTATGGGACAGGCTGGCCTGCTGTTCGAAACCGACGGCTGCACCGTCATGGTAGACCCCTATCTGTCCGACAGCGTTGTCAAGGTCAACCCCCTGAACTATCGCAGAGTGCCGGTAGACACCCGCTTTTTTGATATCCGCCCGGATGTGCTGATCTTCACCCACGACCATTTGGATCATTTCGACCCGGAGACTGTGGAGATCATCCTGGCACGGCACAAAAACATCACCGTCCTGGCACCCTCCTCCGTTTGGGGCAAGATCCGGCAGATGGCTCCCGGTAACAACTATGTGCTGTTCGACAGGTTTACCCGGTGGACAGAAAAGGACATCCGGTTCGAATCCGTGAAAGCACAGCACAGTGACCCCTGTGCCATCGGCGTGATCATCACCTACGCAGGCAAAAAGTACTACATCACCGGCGACACCCTGTACAGCACCGAAGTGCTGTCCGACCTGCCCAACGATCTGGATGTGGTGTTCCTGCCTGTCAACGGCAAGGGAAACAATATGAACATGACCGACGGTGCGGACTTCTTCCGTGCCACCGGCGCAAAGCTGGCCGTCCCTGTACATACGGGTCTGTTCGATGACCTGGACGCAAACCGGTTCCCTGTAGAAAACAAGATCGTACCGGAATACTATAAGGAGATCAAGCTATGAAAATTACAGATGTAAAAATATTTACCGTAGACTGCTTCCGCACCAACTGGGTATTCGTAAAGGTCTACACCGACGAGGGTATCGACGGCGTAGGCGAAGCCACCCTGGAGTATAAGGAAAAGGCGCTGTGGGGCGCTGTGGAGCATATCAAGGAAGCCATCGTGGGCAAGGATCCCCGGAACATCGAGGACATTTGGCACGGCGTATACCGTGACGCCTACTGGCGTGGCGGTGCGGTGCTCATGAGCGCCCTTTCCGCTGTGGAAATGGCGCTGTGGGACATTTTGGGCAAGAGCCTGAATGTGCCTGTGTACCAGCTGCTGGGCGGCAAGTGCCGTGACAAGGTTCGCATTTATATCAACGGCTGGTTTGCAGGCGCAAAAGAGCCGGAGGAATTCGGTGCCAAAGCCAAGATCGCCGTGGAGCGCGGTGTCACCGCCATGAAATGGGATCCCTTCGGCAAGAACTATATGGACATTTCCAACAAGGATCTGGACAAGGCTCTGCGCTGCGTGGATGCTGTCCGCAGTGCGGTTGGCCCTGAGGTAGACCTGCTGATCGAAGGCCACGGCCGCTTCAATATCCCCACCGGCATCAAGATCGCCAAGGAGCTGGATCAGTTTAAGCCCATGTTCTTCGAAGAGCCTGTTCCCCCGGATTCTCTGGAGGCGCTGAAGGCTGTCCGGGACAAGTCCCCTGTGGCCATCTCCGCCGGTGAGCGTCTGTACACCCGCTGGGATTACCGCCGCTTCTTCGACCTGATGCCTGCGGACTATATCCAGCCCGACATCTCCCACGCAGGCGGCATCATGGAGCTGAAGAAGATCTCTGCAGAAGCAGAATCCCGCTACATCCCCTTCGCTCCCCATAACCCCTCCGGCCCTGTGGCCAACGCCGCCACCCTGCAGCTGGCAGCCTGCTGCAACAATTTCTGCATCCTGGAGATCATGAACTCCGATGTGACCTGGCGTAAGGATGTGACCACCGAAAACCTCACCTACGAGGACGGCTGCATCTTCATTCCCGACGGCCCCGGCCTGGGTATCGAGATCAACGAGGAAGCCTGCCTGGAGCATCCCTACCAGGTACATACCCTGCGCCACTACACCGGCGCATTGACCGACATCCGCCCCGCCAAGACCGAGTTTTACTTTTAATTGCTCGCCGAAAGGATCATTATGAAAAAATCTGTATTTATTACCGGTGCTACCGTGGGTACAGGCTATGCCACTGCGCAGAAGTACGCCGAAGCCGGTTACAATGTATTTATCACCAGCCGCTCCCAGGAGCGGGCCCAGGAAGCCGCCGACAAGATCGCAGCCCAGTATGGCGTATTGGCCAAGGGCTACGGCCTGGGCATCCGGGACGAGGAAGCCGTCAAGGCCATCTTTGCAGACATTGACGCCCAGGGCTGCTTTGTGCAGACCGTGGTGCTGAACTCCGCCAATATGGGCTTTGGCAACAACCCTGCCAAGGGTCTGGATTTCTTCGAACAGTCCGTGGAGGAATTCCAGGAGGTATTCGAGACCAACCTGGTCTGGAACTTTATGATCGTCCGCCAGGCTGCCATCCGCATGAAGGAACAGGGCGGCGGCGCCATCGTGTTTATCGGCTCCAACACCTCCTACCGTGCCATTCCCAACCGTGCGGCCTACTGCGCCAGCAAGGGCGGCATCAACGCCATGAGCAAGGCTTTTGCGGTGGATCTGGGACAATTCGGCATCCGCTCCAATGTGGTGCTGCCCGGCACCATCAAGACTGCCCGTTGGGTGAGCATGGGCAATAAGCAGATCGTCAATGGCGAGCTGACTCCCATCGGTGATATTTCCGACTTTGAAGACATCGCAAACGCCGCCTACTATCTGGGCAGCGATATGTCCAAGAATGTCACCGGCACCGAGCTGACTGTGGACGGCGGCATGAGCTGCCAGCTGTACCCCCAGCTGCTCAATGTGCTGAAGAAAGAAAAACTGGCTCAGCAGTAAATGATAATCCCCTGCCATGAATGGATATCCATTCACGGCAGGGGTCATTTTTATTGTACCATTTGCAGCAATTCTTCTACTGCTTTGCGCTGTTCGTTTCGGGGCACTTCCTCAAAAATTTCCTGCACCTGCCCCCAATACTGGGAAAGCTCACGGTTAAACAGGATTTTCTCCAAACACATACGCATTTTGTCATCAGACTGATAAGTCAATGCTTCTTTCAAGATCTTGGCCAATGCGTTATTCTTCGGCAGCTTCTTTATGGGTCTAACCGCCTCGGTCTGTACCGAGGGCACTACAGGCGCTGTGGCTTTGGGTGGATCCGCAACCTTTGCTGTTTTTGGATTCTCCTGCCGATTCTGATGCTTCAAGTACATCAGAATCTCATGGTTTGTCTTAGCATTTTCCTCATTGGTCTGCACCAATTCCCCAAAGGCAATGATAAACAGGCAGAAAATATAGGCAGCGGCAACGCCGCAGAGCAGCACCAGCAGCCCCTCCCAAAAATCGCTTTGATCGATCCAGTAGTAAAAAAACGCAATGATCAAGCAAATGCACTCAACGACAAATAAACCCTTTGCCCAGCTTCGAATCCTCTGGCCGGGATTACTGAACATCTCTTCCATAATATACCTCTTTCTTATTTTGGGAACATCAACATAAGCAGCCCATAGACAATTGGTTGGTGAACTAAATACAAAAGCAGGGAGTGTCTGCCAATAAACTCCAGAGGCTTGATCCGCAGCTTGCAGAACACACCCATCCAATTCCGGCTTTTCATAATACCGTATAAATAATAACCCATGCCGTAAGCAAAGATCCATGGAATCAGCGGCACATAGTCTGCCGATTCAAAGGCTAAGTGGGGAAAGCCCAAAAAGGCGGTTACGTAATTGGCATACCAGCTGCCCGGCAAGGAAACGCCCCACATCCGGCGGGTTTCCGCATTTACAGTCCATAAAACCAACGCCAGGCACACGGCAAAGCCCAGGCACGATCCCCAGAAGGTTGCGCTCTTATTGCCGGTGATCCATTTCCACAAAGCCCCCAGCAAAGAGGCAATTCCCAAAAAGGTAAGGATGCCGAAAATAATGGGGCTGCCCACAATGTACGAAACCAGCGTAACCAACACAGAACATCCGATCAGCATCAGTCCCCTTTTCACCGGTCTGCTGCCCATGGAAAAGCAGAAGCCGGCAATCAGCACAAAGCACCAACGGATGGTTCTCTGCACCACAAAGCCCAGATCCGATGCAAACCAGGGTATGGATATGTCATAGAGATTCACCAGGTCCCACAGGGTGTGATACCAAATCACCGCCAGCATGGCCAGTCCCCGCAAGGCATCCACCAAATAATATCTTTGTTTCACCGCTTATTTCTTTTCTTCCTTTTCTGTATCTAAGGTCAGCTTCAGTGTGCGCCAGGAGCGATATGTATCCGTATTCTTCATGGCACAAGAAGCACGGTGTCCCAAGCCCCAGAACAGCAGCCACAGTGCGCCGCTGCAAACAGAGGCGATGGTTCCATATTCCTTCAGCAGGCACCAAAACCAGGCGTAATCAATTTTTAAGCCCACGGCAGCCTTTGCCGGCCCCCAAATGGAATTGTCCAGGAATCGCACCGGTGCCGTATGATTATATACCACAAACAAGGTTGCCGCCGTAACCACGAAAAACACCAGGAAAAACAGCCAGGCAAACACCTTCCAGCCCCATCCGGCTCTGGCGCGCATGCGTTTGTAGCACTTCTTCAGATCTTTCAGCTGCAAGACCCGTTCATCCATACAAATCCCTCCAAAAACCTCTTTTTCCGGATTATACCAAATCTTCCTCCATAAAACAACCGTTTTTTCCGGATGCGAGAATGATAGGTATAAAAATTTCCTGAAACCGCCAAAATAATGGTTGCAAAAAGGTTTCTGCCATGCTATAATACGGCGTGTGTCCGGCGTCAAGCCGCCATATTGGGATGTCGCCAAGCGGTAAGGCACCAGACTTTGACTCTGGCATTCGTAGGTTCAAATCCTGCCATCCCAGCCAATGATCCGCTAGCTCAGTTGGCAGAGCAACTGCCTTTTAAGCAGTGGGTCCGGGGTTCGAATCCCCGGCGGGTCACCAAAAAAGCAGATACCCATTTGGGTATCTGCTTTTTTGATTCTGTTGGGGATTCGAAGAATCAAATACGGCGCGAATGAGCGCCGTTTGCCGCCGACTAGACGGCGGCAACACCTTTATTTTTCCGCAGGAAAAATGCAAACGAATCCCCGGCGGGTCACGTCCCTTTTGTTAACATAATATATTTTTATGTAACCCTCACGTTTGTAATTTGTTAAAACAAAATCGGCACAAAAATGTGCCGATTTTGTTTAGGAAACCTCTCAGAGGCGCTCATATATTCCGTTTTTTTACATGATCTTCGTCCACTGGGTCACCAGCAGTCCGGGAACAAGCCAAACAAGCTGATACAGGAACATATTCATGGGGGTGAGCAGATCCGTTCTGCCCAGCGCCGTCAGCACCACCATAGTGGCCAGACCCAAAATACCGCCCAGCATATGAATGATCACGCCCAAAATACTGGCCGTACGCAGCGCCTTGGCTCCCAAAGCGCCAATGGCAAAGGGCGCCACACCGCTGCGGGTGGACATGACCAATGCCTGTGCGTCCTCCGGCAGCTTCTTTTCCTGCAGCTGCTGGCACACACTGTGCTCCGGAATGTGGATCCGCTTGGGATTAATGCCAAACTTGGCACGCAGGAAGCTCTCGGTCAGCATGAAGTCGTTATTGGTCAGCACGCTCTTGAGCTTACGGGTGCTGCACAGGGCGCCAATGCCCAGCGCCGCGTTTTTGTTCTTATCGTAGGTTACGGCAAACAGGCCGCACAGCTCTCCGTCAATGGCCACGCAAACCGCCTGGTTGACCCGGATGCCCTCCGG
>JAZNHQ010000185.1:0-2820 GCA_045577035.1 Faecousia sp. | reverse complement strand
CCTTGCCCATTCCTCCTATGCCAATGAGCGTTGGCACGACAGCCTGAAAAGCAATGAACGGCTGGAATTCTTGGGGGACTCCATTTTGGGCATGGTGGTTGCGGAGCATCTGTACAAGAAGTTCCCCGACCGTCCCGAGGGCGAGCTGACCCGTATGCGTGCGGACATGGTCTGCGAGACAAGCCTGGCCTCCATTGCGGAGCAGCTGGAGCTGGGCAAGCATTTATTGCTGGGTCACGGCGAAGAGCAGGGCGGCGGCAGAGGCCGTGCGTCCATTTTGGCCGATGCGGTGGAATCCATCATTGCCGCCAGCTTCCTGGACGGCGGTATAGAGGCCGCCAAGGGCATCATCAGCCGCTTTGTGCTGACCAATGTGCCTGTGAACCGCCTTCACAACGAGGACTATAAAACCGCACTGCAGGAGCTTGTACAGCAGAGAAAGAATCAAGTGCTGGTATATAGTCTGACCGGCGAGAGCGGCCCCGACCATGATAAAAAGTTCATGGTACAGGTGACGCTGAACGGCCAGGTGGTGGGCGAGGGTACCGGCACCAGCAAAAAGCGTGCGGAACAGGATGCGGCCAGAGTGGCCATCGAGACCCTTACAAAAGAATAAAAACCGGGCATACTGCGAAAATGCAGTATGCCCGATTTATATGGGATGCAAATTATTGCGCTGTTATTTCGATGCGCAAAGGCTTCCCCCTGGGGGGAAGCTGTCAAAAATCTATTTGATTTTTGACTGATGAGGGGTCAGCAATGTCCGACAACGCACCACGGTACAGATCCTTTGACGAACGCCCCTCATCCGTCACCAGTGTGCGCACTGGTGACACCTTCCCCCGAGGGGGAAGGCTTTCGCTGCGCCTAACCAACTGCTCAGTACGACAAATATAAATTTACTGGCGCAGAAGACACAGCAGGTTTTGGTCGGTAAAGGCAGGGGAGGTGTAGGCGGCATCCAGGAGCGCTTCCACATTGTCCGGGTCGTGTTCGATCTCCTTGGACCATAGCTGGGCGGTGGATACCGGGTCACCGCCCAAGTGATGCAGCAGTACACAGGCACCGATCAGGAATTTTACCCGGCACAGCAGGTCGTAGTCAGAAACCGCCTGCAGCCAGTACCGCCGGATACCGTAGGTCATGAACCGAACCTGCCGATCATCCCATTTAGGTGTGGGGACAGGGGAGGTGAGCCGGTCTTTCCATCGGTCTGTGAGTATTTCTAAGTTTACATAAAACTCGATTATAGGGATTATGTTACCCTCTCCGGGGAGTGCGGCAGCCAGTGCCAGGGCCTTTTCCGGGTTGGGCTGGGGCTGTTCACCACCGTCGATCCAGCTTTGTACATGGTGGGCGTAGATCAGCAGTGTGATGAGTCTTTGGGGTAGGGAAAGGGTGGTATCTTCTAAAATCGTAAATGCTTGCTGGCGGCTTTCCAGCAGAATTTCTATCAATTCCTCATGGGAGGAGGGCATTTGACCGGTATGTACCATGGCCTCATCTGCGGTAAAGATCAGCCGGGCGGCTTCCGGGCAGGAAAGCTCCAGATCCATTTCCGTAAAGCCGTCATATTCATGGGTCAGCCGGGGAAAGGTTTGGCAGGTGTGGCACAGAGCATCATGCCCCAGCTGTGCCTGGATCTCGCACAGACCGTCCTGCCGCCACATGGGACAGCGGCCGTTTTGGATGGGCAGGCGCACGCCGCCGTCCACCCGGGTCATGACCTGCCGCAGACGCTCACCCAAAGGGCCGGTCAGTGCCGCGTACCGGGCGGCAGAGGCTTCGTCCACATCTACTTCCCATTCCTTGCAGCAGCTGTCCTCGCAGGCAGAAGCGATGCAGGAAAAGGATTTATAATATTTCGGATAGGTGATCATAATTATCTCCCTGTTATGAAAATTGGGAAAGCACAGGGCTTTCCCAATGGTTTATTCGGACTGGGGGGCGATGGCAGCCAAAGCGGATGCGGCATCATGGAGCGTAGCCTTGGTATTTTCCACAGCAACCTTGTAGGCCTGCAGCTGGGCATCCAGCTTCTGGGCAGCATCATCAATGGCCGCAGCGGCGGAATCTACCTGTACACCGGCATCGGCCAAAACCGCGTTTGCCTGCTGGCAGATCTGCTGGGATCGTTCCTGGGCAACACGCTCAGCCCGCTCTGCCCGACGGTATGCTTCCAGCTCCTGCTCGGTGCAGTTAACGGCAGCACCGCCCTGCTGGGCAAGCGCAGCCTCCAACTCCTGAATCCGGGCCTCGGCGGCAGCCAGCTTTTCCTGCAGCTGGGAATTGTCGCCCTTGCCCTGTAAACTCTGCAGCTGATTGTTCAGCTGCTGGATCTCGCTGTTGTGGCGGTTGTTGATATATTCAATATAGCTGACCACATCCTGGCGGTTAAAGCCATGGAACGCGGTGCGAAAATTCTGCACATTGGACATAAATAGCCCTCCTGTCGTGTGTTTGGATGAATTATAACACATTCTTCTCATAAAAACAACAAATAATCTAAAAATTCCGAATTATGGCTCCCCCTGCAGGCAATGCTGTCAATGTAAGGAAATTTGCACCGCACCCTTGGCTCCCCTTGTAGGGGAGCTGGCAAAAATCGGCTCTTCGGAACCGATTTTTGACTGAGGGGTTATCGGAACGAACATCCACAAACCCCTCCGTCACGGCATGGCCGTGCCACCTCCCCTGCAGTAAACGCTGATTAATTCTACCACCCTAAGGCTATTTATGGTATAATAGAGAAAAGGGGTGTTTTAAATGGAAAAACAGCAGAATTTTACGGATATTGAGTATACCAATCGTCGGCGTACT
>JAZNHQ010000184.1:0-11103 GCA_045577035.1 Faecousia sp. | reverse complement strand
GCCAATGCCGGTCGTCCGGTACGGGTTCTGAATCTGTTTGCCTATTCCGGCGGCGCAACCCTGGCGGCTGCAGCCGGTGGCGCGGAGGTATACCATGTGGATGCTTCCAAGGGTATGGTGGCTTGGGCAAAGGAGAATGCGGCTGCATCCGGTTTGGCAGACCGTCCGATCCACTGGATCGTGGATGACTGCGGTAAGTTTATCCAGCGTGAAATCCGCCGTGGCCGCCGTTATGACGGCATCATCATGGATCCGCCCAGCTATGGACGCGGCCCCAGCGGCGAGATTTGGAAGATGGAGACAAGCTTTTATCCCTTCTTGCTGGAGGTCGGCAAGCTGCTGACAGACAACCCTCTGTTCGTGATCATCAATTCCTATACCACGGGCCTTGCCCCCTCTGCGGTGGGCTATGCGTCCGATGTGGTATTCGGCGCCACGCACGGAGGATCTACCCAGGTGGGCGAGCTGGGCTTGCCTGTGCGTTCCACCGGCTTGATGCTGCCCTGCGGTGCTGCCGGCCGCTGGACACCCTGATAAATACCAAAAGGAGGCGAGTTCATGCCTGTAGCGTTAACTGTTGAGCATCTTGCATACAAATACCCCGGCATGGAGGACAAGCCTGATGTTGTGGTATTTGAGGATCTGAGCCTTACGGTAGAGGAGGGCAGCTTTGTTGCCGTGTTAGGCGGCAATGGCTGCGGCAAATCCACCCTGGCAAAGCATTTTAATTCCATACTGCTGCCTTGCGGCGGCAAGGTCTATGTCTGTGGTATGGACACCTCTAATGAAGAAAAGCTGATCGCCATCCGCAGAAATGTGGGTATGGTATTCCAAAACCCGGACAACCAGATCGTTGCCAACGTGGTGGAGGAGGATGTGGCCTTTGGCCCGGAAAACCTGGGCGTGGCCAGCCCTATGATCCGCAAGCGTGTGGATGAAGCCCTACAGCAGGTGGGTATGTACGATTACCGCAAGCACGCACCCCATCTTTTGTCCGGCGGACAGAAGCAGCGGGTAGCCATTGCCGGTGTGATCGCCATGGAGCCCAAATGTATTGTGTTGGACGAGCCTACTGCTATGCTGGATCCCCGGGGCAGACGGGAGGTCATGCAGACCATTACCCGGCTCAATCGGGAAAAGGGCATCACCGTAGTGCTGATTACCCACCACATGGATGAGGCGGCACAGGCGCAGCGGGTGGTGGTGCTTCATAAAGGGCAGGTAGCTCTGGACGGAAACCCGGCTGAGGTATTCTCCCAGGTGGAGAAGCTTCATGAAATTGGCCTTGCAGCCCCGGAAACGGTGGAGCTGTGTTGGGAGCTGAACAAGCAAGGCTATGATTTACCCTTGGGGCAATTGACCCCGGAACAATGTGCGCAGACACTCTACGACAAGATTAAAGAGGTTTGACTCACAGGAGGAAAACGATAGTGGCACCTATTTTGGAGGTTAAGAACCTACAATATATATATAGTGTGGGAACACCCTTCGAGCATGTTGCGTTGGACAATGTGTCCTTCCAGGTGGAAAAGGGAGAGTTTATCGGCATTATCGGCCATACAGGCTCCGGTAAGTCTACTCTGATCCAGCATCTGAATGGCTTGCTCAGACCCACCTCCGGTACGGTTTTGCTGGACGGGCAGGACATTTGGTCTGATAAAAAGCTGACCCGGCAGAGCCGTTTTCGTGTAGGCCTGGTGTTCCAATACCCGGAGTACCAGCTGTTTGAAGAAACGGTATATAAGGATATCGCCTTTGGCCCTAAAAACATGGGTTTGGACGAAAAAGAGATCGACCGCCGTGTCCGGGAAGCGGCAAGCTTCGTGGGCTTAACGGAGAAACAGCTGCAGGTATCTCCCTTTGACCTGTCCGGCGGACAGAAGCGCCGTGTGGCCATTGCCGGTGTGATCGCCATGGAACCGGAGGTTCTCATTTTGGACGAACCCACCGCCGGTCTTGACCCGGAGGGCAGGGAGGATATCCTTGCCAATATTGGCAGCTACCGTAAGGCGAAGAACGCCACCATTATGATGGTCAGCCATTCCATGAGTGATGTGGCGCGGCTGACGGATCGCCTTTTGGTTATGAATCAGTCCAAGCTTGCCATGGACGGCACCCCGGAGCAGGTCTTTACCCATGCCCAGGAATTGGTGGAAATGGGTCTTGCCATCCCGGATATTACCCGGGTGTTCCTGCGTTTGCAGCAAATGGGGCTAAATGTGCCGTCCGTATATACCGTGGAACAGGCGGTGCAGGCGCTGAAGCGGCTGAAGGGAGGCAATGACCATGCTTAAGGACATTACCCTCGGCCAGTATTTTCCCGGAGAATCCGTAGTCCATCGCCTGGATCCCCGGACAAAGCTGCTGCTTTTGATCGTGTATATCGTGGCGCTGTTTACGGCATCCAGTTGGATCTCCTACGGCGTGGTATTTGTCTTTTTGGCCTTTTCCATTGCCGTATCCCACATCCCGCTGAAGTCCATTCTGCGGGGCTTGAAGCCCCTTGTGATGATCCTGCTCTTCACGGGTATTTTGAATCTGTTTTTTACCGGCGGTGAGACCGTGCTGGTGGAGTTTTGGATCATTACCATTACCATGGAAGGTGTGGTGCGAGCCGTATTTATGGTGCTTCGCATTTTAATGCTGATCACTTGTACCTTCCTGCTGACCTATACCACCTCTCCCATTGCCTTGACCGACGGCCTGGAATCTCTGCTGAATCCCCTAAAGAAGATCCGTGTGCCTGTCCATGAGCTGGCAATGATGATGTGCATTGCTCTGCGATTCGTTCCCACCCTGATCGAGGAAACGGACAAGATCATGTGCGCCCAAAAGGCAAGAGGTGCGGACTTTGAAAACGGCAATCTGATCCGGCGTGTCAAGGCGCTGGTGCCCATTCTTGTGCCGCTGTTTATCAGCTCCTTCCGCCGTGCGGACGAGCTGGCAACGGCCATGGAATGCCGTTGCTATCATGGCGGCGAGGGCCGGACGAAAATGAAGCTGCTGCGCTATAAGCGCCGGGATTACCTGGCATTTCTCACAGCCGTGGTGCTGCTGGCAGCGGTGATCGTCCTGGTACAATTTGGTCTGTGAGGTAGCTATGCGCAATATTGCACTGATTTTGACCTATGAAGGCACGGCCTATCACGGCTGGCAGGCACAGAAAAACCTGGCCACCGTTCAGCAAACCCTGGAAAAAGCCATTGCCATGATCACCGGGAAAAGCACCCATGTGACCGGCTGCGGACGCACCGATGCCGGTGTACACGCCAAGTGCTATGTGGCCAATTTCCACACGGAATCCACCATCCCCGTGGATCGTCTGCCCTATGCGCTGAATACCCATTTGCCGGTGGATATCGTGGTCACCAAGGCATTTGAGGTTCACGAGAAGTTTAATGCCATCGGTTCCTGTGCCAAAAAAGAATATACCTATACCATCTATAATTCCCGGCTGAAGGATCCATTCTTTGTAAACCGGGCATGGTTCTATCCCAAGCACTTGGATGAAAAAATCATGCAGGCCGCAGCCAGCCAGTTTGTGGGCACCCACGATTTTGCGGCTGTGCGCTCTGTGGGTACGGATGTAAAATCCACCGTTCGTACCGTTTATTACTATAATGTGGAACGCAAGGGCAATATCATCGAATTGAAGGTATGTGCCAACGGCTTCTTGTACAACATGGCACGCGCCATGGCCGGAACGGTGGTCTATGCCGCCGAGGGCAAGATCGCCCCGGAGGATATCGGTGCCATTTTGGATTCCGGTAACCGTACCGCCGCAGGCCCTACAGTGCCCCCTGGCGGTCTGTACATGACCCATTTGTGGTACGACGACGGCATTTGTAAATTCGAATGTCCCGACGGTACCATCATCGAATAATCAATTGTAAGGCAGGGGATACGCCCCTGCCATTTCCTGGGAGTGATACACTATGCAGCCTAAAATGTGCGCAAAATGCAAGAAAAATATCGCCGTGGTCTTTATTACGAAGATCGAAAACGGCGTGACTATGAATGAAGGCTATTGCCTGAAATGTGCCCGTAGCCTGGGCCTTCCTCAGATTGACCAGGCTGTGAAGCAGATGGGCTTTTCCGAGGATGAGCTGGACAATCTCAGCGACGAGATGACCAGTATGTTCGGCCAGTTGGAGGAGTCTGCCGATGACGGCGATGACATGGACAGTCAGACTTCTACTTTTCCGTTGCTGAATCAGCTTTTTGGCGGTGCCATGCCCATGAAGGCACAGGCAGAGCCCCCTGCACCCAAGACCGAGGGCAAAGAGCAGGAGAAGGAGAAATCCGGCAAGAAAAAGAATCCTAAACATAAATTCCTGGACAGCTATTGCATGGACCTGACCGGAAGAGCAAGGGAAGGCAAGCTGGATAAGGTCATTGGTCGCGATGTAGAGACCGAACGGGTCATTCAAATCCTGAACCGTCGGCAGAAGAACAACCCTTGCCTGATCGGTGAACCCGGTGTTGGTAAGACGGCCATTGCCGAAGGTCTCGCCCAGCGGATCGCCCAGGGTAATGTGCCATATAAGCTGCGGGATAAGGAAGTGTTCCTGCTGGATCTGACTGCCTTGGTGGCAGGCACCCAGTTCCGCGGCCAATTTGAAAGTCGTATGAAGAGCCTGATTGCCGAAGTCAAGGCTTGCGGCAACATTATCCTGGTTATTGACGAGGTGCATAATCTGGTGGGCGCAGGTGATGCGGAGGGGTCTATGAACGCCGCCAACATCCTGAAGCCAGCCCTTTCCCGTGGTGAGATCCAGGTGATCGGTGCCACCACCTTTAATGAATACCGCAAACATATCGAAAAGGATGCCGCTTTGGAACGCCGTTTTCAGCCAGTTTCCGTGGCAGAGCCTACCATTGAGGAGGCCTGTCAGATCATGCAGGGCGTGGCAAAGGCCTATGCCGAATTCCACGGCGTGACCATCACCCCGGAGATCGCCCGGCAGTGCGTGATCCTTTCTGAGCGTTATATTACTGATCGTTTCCTGCCTGACAAGGCCATTGACCTGCTGGACGAGGCCTGCTCCGATCTGAATCTGCGCAGTAAGGAAATCGCTCGCATGGCAGAACTGAAAAAGGAACGGGACGATTACGAGCTGGAGCTGAAAATGCTCACCGAGGATACGGAGAACGAGCATTACGAGCGCCTGGCTACTATCCGCAGCAAGCTGTGCAAGATCGCTGATGAGATCGAGGAACTGGATAAGATTCCCGCACCTGCGGTGACTATGGAAAACCTGGCTCGGATCATTGAACTGTGGACGAAAATTCCAGCATCCAAGATCAAGGCCCAGGAATATGAGCAGATCCGAGGCCTGGCAGATCGTCTGAAGACCCATATCGTGGGTCAGGCTGAAGCGGTGGAAGCGGTGGCAAAGGCCATTCGCCGCAACCGTGTGGGTATCAGCCCCAAGAAGCGGCCCGTTTCCTTTATTTTCGTAGGCCCCACCGGCGTTGGTAAGACCGAACTGGTCAAATGCCTGGCAAACGATATGTTTGATTCCGTGGATGCACTGATCCGGCTGGATATGTCCGAGTATATGGAAAAGCATACAGTTTCCAAGCTGATCGGCTCTCCTCCCGGCTATGTGGGCTACGATGAAGCCGGCCAGCTGACGGAGAAGATCCGCAGAAAGCCCTATAGTGTTGTGCTGTTCGATGAGATCGAAAAGGCACACCCGGATGTGCTGAATGTATTGCTGCAGGTGCTGGATGACGGACGCATCACCGATGCCCAGGGCAGGCAGGTTAATTTTGAAAACGCCATTATCGTTATGACCTCCAATGCAGGCTCTGAGGGCAGGGTAGGCGGCCTGGGCTTTGGCAAGACCAGCCAGGATCAGACCCGGGATAAGACCATGAACGCATTGAAGGAGTTCCTCCGTCCGGAGTTTATCAACCGTGTGGATGAGATCATTACCTTCAATCATCTGACGGAAGAAAACTTCCTGGGCATTGCGGATATTATGCTTGAGGAGCTGAAGACCAGCCTTTCCGACCGTGGCCTGACCTTCACCTGGAACGAGGATGTGCGCAAGGCTTTGGTGAAAAAGGCCTATTCCGTCACCTACGGTGCCCGGAATCTGCGCCGCACCATTCAAAGAGAACTGGAAGACCCCATTTCCGAAGCCATCATCGGCTCCTTTGAGGCTCCCATCTGCGCCCTCACCGCCACTGCCACCGACGACCAGATCACCGTCACCGCCAATTAAAAAACACCAAGAGCGTGTCGCGAGACACGCTCTTTTCCTACACTTTTCCCACACTTTTTGGGAAAACCTACACGAAAAAACCTTCTTTGTGTGTTGACAATGGAAAGGATTCCTATATAATACAAGTATAAAGGAGGCGATTTTATGCTGAAACGATATCTTTGTTTATTCCTTTCTGTGATCCTGGTGCTGGGCATTTTGCCTGTGGGGGCATCTGCCGGGACGGTACAGGGAACTTTGCAGGCATCCACAGAGCCTGTCACCCCAAAGGGCGCAGCGGAGGAGTTGCAGTATACGGTGGTGGAGCTGGAAGAACCCTTGCCCCATACCCGGATCCCCCAGCGTCAGCCCACAAAAGGGGAGAGCCAATTGCCCTATTACGGCAGAACTGTGCTGCAGGCATTGCGCAAGGACTTTGTGACCGCCTATGACCGCTTGCTTGCGGCTTTGGAAACAACTGATTATGAAGATACCCTCACAGTGTATATCGACGATCTGACCCAGGCATTCAGCCGGGCAGAACTGTACACGCTCATCGATACCTTTCGACGGGATCACCCGGAATACTTTTGGATCACCGGCACATATTGGATCTACACCTATGGCGGTGTCATCTGCGGTTTTGAACTGGAAATGTCCATGGACAAAGCTGAGCGAACCGTTGCGATCTCAAAGGTAGAAGCGGTGGCGGAGGAAATTCTGGCAGGGATTTCCGAGGGCATGAGCGATTACCAAAAGGAACTGTACCTCCATGATACCCTGGCGGCACATATTACCTATGTGCTGGATGCGGAAAATGCCCACGATCTCTACGGCGGTTTGGTAAATGGGGAGGCCGTCTGCGACGGTTACGCAAAATCCCTGCAGTACTTACTGCGCAAGGCAGGTGTCCAATCCTATATTGCTGTTGGTGACGGCGGTGGCCCTCACGCCTGGAACTATGTTCTCATTGACGGACAGTATTACCAGGTGGACTTGACCTGGGATGACCAGGGTGAGGAGCTTTACCACGCCTATTTTAATCTGACCGATGCCCGCATGGGTGAGGATCATACCTTAGATCCCGAACTGTATACCCTGCCGACCTGCAGCAGTACCGATGCTTTCTACTTTACCGGAAAGCCCGAATACCTGGATACCTATACCACCGATTCTGTGGGCAGTATCTTCGTAGACCGGGGTGTAAAGGTCCATGTATATGTTCCCGGTAATATCAGTGACTTTGTCGCATGGTATGAAGGAAACATTGTTCCCCTTGCGGAGCTGGCAGGTGTTGACGGCGGCTTTTATTATGGCTATAACTTGCTGGGACATGAGCTGATTCTAACCATCACCACAGATAATGCCGCGGCGGTGGTATCCAACGGCAAGATGCAGCAATACAGCACCCTGAAAGAAGCCATTGCTGCCTGTCCTGACGGCGGCTATGTGCGCCTTTTGCAGGATGGGAGTAACCCCGGTACGCTCAAGAAGGATCTGTATGTGGATCTGTGCGGTTATGATCTGTCCGGCGTGTTGACGCTGAATGGCCATAGTTTCTATGGTATGGATACCACTACCAATGACTACAGCTGTGCCGATATGGGTACCTTCAATTGTAAAGACCGCAACAAACTTCCGGTTGCGCCTCAATTGGTTACGGAAACCGGTGAACAAATGCGGTATCTGGCTGTGCTGAACCCCGATTCTATGAGCTTTACCTTCCACCGTTTCTACCTGGGGATCACCCATGTGCGGCTTGCTCCCAAGGTCACCGGCTTCGGCTACCTGGCGCAGTTTCGCGGTGACCATATGGTTTGGGGGCGAATCCGATCCGTAGGCTATGACCTGTGGATCAACGAAGAACAGGTGGTCAGCCGGGATCACGGTTTGACTAACAGCCTAAGCTTGATACTCCGTAATATTGATCCTGTCAATTACGGCAGCACACCCATCCATGCCGCCGCTGCCATTACCCTGGATAGTGGCAAGGTGATCCGGGGATCGACCGTATCCTATACCCTCCGTGAGACTGTGGAGGCTGTAAACGCCAGCTATAAAACCCTCACAGCGGAGCAGTTATCCCTGGTAAAGGCTATGGTGGCAAAATACCCTGCCATGCAAACCTGGAATATTCCATATCTCAAATAAAGTAGGGGAGGGTCTGTGACCCTCCCTCAGAGTGTCGAAAAAGGCGCCAATCGTCAAAACCCAGCGTTTGATGATTGGCGGCTTTTTTGAAGGAAAATGCAAAATGTTATTTCGGTGCGTCATTGCGAGCCCCAACGGGGCGTGGCAATCCGTTCTCCTTTTTGTCGATATGTTGCTTCGCAACTCGATATATTTACTGCGTAAATTCGATATAATTCTACTTCGCAGAATTTCGATATGTTGCCTTGGGGCAACGAGGTGGATATAAATCCCCAACGGCCCGCAGGCCATATCGCAGGCGCAGCCTATATCGCACACGAAGTGTATATCGCAAATCCCGAGAGGGATTTATATCGTGGAACGGGAAACCCGTTCCATACTGCACACCCGACACCGGGATTCTGCATCCGGTGGCTCCGGTACTTTGGCAAAGAGTCCATACAGGCTGCCTGTTCGGTTTTCCAGGGCTTGGTAAGGGTGGTCGATGGGCTGACCGATGTTGTAAAATTCCCCGGTCTGCCGTGCCTGTTTCAAAGCCGGCCGCCCCCGGTCATTGAAGCCCAAGATCCGCACATAGGGAGCAGGTGTGTTCATATCTTCTTCCGTAATGTCTAAAAAGGCGCACATGACCATCCGATCCAGCCGTGTCCTGGTGTACCGCTTGGACTTGACCGCTGTGAGGATATCCTCCAGGGTGGTATGTCTGCGGCTTTCGTGCATGAGCTTTCGCCACAGACCCTCGGAGCCGTAGGGCAGAGCCTCAAATTCCCCATCGGTCATGGTACGCAGCTTACCTAAAACGGCACACTCTGCGTTCTGCAAAGTGTGGACAGCGGCATTTTCAAAACAGGGGATCACCTGCCGGGGGATACACGATCTCCAATCCTGTCCGCTCTCCATAAGACCGCGCACGGCGGTGGCAGAGGGGTTCTCTTTATCTGCCACTTGGTCGTGATAATCGCCGCCCCGTACAATTGCCATAGGTTTCATTTTTGAGTTTTGGGCGATCATGGCTTTGCAGTATTCCACCGCTAAAATATTGTTGGGGGAGGACAGCAGCTGCGCGTCAATGCCCATTTGTGCCATGGCCGCCTGCCGTGCCGCAGGGAAGGAGAGACCCTTGTCCAATTGCTCTGTCAGCAGGGGAGGAAATTCCGGGGAAAGCAAGGCTTTTGCCATATCCCACAGAGCCTGGGAATCTTCCGTTTCTGCACCGAAGCACAGCCGGTCACAAAATTTTCCTAAAATGGAAACGCCACCGGCGGCAAATCCCTCTGCCGAGGAAAGGGCATAGGTCACAGGCAGCTCCAGTACCAAATCAGCACCGCCGAGGATGGCAGCCTTGGCACGCACCATCTTATCAAAGATGGCAGGCTTGCCCCGTTGCACATAGTTTCCGCTCATCAGACACACAATGCTGCCCTGGGGATCCTGGGCACGGATATGATCCAGCTGCTTTTTGTGCCCCAGGTGCAGGGGGTTATATTCACAAATAATACCGGTTATCATAAAATTACTTACCTTTTTGAAAAATTTTCCGTTTAGGGGTTGAGAAAATGAAAAATTTGGTATACAATATACCTAGCTATGACTATATTAGCATATTATGCGCGAAAAGAAAACAACATTTTTAGGAGGAGATTCCAATGAACGTTCTTATTATCAACGCCGGCAGCTCCAGCCTGAAGTATCAGCTGATGGATCCCGATACCGGCAATGTAGCCGCAAAGGGTCTGTGTGAGCGTATCTACATTGACGGCCGTCTGACTCACAAGGTTGGTGACAAGAAGGTAGAGAAAGACATCGCTATGCCCACCCATTCCGAGGCTATCCAGGCAGTGCTGTCCATTCTGGTGGATCCTGTTGACGGCGTTATCAAGAGTGTGGACGAGATCGACGCAGTTGGTCACCGTGTGCTGCACGGCGGCATGGAGTTCAGCGATTCCTGCATCATCAATGACGATGTGATCAAGGCCATCAAGAAGTGCATCCCCCTGGGACCCTTGCACAACCCCGCTAACCTGATGGGTATCGAGGCTTGCCAGGCTGTTATGCCCAACACTCCCCAGGTTGCCGTGTTCGATACCGCTTTCCACATGACCATGCCTCCCAAGGCTTACCGTTATGCCATCCCCACTGAGTACTACGAGAACGACGATATCCGTCGCTATGGCTTCCACGGCACCAGCCACAAGTATGTAGCACGCCGTACCGCACAGCTGGTTGGCAAGACTGAGTTCAAGATGGTCAACTGCCACCTGGGCAACGGTTCTTCCATGTCTGCTATTAAGGACGGCAAGTGCCAGGACACCACCATGGGTCTGAGCCCTCTGGCCGGTGTGCCTATGGGTACCCGTTCCGGTGATATTGACGCCTGCGTGGTGCAGTTCATCTGCAACAAGTACGGCATGAGCGTGGACGATTGCCTGAATATGCTCAACAAGAAGTCCGGTATGCTGGCTCTGTCCGGCGTGTCCTCCGACTTCCGTGATCTGGAAAGCGGTGCTGACAATGGCGATGAGAACTGCCGTTTGGCTCTGGACAAGTTTGCCTATGAGGTAGCCAAGTATGTGGGTGCCTATGCTGCCGCGCTGAACGGTCTGGATGTGCTGACCTTCACCGCCGGTGTTGGTGAAAACGGTCCTGCTACCCGCCAGGCAATTTGCGACTACCTGGGCTTCATGGGTGTGAAGATCGACCCCAAGTCGGATCGTAGCCATGTCGTTCTGTGAGCCAAGGA
>JAZNHQ010000183.1:0-7989 GCA_045577035.1 Faecousia sp. | reverse complement strand
CTGGTGCGGCCCCTGCCGGATGGTAGGTCCAATTCTGGACGAGATCGCCGGAGAGCATCCCGAAATTGCCGTCTGCAAGGTCAATGTAGCCGAAAATCCCGATCTGGCTGCCGAATACCGGGTCAGCACCATCCCCACCCTGATGGCAATTAAGGATGGGCAGATCCTGTCCCGTTCCGCAGGCGCACGGCCCAAGGCACAGATCCTGTCCATGCTGTAAAAAATCCCAAAGTATCTTGCCAATAGGATGCAAACCCATTATAATAACTAACAACGGATGTGTCAAAGATTTTCTGCTGTCAGTTTCTTCAGCCCGGTTTGACATATCCCAACACGAATGGAGGTAAACACAATGAAATTTGTATGTGATGTATGCGGCTGGGTTTACGATGAGGAACAGGGGGCGCCGGAATACGGCATCGCACCGGGCACAAAGTTTGAGGATCTTCCCGCTGACTTTGAATGTCCCCTCTGCGGCGTAGGCACAGATAATTTCAGCGAAGAATAATCCCAAGTCATTGTGAAAATCGTACAACAAACCCCATGTCCGGAACGTATTGCCGGATATGGGGTTTTATATATTGTTTTTATACATATTGTATTATTTCTGCGGGCTTTGACGTGTTTTACAGTGTAAAAAACAGGAATGTGAATTTTATATGAACACAAAAATCCCCAAATTCCGCACACAATGGTTTTTTTCGGTATAAAATGTGAATATATTTGTGTATATTGTCGAAAAAAAAGGGAGTGGTGGGGGGCGATTTCTACTTGCAATATATCCGTACATGTGCTATAATAAAAAAGACGCTTATTGGCAGATGGGCTGTTTTTTGCGTCAAAAAATAGTAGAATAGAGAGGGTTAACAGATGTCGGAGGGAAAAAATATAAATCTTGTACTCACGCATGCAGAGGATAATGAAAAACCGCTTTTGACATTACGGGGCATCATTGAACAGATAAAACGTGTATTTCTGATATGGATTGTTCTTGCGATTATTGCAGGCGTTGTGTCCGGAAGTGCAACATTGCTGATGAAATCTTCAAATATGTCCGTGCAGGCAATCATTGAGTTTACCTTTGATGGCGTAGAAGAGGGAAAGGATCCTAAGGGAAATGAATTTGATCCCACAAAGATCAAGTCTCCTGCTGTATTGGATGATGCATTGAACGCACTGGAGATGGATATTCCTGTTGACATTCTGCGTAAAAATATTAAAGTAAGAGGCATTATGCCGGAGGAAAAATATCAGGAGCTTACCGGTTATAAGTCGCTTTTCGAATCCGGCGGCTCAAGCTCTTTGAGCGCAGTAAAGGCGATGCTTGGCGTTTCCTATCATCCCACACGTTTTCAGATTGTGCTGGATCTGGATCAGGCAGACATTGAGGAGGAGCAGGGCGTTGCAGTTATGAATGCGATTCTTGATTCCTACAAGCGTTATTTCTATGAAACCTATGGATATAACAAGGCACTGGGCAGTGCAGTTCTGTCAGTTGATTATAAGGAATATGATTATGAGCGTGTCATTGAGGTGTTCGATACTACGCTGAATTCTGCGCAGAAGTATGTAAATTCGCTGTCATCTGAGGGCGGCACAAATTTCCGTTCTGTAAAAACAGGCTATTCTTTCAGCGATCTGGTTTCTGCACTGGAAACGATTCGTTCAGAAGATCTGGACTGGATCTCTTCCTACATTTCTGTCAATAATGTGACAAAGGACAAGGAACAGCTGCTGACTTATTATGAATATCGCATTCAGTCTCTTCAGCGTACAATGACTGCTGCAGAAAAGAATCTTGCATCCATTCAGGAATCCATCACAAGCTATCAGAAGGATCCTATTCTGGTAATGTCCGGCGGCAGTGACAGCGGAAGCGTTACTGTTGGACAAAGCTCCAAGCAGTATGATGACATGATCAAGAAAAAGCTTGCAGTACAGGATGAGATCGCTCAGTGTGAAAAAGACATTTCCTATTTTGAGTACCGTGTTGCAAAACTGCAGGAAACAAGCAATGTAACATCCAAGGCACAGATGGAAGTGCTTGATAAGAGACTTGATTCCCTGTATGAAAAGATCAGTGCGCTTCTGAATACAGTGAATGAAACGGCTGATGAATTCTATGAGAATGTTGCATATGCCAATGCATGCACTGTTATTCTGCCTGCAACGGTCAGTGTTTCTTCCCATGGAGCCAACATGCTCAATACAATCATTATGGTTGAGGCGGTTCTGTTTGCGGCATTTGCATTGCTGATCCTGTGCCGTGCGTTTGCGGAACAGTATCGAAAGAATAATGGTATTGTTAAACCGGTTTCTGTGGCAGCCGATGCATCCAAAAAGGATGAAGAAGCAGCATCTGATGAGGAGCTTGCGGAGGCTAAGTCTACACAGAAGAAGAACAGAAAATAACCGGACGGTGTAGAGAAATCTCAAGGCGGGGAAGGTAAATTTCATGGAACTGAAACCATTTGAAAAAAAAGTTTGGCTTGCAACACCAAAAATGCATGGCGACGAGCTGCGTTATATGACAGAAGCTTATGAGCAGAATTGGATGTCCACTGTAGGACAGAACATCAACGAAGTGGAAAAGCTTGCAGCGGAATATGCAGGCTGCACACATGCGGTTGCGCTTTCCAGCGGAACTGCATCGCTGCATATGGCAGTTAAGCTCGCAGGTGAGAAGCTGTATGGAATGCCCAAAGTCAATGAGGGAACGCTTCAGGGACACAGGGTGTTCTGCTCCGATATGACATTCGCTGCAACGGTCAATCCGGCAGTTTATGAAGGGGCAGAGATCGTTTTCATTGATACAGAGCGTGATACCTGGAATATGGATCCGGCAGCACTTGAGCAGGCATTTTGCCTGTATCCCGAGGTAAAGCTTGTGATCCTGGTACACCTCTACGGAACCCCTGCAAAGTATGATGAGATCAAGGCGATCTGTGAAAAGCATGGCGCATTGATCATTGAGGATGCTGCTGAGTCTTTTGGCGCAACTTATAAGGGCAAACAGACCGGTACTTTAGGTGATTACAGTGCCATTAGTTTTAATGGAAATAAAATCATTACCGGCAGTTCCGGCGGTATGTTCCTGACTGATTGTAAAAATGATGCCGATAAGGTGCGCAAATGGTCAACCCAGAGCCGAGAGGCGGCTGCATGGTACCAGCACGAGGAAATTGGTTATAACTATAGAATGTCCAATGTGATCGCAGGTGTTGTGCGTGGTCAGATGCCCTATCTCGATGAGCATATTGCCTGCAAGAAGGCAATCTATGAGAGATATCAAGAAGGCTTCAAGGATCTTCCTGTGCAGATGAATCCTTATATTGAAGGAGAAATGGAGCCAAATTACTGGCTTTCCTGTATGCTGATCAATGAAGAGGCAATGTGCAGACAGGTACGTGATGAGCAGGATGCACTTTACATCAGCGAACCGGGCAAGACCTGTCCTACAGAGATCCTTGAAACACTTGCTAAATATAATGTAGAGGGCAGACCGATCTGGAAACCCATGCATATGCAGCCGATCTATCGCACAAATCCTTTTGTGACGGCGCAGGGCAGCGGCAGAGCTGTAACCAATGCGTACATTGCAGGCGGCTGCGAGGATGTTGGAATGGATATTTTCAATCGTGGACTCTGCCTGCCAAGTGATATTAACATGACAGCAGAACAACAGGATGTTATTATTGAAATTGTAAGGAAATGTTTCCAGGCATAAAGGAGTATCAAAATGGCTGGTTCAAGAGCGACAAAAACGGTAGTCAATTTGTTCTGGCGTTTTCTGGAACGCTGCGGTGCCCAGGCGGTATCACTTGTCGTTTCATTGGTGCTGGCACGAATGCTGGGACCTGAAGCATCCGGAACTCTGCAAATGGTTGTGATATTCACAACCATTATGCAGGTGTTTGTGGACAGCGGTCTGGGCAATGCATTGATACAGAAAAAGAATGCGGATGACCTTGACTTTTCAAGCGTTTTCTACTTCAATGTTGTGGTCTGCATTCTCATGTATCTGATCATGTTTTTTGCAGCACCGTGGATTGCCGCTTTCTACAAGATGCCTGAATTGACAGCGATTGTCCGTGTGCAGAGCCTGATGCTGGTGATTTCCGGTGTAAGAAATGTACAGCAGGCATATGTATCACGCAACCTGATGTTCAGGCGCTTCTTTTTTGCCACGCTCGGCGGTTCTCTTGGTGCAGCTGTGGTGGGTATCACAATGGCGTGCCTTGGCTTTGGCGTATGGTCTCTGGTGGGACAGTACCTGTTTAATCTGGCTGCAAGCACTCTCTTTCTATGGATTACGGTCAAGTGGCGTCCGAAAAGAATGTTTTCATTCGAAAGACTTAAATCGCTGCTTTCCTATGGATGGAAATTTCTGGTGTCCAAATTGATTGATACGCTCTATCTTGAGATGCGCCAGCTGATCATTGGAAAGTTTTACACCAAAAGCGACCTTGCGTTCTATAACGAGGGAAAGAAACTGCCGAATCTAATCGTGACGGATATCAACTCTTCTATTGACAGTGTACTGCTGCCGACAATGTCCAACGTACAGGATGATAAAGCATGTATCTGTGCAATGACCAGACGGTCTATCAAGATCAGCACCTATATTATGATGCCCATGATGGTGGGGCTTGCTGTGTGTGCTGAGCCGTTGGTGACTTTACTTTTGACGGAGAAATGGCTTCCCTGTGTGCCGTATCTTCGCATTTTCTGTATTACCTATGCATTGCATCCGGTACACACCGCCAATCTCAATGCGATCAAAGCTTTGGGTCGAAGCGATCTCTTTTTGATTCTGGAGATTATCAAAAAAGGCGTGGGTGTCATTCTGCTGGCGCTTACGATGTTTCAGGGCGTTATGGTTATGGCGTACAGCCTGCTGGTTTCAACGCTGCTCTCCAGCTTTATCAACGCATTCCCCAATAAAAAGCTGTTGGGTTATTCTTATTTCCAGCAGATCCGGGATATGCTTCCGCAGATCGGACTCTCCCTGCTGATGGGTGTCTTTGTCTACCCCATTGTTTTCCTGCAGCTTCATCCGGTACTTACATTACTTCTGCAGGTGCCGCTTGGCGTTCTGGTCTATGTGATCGGTTCAAAGCTGTTCCGCGTTGAAAGCTTTACATACATTTTGACCACCGTCAAGAGAATGTTTGAAAAAAAAGCAAAACAAGGGGTATCAAAATGAGCGTTACAACAGAGCAATTGGAACGCTTTCTGAGAAAAGTGGACGTACTCTTTCCCGTTCCATTATCACAAAAACAGGATCTGCATTTGTTTGCAGAAAAACTATCTGAAAAAGCAACAATATGTGCACAACTGATTCAAGGTGAAATTGTCGCTTTGGCGGCAGGATATACGGATAATGTCATGGAAAACCGAGGCTATCTTTCCGTTGTGGCAACCTTACCTGAGGCGCAGGGAAATGGCTATGCATCAGAATTGATACGCCGTTTTCTTGCCATTGCAGCGCAAAAGCATCTCGATGCAGTGCATCTTTATGCTGACCGCAGCAACGCTCCCGCATTGGCGATGTATCGCCGTCTGGGGTTTGTAGAGTGGAAGATGCCGAATGAACCCAGAGAATCGGATGTGCACTTTATTTTTGAGTTCACAAAGGAGAAAGAGGAATGAATGTATTACTGACTTCTGTAGGCAGACGTGCGTATATGGTAAAGTATTTTAAGGAAGCATTGCAGGGCAAGGGACGTGTGTTTGTCAGCAATTCGGATGATAAGACGGTTGCGTTTTATTATGCCGACCAAAGTGTCATTTCCCCTTTGATTTATGATGAAGCATACATTCCGTTTTTGCTCGACTATTGCCAAACCAACAGGATTGATGTACTTATTTCCCTGTTTGATATTGATCTGATGGTCCTTGCCAAGCATAAGGAAGCATTTGCTGCAATCGGCACAAGAGTGATCGTTTCAGATCCCGGTGTGATCGAAGTGTGCAATGATAAGTGGAAAACCTACCAGTATTTGAAAGAAAGAGGTTTCCACGTTCCCAAAACCTATCTTACGCTCTCCAAGGTCATGCTTGCACTGGAATGCGGGGAGCTGCAATATCCGATCGTTGTCAAGCCTCGTTTCGGCTGTGGTTCGATCGCACTTTCAATTGCAGAGGATGAAATGGGACTGCTGTATTATTACAGCAGGAATACACGTGCAGTGAACAGGACTTATCTGAAATATGAATCTGCTGCGGAGGATGAAAAGATCATCTATCAGGAATGTCTCAACGGACAGGAGTACGGTGTGGATCTGATCAATGATCTCAACGGTACGCCCCGCAGCGTGATTGCAAAAAAGAAAATTGCAATGCGTGCCGGTGAAACCGACATTGCAGAACTGGTGGATGAGCCGGCGTTGGCTGCTGAAGCAAAGCGCCTTGCTGCACTGACAGGACATATTGCCAATATGGATACTGACTGGTTTATGGTCAATGGTGTGCCATATATTCTGGAAATGAATGCACGCTTTGGCGGAGGATATCCATTCAGCCATATGGGAGGCTGTAATCTGCCTCAGGCTATTGTGAACTGGTGCCGTGGTGAAGATGTTTCATTTGAATCTCTTTCAGCCGAAGCAGGAACGGTTGGATTTAAGGAATTGTATCTTACTAAAGTATAAGGGGAAAGATTATGAATTTAAAAATTACAGAGAATCTTGCTGAAATGATAAGTATCGGCAAGGATATTGCAGCAGAGAAAAAAGATATCTATAATGAGCGTACATATGGTCTTATAATGGCAAAAATCAATAAGATGATGCCTGAGGCTTCGGAAGAAAGTAAAATGAACGTTTATTATCAGTCCATTTATGATTATTGGGCTTATGGATTCAATATAGATGAGGAATTTTGTTATGGTCTTGTAAATCGTGAGGGCGAGGGTACAGACGAATATAAGAAAACATATATCTCTTTCCGCAGTCGTTTTCTTTATACAAAAAAGCTGAATAACAGCAATGATACTCATTATCTTAAAAATAAGTATGATGCATATCAGTACTTCAAGCCATTTTATCAGCGCGATGTAATCGAAATTTCCAGTGAAAAGGATTTCGATATATTTGCTGAATTTGTAAAAAAACATCCTGTATTTGTTGCGAAGCCTGAGGATCTGGGCAGATGTGTGGGTGTACATAAGGTTGATTCAACAGGAAAAGATTTGCGTGAACTGTTTGATACGCTTCTTGCAGAGGGTTCAGCTAATAATGCAGAACACGCATGGGGAAATTCTGCATCTGTTGTATGTGAAGAAATTATTAAGCAGTCTGAGGCTATGTCAAAACTTCATCCTGCTTCTGCAAACTGTATGCGTTGTACAACTGTTCGCGTTGGCGATGAAGTTCATTGCTTCTATCCTTGGTTAAAGGTGGGAATCGGCGGTGATTTCGTAACCGGTGCTACTTATGGAAGTCTTATGGTTGGTGTTGACTGGGAAAAGGGCGTTGCCAATACAGACGGTTTTAACGAGGTATGCGAGCGCTATGCAGAACATCCTGATACACATATTAAATTTATTGGCTATCCGATTCCTGATATGGACGACCTTAAAATGAAGCTTAAACAGCTTTCTGATATGCTCCCGACAGTTGGATATATTGGTTGGGATATGGTTCATACTGATAATGGCTGGGTTGTTATGGAAGGAAATGACAATGGCGAATTCGTGGCACAGATAATTATTGAAAGAGGTTTCCGTGAGGAACTGGAAAATATTCTTGGTTGGAAGCCTGAACAGAAATTCTGGTGGGAATAATTTATTGATCCTATGAGTTTTATTTGGAGGAGTATTATATGAAAAATCTTGCTGGCAAGAAATTATTGCTTATAGGCGGCGCTTTTCAGCACCGCAAGGTTGTGGAGGCTGCCAAAGCACTGGGAGTTACAGTTTATGTAACAGACTATCTTCCTGTGGAAAAGGCACCTGCAAAGGAGATTGCCGACAAGTATTATATGCAC
>JAZNHQ010000182.1:0-2582 GCA_045577035.1 Faecousia sp. | reverse complement strand
TACCTTTCAGAATTTCACTCAGCGCCGTGCCCAGAACCGCCGAAAGCAGAATAACCATCAGCATATCGGGCAGCGAGTAGATGATATCGACGATACGCATGATGACCATGTCCACCTTGCCGCCGCAATAGCCGGCAATGGAACCCATCAGCATACCGATGACCAGCACGATCAAGCTGGCAAAAAAGCCAACGGCCAGAGAGATTCGGGTGCCGTAGACCACACGGATAAAGTAATCCCGCCCCGACGCATCCGTGCCGAATACATGGGGAAATACCGTCTCCCCGGCGGCGATCCGGGCTTTCTCCGTTTCGCCGTAGGCAAAGGGTGCCAAATTGTTATAGGAAGGATCCACAGGCTTCCGAGGGGTCACGCCCAGCATTTGATCATAAGAATATGGCCAGACCCAGGGCAGAATCACCGATGCCAGGGTGATCAGCAGTACCACCACCATGCTGATGGTGGCGATCTTATTTTTCAGCAGCCGCTTCACGCCGTCACGGAAAAATGTGGTAGACGGCCGCTCCGGCACCAAATAGGCTTTTTCCTCTGGGGTGGCCTTGCGAAAATCATCGGCGTTCATAGAACCCTCCTATTCCAAACGGATCCGGGGATCCACAACTTTATACAAAACATCGCTGATCAGATTCATTGCTACGATCAGCACAGACAACACGATGGTGGTACCCATGATCATAGGATAATCCCGGTCTGTAATGGAGCTGACGAAGGCTCTGCCGATGCCCGGCACCGCAAAGATCTTCTCCACCACCAGCGAACCGGTAACGATAAAGGCGATCATGGGCCCCAGGTAGGTGATCACCGGTGCCAGGGCGTTTTTCAGGGCATGGCCAAATAATATCCTGCGTGGGGATACGCCCTTTGCACGGGCGGTACGGATATAATCCTGCCCCAGTACATCCAGCATGGAGGAGCGGGTCAGCCGGGTAATATAAGCCGTTGGGTACAGCGCCAGGGTGACCACCGGCAGGATCTGTCCCCCTGCCATGGCACCGTTGGCAGGCACGATCATCCACTTGACCGCAAACAGCAGAAGCAGCAGCGTACCCATAATAAAGGAGGGCATGGACACAAAGGCCGTGGTGATCACCATGATCAGCTTATCCGCAAAGCCATTGCGCCGCAATGCCGCAAAAGCCCCCAGAACCACGCCCACCGTCACCGCAATGGCTGCCGCAGTCAAGCCCATCCGGGCAGACACCCGCAGCCCCTCCAGGATCAGATCCATCACTTCCCTGCCCCTTTGCTTCAGGCTGGGGCCAAAATCCAGGCCGGTCACAATATCCTTCAGATAGGTCAGGTATTGGGAAAACAGCGGCTTATCCATGCCGTATTTCTTTTCCAGCGCTTCCATCGCCGCCTGGGAAAGAGCCTTCTCTCCCAAAAACGGGCCGCCGGGCACTGCGTGCATCACAAAAAATGTGACGGTCACCACCACGAACACCGTCAGCACCGCCAAACCGATCCGTTTCAAAATGTAAGCAAGGGTTTCTGAATGCATAGGATTCCGCCTCCTTCTTGTGCTACATTTTTTGCGCATTTTGCAGAATTATTCCCTGGCGACAAAAATCCCCCAAACGCCAAAGCGTTTGGAGGATTTTTTCTTAAAACACCTGCTGTACCAGCAGCATATAGCAAATCGTTCCGGCTAAAATGCTCAGAAGTGTGTTGCGCTTCCACACATGCAGCACGCCCACCACCAGGCAGGCAAGCATTTGGGGCAGGAAATTACCAATTGCCGTGAAGCGCACATCCTTCAGGCAGTACACCACCAGCATGCCCATAATGGCACAGGGCAGCATTTTTCCCAGGTTTTCAATAAATTTCGGGGGCTTTTTGCTGCCGCCCCAAATCAAAAAGGGCGCAAACCGAATGGCGGCTGTCACCAGGGCTATGACCGCCACCGCAGACCAAATATACCATTTATCCATTTTTCTTTACCCCCTGTAGGCCAAGGACGATCAGCAGCATGGCCGGGATCAGAAAATGCTCACTGCCAAAAATCAGCAGGCAAACAGTGGACGCTATGACACCGATCAGTGCCGGGGCATGCTCCTGGGTAGCAAGCCATTGCTCCAAAAACACGGTCACGAACAGCGCAGTTAAGGCAAAGTCAATTCCCTGTCCATTGAATTGGATCAGCGTACCCATAACCGCTCCCAGCACGGAGCCTATGACCCAGTAGCACTGATTCATCAGCGATACCGCCAAATAATAGGCATTGACATTGGGCACATCCGGCGTAGCACCGCACACCAGGCTATAGGTCTCATCGGTCAGCGCAAAAATGAGATAAGGCATTTTCAAGCCGGTATTCTTGTATTTATCCAGCATGGAAATGCCGTAGAACAGATGGCGGGCATTGATCATCAGGGTCATCAGAAACGCCTGCGCCAGATTGAAATCGGACAGGAGCAGATTGACCAGCACAAACTCCATGGAGCCTGCAAAGATCGTCAGACTGGTGACCATGGGCATCCAGAAGGGAAAACCGGAAGCCGTGATCAGCACACCATAGGAGATCCCCAAAGTCGGATCGTAGCCATGTCGTTCTGTGAGCC
>JAZNHQ010000181.1:0-6078 GCA_045577035.1 Faecousia sp. | reverse complement strand
GATCCTGAGGCACTAATGCCTCTAGATCTACAATTATTGCTTCACTTCTTGCGTCTTTTCTCCATTGTTCCATAAAAACACCCCCGTTTTTTTATTATACCAGAAACGGGGGCGTTTTGGAAGTTTTTTGACAGACTGAAACGGTGCTGTTCAAAACAGCACCGTTTTTGGTTTATTACAATTCACAGTTGCCTACGGTTCTGGGGAAGGGGAGTACATCCCGGATGTTGCCCATGCCGGTCAGATACATGACACAGCGCTCGAAGCCCAGGCCGAAGCCTGCGTGACGGGCAGAGCCGTACTTGCGCAGATCCATGTAGAAGCCGTAGTCCTCGGGATTCATGCCCAGCTCCTCGATGCGGTTCTTCAGAATCTCGTAATCGTCCTCACGCTGAGAGCCGCCGATGATCTCGCCAATGCCGGGCACCAGGCAGTCCATGGCAGCCACGGTCTTTCCGTCGGGATTGAGCTTCATATAGAAAGCCTTGATCTCCTTGGGGTAATCGGTGACGAACACAGGCTTCTTGAAGACCTCCTCGGTCAGATAGCGCTCGTGCTCGGTCTGCAGATCGCTGCCCCAGTGGACGGGATACTGGAACTTGTCGTTGCACTTTTCCAGGATCTCGATGGCCTCGGTGTAGGTCACATGGCCGAAATCGGAATTCAGCACATGATTCAGACGCTCCAGCAGGCCCTTATCCACAAACTGGTTGAAGAAGTTCATTTCCTCGGGAGCGTGCTCCAGCACATAGGAGATGATGTACTTGATCATATCCTCTGCCAGGCGCATATCGTCAGACAGATCCGCAAAGGCGATCTCCGGCTCGATCATCCAGAACTCGGAAGCGTGGCGGGTGGTGTTGGAGTTTTCCGCACGGAAGGTGGGGCCGAAGGTGTAGATATTCTTGAAAGCCATGGCGAAGGTCTCGCCGTTGAGCTGGCCGGATACGGTCAAATTGGTGGGCTTGCCGTAGAAGTCCTGGGTGAAATCCACCTTGCCATCCTCGGTCATGGGGATGTTGTTCAGATCCAGGGTGGTGACCTGGAACATTTCGCCTGCGCCCTCACAGTCAGAGCCGGTGATCAGGGGAGTGTGCACATACACGAAGTCACGCTCCTGGAAGAAGCAGTGGATGGCGTGGGCGATGAGACTGCGTACACGGAACACGGCCTGGAAGGTGTTGGTTCTGGGACGCAGGTGGGTGATGGTACGCAAAAACTCCAGGGTGTGGCGCTTGGGCTGCAGGGGATAGTCGCCGGTGGAAGCACCCTCCACGGTGACGGAGCTGGCCTGGATCTCAAAGGTCTGCTTGGAATCCGGGGTTGCCACCACGGTACCCTTGACGATCAGCGCTGCGCCGATGTTGATCTTGGAGATCTCCTGGAAATTTTCAATGGTGTCGTTATAGACCACCTGGACAGGTGTAAAATAGGTGCCATCGTTCAAAACGATGAAGCCGAACTGCTTGCTGGGACGGCGGTTACGCACCCAGCCGCCGATCTCGATTTCTTTGCCAATGTAGGCGTCGGTGTTTTTGAACAGTTCGCGAACGGAAATCAAATCCATAGTATTTCCCTCTCTTTGCCAGTGTTATTCTAAGAGTATACGCCAAAACCATAGATTTTACAAGCACTTTTTTGATTTTTTTGGCTTTTGGTTGCAAATTAGCCGGTTCTATGATAAAATCACCCAATAAGAGAAATTCCAAAACAGCGGAGGTGTGTTGGATGAAAAAGCAATCGCCCATGGTATGGGTGTTTAAGCGGGTTCGCAAAAGAATCCCCAAGATCATATTGCTGACTTTGTCCAGTGCGGCCAACGCCGTGCTGTCGGTGGTCTTTGCCCTGACTACCAAGGATGTGGTCAATGCGGCGGTGTCCGGCAGCCGATCTGCTTTTACCAATGCCTGCCTGGTGCAGCTTGCCATTGTGTTGGGTATTTTGTTTACCTTAACGCTGGATAAGTTCTTGCGGGAACGGCTTGTAACAGAATTGGATCGTGACTGGAAGCAGGATCTTTTGCACGACCTGCTCCATGGAGATTATGCCGGCGTTTCTGCCTATCACAGCGGTGAGCTGCTCAATCGCTTAAATAACGATGTCAGCACCCTGGATACGGCCATCGTGACCCTGCTGCCCAACTGCGCATCTATGTTCACCCGACTGTTCTCCGCGCTGGCAGTGCTGGTGGCTATGGAGCCGCTGCTGTGCGCCGTTGCCATGGGCGTGGGCGTATTTATGGTATGTATTACCTCCTTTGTCCGCCGCAAATTAAAGAATTTGAACAAGCGGGTCAGTGAGGAGAACGGCCGTGTGTCCGGCTTTATCCAGGAGACTCTGGAAAAGCTGCTGATGGTGCAGGCTATGGATGTGTCCGACGAGATGGAAAACCGCGCCGGAAAGCTCATGCAGACCCGGTTTGATGTACAGCAGAAGCGCAAAAATGTGTCCTTGTTCTCTTCTACCTGTACCAGTGTGTTTGCCTACGGTGCATCCTTCTGCGCCCTGGTATTCTGCGCTGACCGTATTCTCAGCGGTCAAATGGACTACGGCACGCTGATGGCGATCACCCAACTGATCAACCAGGTGAAGGCACCTATGGTTAATATGTCCGGTATTATGCCCCAGTATATTGCTGCTGTGGCCGCTGCGGAACGGCTTATGGAGCTGGTGACGCTGATTCCCGAGGAACCGGTATCCAAGCTGGATCCGGAGCCTTTGTACGAAAATATGACATCCCTGGATGCCAAGGATCTATGCTTTGCCTATGACCGTGACCAGGTGTTCGTGGATGCGGAATTCAGCCTGCCCAAGGGACAGTTTGGCGTGATTTTGGGTCACTCCGGCATTGGCAAGAGTACCCTGTTGAAAGTTATGCTGGGTATCTTCCACCCAAAAAGCGGCGGCGTGTATGTATGCGGTTCTGATGGGGAGCTGAAGCTGGATCGTTCAACCCGCAGGCTGTTTGCCTATGTGCCCCAGGGTAACCTGCTGATCAGCGGTACGCTTCGGGAGAATCTGATTCTGACCCGCCCGGATGCTACTCAGGAGCAGATCGACCGGGCGGTACATATCAGCGCCATGGACGACTACCTGCCCAGCCTGCCCAAGGGCCTGGATACGGTGATCGGCGAGAGCGCCGCAGGCCTGTCCGAGGGTCAGGCGCAGCGACTTTCCATTGCCCGTGCCATTTTGAGTGACGCACCCATTTTACTGCTGGACGAGGCTACCTCTGCCTTGGATGCGGAAACGGAAAAGCTGGTGCTGGAGCGGCTGAGCAGCCTGCCCGGCAAGACCTGTATCGCCGTGACCCACCGCCCGGCGGCCATTGCCCTGAGCGACTGGACCATGGAAATGCGCGGCGGCAAATGTATTGTGGAAAAAACGCAAAAATAACCCAAAACCGCAGGGATCACCCCTGCGGTTTTTCGCGCATAAATTTCAATTTGAAACGCAAGGGCGTTTCATCCCATTACGCGTTAACCCTGGGAGAAAATCGTTTTTACCCTGACCCGCCCGGTAACGATAAAGCCCAATGATCTTAAGGGTTTTGAGGCAAGAAAGATACCGGGCGGTACCCAATAGCGTAAGGACGACTACCAGTTTTAACGCGTATTGTCCGGCCGTACTACGGCCCGATAAATTGGAATTTGCAATATTTCCAACAAAGTATTTGCACTATGGGGACAGATGTGGTATGATATACTATAATGCATAACTATGCGTAAAGAGGACAAGTTACATGGATTATATCGTTTTGGATATGGAGTGGAATCAGCCCTGGCCCGGCTCTCCCTCTGCCCGGAAGGTGCTGCCTGTACAGATCCGCGGAGAGATCCTGCAGATCGGTGCGGTGCGGGTCACCGAAGAGCAGCTGGTGACTGACGAGTTCCAGGTTCTGATCAAGCCCAAATACTACCGCCGCCTGAACCGCAGGGTCAGCAAGCTGACCGGCATTAAGGAAGCCCAGCTGCGGGAAGAGGGCGTGCCCATGGCGGAGGCCATTGAAAGCTTCCGGCAGTGGTGCGGTGAGGATGTGGTCTTTTTGACCTGGGGCTTCGATGACATTACCATTTTAAAAGAGAATCTGCAGCTTTACGGCCTGGAGGACGGTTGGGTGGATCGCTGGTACAATGCCCAGATGATCTTCAACGCCCAGACTGACGGCTCCAATGCCCAAAAGGCGCTGAAAACCGCCATGGAGATGTTCGAGATCGAGCCCTCCCGGCCTGCCCATGATGCCCTGGGCGATGCCTACCACACGGCGCTGATCTGTGCCATGCTGGATCTGAAAAAGGGCATGGCTGAGTATGACGAGGCCGTCAAGAGCCATGTAAACGGCTTCCACGGCGCAGAGCTGCCCGGCTGCATCAGCCGCAAGGTGTTCTATGATTACGCGGACAAGCGGGCGGCGCTGAGTGCCATGTCCGGCCCGGAGAATCAGTGTCCCATCTGCTCCCGGCAAATGCTCAGCTCCCGCTGGTTTGCCCAGCCCGGCCACCGGTACATGGATCTGGCCAGCTGCCCGGAGCATGGCAAATTCCTGATCCGGGTGCGTATGTCTGCCCAGCCCGATGGCACTGTACGGGTCAGCCGGTTAACCTATGAGGCCACCTCTGAGGCGGCAGAGGCCTACGCCCGTCGGGTGGAAAAGGCCGATCCGGAGACGCCCCGCACAGGCAGCCCCCGCCGCCGTCGCCGCCGCAGACTGCCGGAAAAAAAGAGTGAGGAGAGTTCCCATGAATAAGAAATTCCAGGCAAATGCCTCGTATTCGTTGGTACATGCGTCCATGTGGGGCATGTATGCGGTGATCATCTATTTCGCGGAAACCTTTTTAAGAGCCCAGGGCCTTTCCGGCGCTATGTGCAGTCTGGTACTGGGTGTAACCGCCGCCGCTTCCGTATTTTTGAATATCGGTGTCAGTGAGCTGATCAAGCGCACCCAGAAGATCAAGCTGTATGTTGCCACCATGGTTCTGGCGGCGCTGATCCTGCTGGGTCTGGGCGGTATGGTTATGGACAATAAGGTGCTGGCACTGAGCGGCGTCTGCCTGGTGCTGACCTTGCTGCAGCTGGCACCCGGTATGTGCAATTCCCTGGGCATGGATGCTATTGCCAAGGGCGCACCTGCTACATACGCCGTTGCCCGTGGTATCGGCAGCTTTGCCTTTGCCACCGTTTCTCTGTGCGCCGGCAATCTCATTGCCAAGTTCGGCACTACCGCCGTTCCCGTGGTGGGCGGCACAATGGCGGCCATTCTGATTGCCATGGTGCTGTGGTTCCACAACTGTGCAGAAAAGGGTCTGCCGGAAACTGTGTTGGAAACCAAGGATATGGCCAAGCCCAAGGACAATTTCCTGGCCAAGAATCCCATGTTCACCCTGTTTTTGGTGGGTGCATCCTTGATGAATATTAGCCACTACTATCTGGTGGTATTCCTGGGGAAGGTAACCGGCGCTTTGCAGCTGGGCGCGGATGTGGTCGGCACTGCCGCTGCCATTTCCACCTATGTGGAACTGCCCATTATGCTGGGCTTCGCTTTCCTGACCCGGAAAATGCGCTGCAATAACCTGTTGCGGATCTCCTGCTTCATGTTCCTGCTCAAGTGCCTGGGCATTACCTTTGCCGACGGCGCTATGGGTATCTACCTGGCACACGCCACCCAGATCGTGGGCTATGGCCTGTACGCCATTGCCTCCGTTACCTACGCCGGTGAGGTCATGGGCAAGGAGGATGCGGTTCGGGCGCAGAGCTACCTGGCAGGCACCATTTCCATCGGCAATGTGGTGGCTATGTCCACCGGCGGTTTGATGAGCGTGGAGGTCATGCTGTGGGTGTCCACCGCTTGCGCTGCCATTGGCGCCCTGGTGGTACTGCTGTCCGCTAAGAAGCCCCAACAATAATAAACACCAAAAGCGAGGTTCAAACGAACCTCGCTTTTTAGAGCGTCAAAAAAGCCGCCAACCGCCAAAACAGAACAAATCAATTGAAAGCTGCGTACAAAGCCTTCTCCTTGAGGAGAAGGTGGCAAAAATCTCTGATTTTTGACGGATGAGGTGGAAAGGCCTTGCTACGCAA
>JAZNHQ010000180.1:0-9690 GCA_045577035.1 Faecousia sp. | reverse complement strand
TGGGGATATTCCTATGCATAAACAACAACCCAAAAAGCAGGATACAGCCTACGGCTGATGAGATGCACGCTTCGTGCGATGATATACGCCTTACGGCGATGCTATACCATTGCTTTCGCAATGGATAAAAAATCGACAGGTCGAAACCTGTCGATTCTTGGCGGAGTGAGAGGGATTTGAACCCTCGCGCGCTGTTTAGACGCCTACTCCCTTAGCAGGGGAGCCCCTTCGGCCTCTTGGGTATCACTCCGAATAAAAAGAATATTTCTTTGTTGCCTGTGTATTCTAGCACAGGGTATCTTGTTTGTCAAGGGCAATTATTGAATAATCGGGTTTTCTTTCCTTGACTTTTACTCGGTAAAATGATATGATTCTTTTCACTTGGAGAGTTGTCCGAGCGGTTTAAGGAGCCAGTCTTGAAAACTGGTGATGCGGCAACGCACCGTGAGTTCGAATCTCACACTCTCCGCCAGAAAAGAACGGTAATCGTGATACGATTACCGTTCTTTTCAACTAAATCCACCCTTGCGGGTGGGTGAAATCATCTTCGATGATGAAATCCTCCCTTCGGTCGGATGAAATCGCTGTGGCGGTGGGTGGATTTAATTTCATCTGCGAAGCAGATTTCATCAGCGATAGCTGATTTCATCCTTGCATAGCAAGGATTTCATTTTCGGTGAGAGTACGAATTTATACGAAAAAACGGCAAAAATATCTTTTTTGTAGCCCATAGCCAATAACATCCTTTGTCAAATCGGCAAGGGATGTTTTTTTATCCTGTTGAAAAATCAGAAATATTGATTATAATAAGAGCAGAATGATGATGCGTATGAAAATTCATATTCCGTTTAAGATTCTTTCAGTAAAGATTCAGCTATTGCCTGTATAATTGGCACATAAGGTCCCGAAAGGAGAAATAGAATGTATCCCGAATTTAATGATTTAGATGCGACGCAAAGCGGTGCGCCCCAGCCCGTGCAGGAGCAGACTCAATATCAGCCCCCTATGCAGGAGCAGCCCCAGTATCAGCCCCCTGTGCAACAGGTGCCTGTATATCATGTGCCCCAGCCCAACCCTTATGGGCAGCCGGCCTATACTCCCCCCAAATACCAGGCACCGGAACAGCCGCCCAAGCCTCCCAAAAAGAAGGGCAACGGTGGTAAGTGGGTCGCCATCGTGACCCTGTGTCTGTGCTGCAGCCTGCTGGGCGGTGTGTTGGGTGCCGTGTTCTACAGCAAGCTCAATCCCTCAGAGCGCACCACTGTCAATGGAAGCGGTGGCAACACCGTGATCCAGGAGGGTACCCGTGAGCCCACCGTCATTACTCCCGCCCCGGTGGACACCGGCAAGCTGCTGACCGCAGCTGAGGTCTATGCCACCTATGTGAATTCTACCGTAGGTATTACCACCTCTATCACCACCAATTTCTGGGGCTATCAAAGCACCTCTGCTGCATCCGGCTCCGGCTTTATCCTGTCTGAGGACGGTTATGTGGTGACCAATTTCCATGTAATTGAGGATTCCAACTCCATCACCGTTTCCATGTACGACGGCACGGTTTATGATGCTAAGTTGGTCGGCTATGACGAGAGCAACGATATTGCCGTTCTGAAGATCGACGCCAAGGGGCTGTCCCCTGTGGTTCTGGGCAAGTCCGACGATATGTATGTGGGCGACAATGTGGTGGCTATCGGCAATCCCTTGGGTGAGCTGACCTTCTCTCTGACCGCCGGTACTGTCAGCGCGCTGAACAGAGATGTGACCATGTCCAACGGTGTTGTCATGACACTGATCCAGACCGATTGTGCCATTAACTCCGGCAACTCCGGCGGTGCATTGTTCAATATGTACGGCGAAGTGGTAGGCATTACCAACGCCAAGTACTCCAGTTCCTCCTACTCTGAGGCATCCATCGACAATATTGGCTTTGCCATCCCCATTGACGATGTGAAGGGCATTATTGAAAGCATTATTGAAAAGGGCTATGTATCCAAGCCCTATATTGGCGTATCTGTTGCCGATGTAAGCGAAGAGAGCCAAAGCTACGGCCTGCCCCAGGGCGCAGCCGTCAGAGAAATCGTTGAGGGCAGCCCCGCAGAAGCCTCCGGCCTGCAGGTAAATGACATCATTACCCATGCAAACGGCGAGCCCATCACAGGCAGCTCCGAATTGGTAGCCGTTGTCCGTGATTGCGAAACGGGCGATGTTCTGAATCTGACGGTTTACCGCCGCGGAGAAACCCTGGAGATCTCCATTACCGTAGGTGAGCAGGTACAGACCTCCACACAGCAGGAGCAGACCGGCTCAGATTACGAATATATCTTCCCCGGCTTCGGTTATTGATCTCAAAAAACAGGCATGCATTGCGTGCCTGTTTTTCATATTTACACTTGATTTTGCCGGGAAAACCTGTACAATAGGGTTTATATTACTGTTAAGGCGGCGTACATCATGAACAAGATCTATATTCCCCAGGGTTACCGTCCCGTGCTGGACGCATACGATACCCAGCGGGCAATTGCTTTTATTAAGCAGACCTTCCAGGATGAGTTTTCCGGTGCGCTGAATCTGAAGCGTGTGTCTGCTCCCCTGTTCGTCACGGAGGATTCCGGTCTGAACGATAACTTGAACGGCTTTGAACGGCCTGTATCCTTTGATGTGCCTGCGGTGGGCAATTACGCCCAGGTGGTGCATTCCCTGGCTAAGTGGAAGCGGCTGGCGCTGAAGCGGTACGGTTTCAGCGTTGGAAACGGCCTGTACACGGATATGAACGCCATTCGCCGGGACGAGGATCTGGATAATATCCACTCCATTTACGTGGATCAGTGGGACTGGGAGAAGATCATTACCCCGCAAAACCGGAACCTCAGCTATCTGAAGCTGATCGTCCGTGCCATCGCCAAGGCCATTTGCAACACCAATGACCGGCTGCAGGTTCGCTTCCCCCAATTGACCGTCAAGCTGGATCCAGAGGTCACCTTCATCACCACCCAGGAGCTGGAGGATCTGCATCCGGAGCTGACCGGCTCTGAGCGGGAAAAGGCCTTTGTAAAGGAACACCACACCGCTTGTATCATGCAGATCGGCCACAAGCTGCGCTCCGGCAAGCCCCATGATGGCCGCGCACCGGACTATGACGATTGGCTTTTGAACTGCGATATTTTCTTCTGGAACGATGTTCTGGATCGGGCTTTGGAGATCTCGTCCATGGGTATTCGTGTGGATGCCCAGGCTATGGATCGTCAGCTAAGCATTGCCGGCTGTGATGATCGCCGGGAGCTGCCCTTCCATAAGATGCTTCTGGGGGGCGAGCTGCCCCTAACCATTGGCGGCGGTATCGGTCAGTCCCGACTTGCCATGCTCATGATGGGCTGCGCCCACATCGGCGAGGTGCAATCCAGCATTTGGGATCAAGAAACCGTGGAAGAATGCGAAAAAGCGGGCATTCCCCTGCTGTAATTACATAGTAAAAGGGTCAGGCGTTTTGCCTGACCCTTAATTTATTGGCAGCAGCACATAGAAGCAGTTGCCTGTTTGGTTACTCTGTACCCAGATTTTACCGTTGTGATCCTCCACAATGCTTTTGGCAATGGCCAAGCCAAGGCCAAAGCTGCCCGTGCGGGTGCGGGCTTTATCGGAACGGTAAAACCGTTCAAAAATTTTCTCCTGTTCCTGGGCAGCAATGGGCATACCCGGATTGGACACCGACAGAAGGCACTGATTGCGGCCGGTCAATTGCAGCTTGACCTCCACAATGCCCTGGTCAGAATATTTCAGCGCATTGTCCAGCAGAATATCCACCACCTGCTGCAAATACTGCTCACTGCCCATAAGGGAAATATCCGGTATCACGCTGCATTCCAGCTGCAGCCCCTGCTCAAAGAAGGCAGGCTCAAAGGGCAGCAGCGCATCCGTCACCAGGCGGCTGAAATCCAGCTGTGCAAAGTTTTTCTTTACCTGTCCGTTGTCCACCCGTGCCAGCTCCAAAAGCCCCTGGGTCAAGCTGCGCATTTGCATCGCCATGACCTGGATATTCTGTCCGTAGCGTTTGGATTCGTCGATATCCCGGGTTTCCTGGAGCAGCTCTGCGTTGCTCATGATCACCGTCAGCGGGGTTTTCAGTTCATGGGAGGCATCGGATACAAATTGTTTTTGGGCTTGCCAGGCATGCTCCACAGGTCTGATAGCCCATCTTGCCAGCAAAAAGCTGATCACAAGGAACGCCAGGATGCAGGCGATCCCAATACCCATACTGGTATATATCAGCGAGCGCAGGGTCTGCTGCTGGCTGGAAATATCCACCATGGCAATATACTCTGTGCCACGATCATAGATCCGGTAGTAGCGCAGGGAATACTGGGAAATATCCCCCTGGGTCCTGTCTTGGGAATAAACGCTTCGGATCAGCTCCGCCAAAAAGCTCTGATCGGTCACATCGTAGCCTGTAACACCGGATGCGATGACCTCGCCCCTGGGTGAAATCTGGATCAGAATATAGGGCAGCCCCACTTCTTGTTTTTCATAAATGGTAGTGGGCTTTGTGGCAGACTGCGCCAAATTACGCAGCATACCGTCGGCCTGTTCATTGAGATTTCTGGCAGTCAGCTGATACACCAGGGTAAAGATCACCAGCAGCATGGCGGTGACGATGCACATGGTGATCCATATAAATTTACTGCGAAGCTTCTTGAGCACCGCTGTCCACCTCCAAATGGTAGCCCAGCCTGCGGATGGCCACGATCCGCAGATCAGAGCCGATGCTGGTCAGTTTCTTACGCAGGAAGCCCACATAGACCTCCACATGATTGTCCACGGCGTTGGAATCATAGCCCCATACCCGGGCCAGGATCGCCTCCTTGGATAGGTTGCGACCCTTGTTCTGCATGAGAAAGCGCATCACATCAAATTCCCGGGCAGACAGCCGGACACTCTTATCCCCGCACACCAGCATACACGATGCCAGATCCAGCGCCGTATTGCCGTATGTAAGCTCGTCCACCTGGTTGCCCTGGCGGCGCAAAAGCGCATTGATACAGGCCATCAGCTCCCGGGAATCAAAGGGCTTGGTCAGATAATAGTCCGCACCGGCGTTCAAGCCCATAATGCGATCCTCCAAAGCGGATTTTGCGGTCAGCATCAGAATAGGCGTGCTGCACCGGGCATGGCGCACCTGCCTTGCCACCTGGTAGCCGTCCATCTTAGGCATCATCACATCCAAAATCAGCAGATCGTAGATGCCTAGCTCCGCATATTCGGCACCGGATTCCCCATCGTAGACCACCTGTACCTCAAAGCCCTTGTTCTCCAGCATGGCTTTCAGAGAATCCGCCAGCAGCTTTTCATCCTCAATAATCAAGATTTTCATAGTTCGCCTTCTCTCTGCTTCAGTATATCTATTATGTTACAACAGAACACTTAAGTCAAACTGAAAATTTAAAAACTCAAATAAAAAACTCGTCATTCCGAGCCAGTGCGCACACTGGCGTGGGAATCCGTTCCCCTTGCATAAAAGAGGACGGATTGCCACACCAGTGACACGGTCACTGGTTCGCAATGACGGTTGAATGAATATGATTTGTTTATTCCTCTTCCTGGAAGCCGTCGAACATGACAGTATCGGTAGCGTCCTCGATGGGCTTACCCTCCATGCACTGGGCAAATTGGGTACCGGACATGGACTCGTTTTCCAGCAGGAAAGCGGTTACCTGCTTAAGCTTATCCGTATTGTCCGTCAGGATCTGCTGACAGTGGGCATAGGCCTTGTCGATCAGTGCCTTCACCTCATCGTCGATGGTACCGGCCACCTTTTCGGAGTAGCTCTTGGTCTTTTCGAAGTCACGGCCAACGAAGATCTCATCATCGCTGATATAAGAAACCGTTCCCAGTTTCTCACACATGCCGTATCTTGCCACCATATCCCGTGCCAAAGCGGATGCCCGGTCGATATCGTTGGAAGCGCCCACGGAAATATCGCCGATAAACATGGCCTCAGCCACACGGCCCGCAAGCAAGCCCACGATCTGCTCATACATTTCATTGCGGGTCAGATTGGAGGTATCGCCCTTGGGCAAATACCAGGTAGCACCCAGGGAGCGGCCTCTGGGAATAATGGTAATGTGGCGCACCTCTTCCTGGGTGGGCAGCACATACATAGCAACCGCATGACCGGCCTCGTGGATGGCAGTGGTATTGAGATCTCTGCGGGATTTCACATGGCTGCGCTTTTCCGGGCCAGCCATAATCTTCATCATGGCCTCGTTCAGATCATGCATGCTCATGGCAGGTCTGTTATTTCTTGCGGCCATAATGGCAGACTCATTCAAAAGGTTACTCAGATCCGCACCGGTAAAGCCTGCGGTGGACTTGGCAATGACCTTCAGATCCACAGAATCATCCAGATTCTTGCCCTTGGCGTGTACACGAAGAATTTCCTCACGGCCCTTCACATCGGGCTTTGCCACATGGATCTGCCGGTCGAAACGACCGGGACGCAGCAGCGCGGGATCCAGAATATCCGGGCGGTTGGTGGCAGCCAGGACGATAACGCCCTCGGTCTTGGAGAAGCCGTCCATCTCCACCAGCAGCTGGTTCAGTGTTTGCTCACGCTCGTCATGGCCGCCGCCCATACCGGAGCCACGCTTACGGCCAACGGCGTCGATCTCATCAATGAAAATGATAGCCGGTGCTACCCGCTTTGCCTGGGCAAACAGATCACGGACACGGCTGGCGCCAACGCCCACATACATCTCCATAAAATCGGAGCCGGAAATGGACAGAAACTGCACACCGGCCTCCCCTGCCACAGCCTTGGCAAGCAAGGTCTTACCGGTACCGGGAGGGCCCGCCATGAGAATACCGTGGGGGATCTTGGCGCCGATCTTGGTGTATTTTTCCGGATTCTGCAGGAAATCCACCACCTCGCGCAGCTCTTCCTTTTCCTCGTCCATACCGGCCACATCCGCAAAGGTGACCTTATTTCCACGGGCACCGTGCTGGGCTCTTGCCCTGCCGAAATCCGCCATGGGATTGCCCTTATTGGCTCTGCCCACCAAAATCACCCAAATAATCAGCAGAACCAGGCCTGCCAGGATGATGGGGAAAATATAATCGTAGGGAGAGACACCCTCTTCCGGGATAAAATCGTAGGATTTCAGAATCCCCTTTTCGGTCTGTGTCTGCAGCAAGGGCCGCAGCTCCTCATGGAAGCCCTCCGGATCTGCCAGTGTAGCTGTCAGCTCCTTTTTGCCTTCATAGGCAGTGTGCAGCTTCAAGGTAATAGTGTCCCCATCCACCACAAAGGAGGAGACCTGCTCATTTTCAAACAGCTGCAGTACATCGGAATACTTCAGATTGTCATCCTCGCCGCCGAACACACCCAGCATCCAGCACAGCAAAAGGATCAGCACGCCCACATAAAGGATCGTACCTAAATTGATTCTTCTTTTCACGAAAACGCTCCTTAACAGCCCAGGGCTTACTTTTGATAAACCTCGGGCTTCAAAATACCGATATAGGGCAGATTCCGGTAATACTCATCGTAATCCAGACCGTAACCTACCACAAATTCGTTGGGGATGGTAATTCCCACATAGTCCGCCTTCACAGTAACCTCCGGCAGACGGCGCTCCGGCTTATCCAGCAATGTACAGATTTTCACAGAAGCAGCACCCTTGCTCAAAAGATGCTCATAGGTGAACTGCAGGGAACGACCGGTGTCAAAAATATCCTCCAGAATCACCACATGGCGATCCTTCAGATCGGTGGAAACATCCGCTTTGACCTGCAGCTTGCCTGTGGATTCCGTTCCCGCATAGGAGGAAAGCCACATAAAGTCGATCTGACAGGGAATGTCAATATTTTTAACCATGTCAGCAAAGAACATGAAAACGCCCTTCATGACACCCACGAACACAGGGTTCTTGCCCCGATACTCGTTGGTAAGAATGGCCGCCAGCTCCTTGACTTTTGCCTGAATCTGCTCTTCGGTGTAAAGTACTTGCTGAATATCCTGGTGCATAGTCTCTCTCTCCTATCTCTTAATAAAACGGATCTGAATGCCCTCCTGGGAAACTCTGTCCAGATGGGCACCAAAGCCGTAAATTCCTAAAACGCCTTCCTCGTCTGCGATCACGGGGATCCGGCACCGCATGGAAGCTGGGATCTTGTGGTCGATAAAAAGCTCCTTCAGCTTCTTGGTGCCGCCGGGCAAACGAATACTGTCACCGCTTCTGCGGCTGCGAACAACCACCTGTCCCCGGGGTTTGACTGTAAAACAGTCGGTGGTCAATTCCCTTTGGGTTGCCTGCTGGCAATGGATCTGTACATCCCCTGCTTCCACCACGCTGGGACAGGGCAATACCATTTCTTCCAGCTGTTCCATGGAATCTATGCGCTGCAAAATATCATAGCTGCGACCCAGGGTAATATTTCCCGGGAAACGGGCACTGGCAGAGGGATTGGCGGAAAATACCAGGCTTTCTGCCAGAGCAATATGCTCTGCGCCAGGCTCTTTCACCCCAAATCGCTGCAAAAGGGCTGTCAGCGCCCGGCATCGCAGGGCACTGTTCATTCGCTGCAACTGGCTCACACGATCCGTGACCTGAGCAGCCTCACACAGGCTCTTTTCATCCTCCCGCAGGCGCAGCGCCATGGCGGACATATTGGAAACAAACCGGGGATTCTCCTGCTGCAGCAGCGGCATCACATGATGACGCAGGCGGTTACGCAGAAAATCGTCACCTAAGTTACTGCTATCGGTTACATAGGAAATATGGTACTCCTCCAAAAAGGCAAGTACCTGCTGCCGGGTCACACCCAGCATGGGACGGATCAGCCTGCCCCGGACGGGAGTAATACCGCCCAGGCCTTTCAGCCCTGTCCCCCGCACCATATGCATGAGCACGGTTTCGGCGTTGTCATCAGCCGTATGGGCTGTGGCAATTTTGCCGGGGAGCGTGTCAAAAAAGGCATAGCGGGCATCTCTCGCAGCGGCCTCCAGGCCCTTTTTGCCGGCTGTTACCTGCCCCTTTTGCAAATGAAGGGGGATCTCAAATCTTTCGCAGAATTGGCGCACGAATTCCGCATCTGCATCGGACTCCGCACCACGCAGGCCGTGATTGAAGTGGGCAGCTGACAGCTTTAGGTCGTACTGGTCTTTCAGCAGATACATGGCCCACAGCAGCGCCATGGAATCCGCACCGCCGGACACCGCACAGACCACCCGGTCTCCCCTTTCCAGCAATTGGTGCTGCCGGGAAAATGACACAAGCTTATTCAGCATGCTTCCACTCCCGGTCTGCAAAAGTCTGGTACTGGGGGATCCATTGCAGCTTCACCGTACCCACCTCACCGTGGCGGTTCTTGGATACGATGCACTCCGCAACACCCTTGTCCTCTGTGTTCGGATTATAATACTCGTCACGGTACAGGAACATAACCTCGTCCGCGTCCTGCTCGATGGCGCCGGATTCACGCAGGTCGGACAGCATGGGGCGCATGTCCGTTCGGCTTTCGTTGGCACGGGACAGCTGACTCAGGCAGATGACGGGAACGTTCAGTTCCTTGGCCATGATCTTCAGAGCACGGGAGATGTCGCTGACCACCTGCACACGGTTGGCGTTGTTGGAGGTCTGGCCCTTACCGGCGGAGGTCATCAACTGCAGATAGTCGATGAGCACCAGGCCCAGATTG
>JAZNHQ010000179.1:0-31635 GCA_045577035.1 Faecousia sp. | reverse complement strand
ATACACCCCCGATACGCGATACACTTTCATCTTGAATAAATCTTGAATTACGACGAAACACTGTATACCAACTGACACATAATGTATTTTTATTCGTGATTTTGGTGCTATTTAGTCCACTTTATCCATATGTATTCATTCCGTCCACCTATCGATGCCATGGCATTCAAGAGGTCAGCGATTCGATCCCGCTTATCTCCACCAAACTCAGTTCCGGAAAATCACCGTTTTCGAAACTTTTTTGTTTATAAAATCATATTTGCACCTACAAAATCGTCGTTATTAAAATCTTGCTGCGAAGCATCTAAAATTGATCTCGAAGCACTACCAGCAGAATCCAGCAGAATTTCATGTTTTTCGCCTGCCTTTTTCTTTGTCCAATACGTCTATTGCGTCCATTACGTCCAAATTTTCTCGTTTTGTTAAGCCAAAATCCCTGACCTCTTGGATGGTTTTAAGCCATCACCTTATCAGGATGTTTATTTTTTCAATCAACCCAGACCAACTACCGTCCTGGATTACAAAAGCCCAGTTCAGTACAAGACCGAACTGGGCTTTGTGTAATTATGATTTTTTAGTGTCTACCATCATTTAGCATTGCATCAGATCGTGTTTCTTAGCCTTTCCAAGCCAGAATGTTGGCGATGCTCCAGGAAGCCATGGTCTCGTACTTTTCGCACATAGTATACACGGCCTGCTGCTGTTCCACTTTGTAGTCGGCAAAGCTTTCGTTCACAGCTTCTACCATATCACGCATGCTGTAAGCATAGGTTGCGCTGGGGATTACAGTGCCGTCATTCAGCGTGATAAATACGCAGGCATTCACATCGGTTTCGCCATAGTTATCCACATCATAGTTCTTCAAACGCAGGGTTAACAGCCCCTTAAAATCTGCAGTGCGGCTGATGGGAGTGTTTTCACCCAGCCACAGCTTGTAGCCGATGTTTGAAATTTGTGCCTGTACAGCTTCATCACCGCAGAACTCAGCCTTGTAGCCAAAGCCGGTAACAGCGGGAGCCAGGCTCAGCTTGGTGATGCCCATGTAGAAGCGGTGGAAGGATACGCCATCGACTTCTGCGATTGCCAGATAACGCTTAGCACTTGCATCCTGATAGTGAGCAGCATAGGTGCCGTTCACCGTACCGATCTTGGCACCGCTGGCGACATACTCGTCGGTGGCAGAGTCCATGCCGTACAGAGTGCCGGAAACGGTGATACTACTCAGGCTGTGGCCGTTCAGATCCAGATACAGATCTGTGGCAGTAACAGCTTCCTCAGAGTCTGCCAGCAAAGTGACAACATTGCCGTCTGCAGCATCCACAGCAGCTTGCACGGTATCGTAATAATTGCCGTTCACAATTGCCACGCCCAGGGTGTCGATCTCGCCCTCCCAGTCATTGGCGGCAAATACAGCAGGTGCCATTGCCAAAACCATTGCCAGAACCAAGATCAAAGATAATGCTTTTTTCATTTTGGGTTCCTCCTGAAATTATATTTGTTTTGTTCGAAAATATATAAGTCGCTGCAAAGCAGTCCGACACATATTTTAATGTAAGCCGATTTCCCTGTTTATTCCACGGGCATAGTCTGTCCAGGCTCAACAGAATACACCTTTTTATCCGTACGAAACCATATGGTCTTCAATGTGGGATTGTATACCATTTTCCCATCTGCACTAAACACCAAGGCGTTGTATGCCTGCACATATTCGTAAATTTCCATGTTCGTAGCGTACCATACATCCTCATGACCGCCCAGTTTTTCACAGATTTGATCCAACAGTTCCCACTGGTTGTTGTTTTCAAATTCAAAACTGTGTCCCCACAAATAGAATAGTCTGGGATACCGCTGTGCATAATACAGCTTCTGCGCATCCGGATCAATGGAAAGAAATTTTTCAGCATACTCCATCACCCGGCTATTTCCATGGTGGGCCGTAGGCATCCAAGCCATCCAGTCAGCGGGCAGCCGGAATTGATCGTTGTCGCCACCCAAGGTTCTGGCGTAGACAATACCCAAATCCTGCAAATAGCGGCGGATATTGTCGTAGCTGGCCTCGTTTTGCAGATTGGTAATGCCGCTGTCGGGATAAGCCATACCACGAATGATTCTACCGAAGGTTTTTTCCAATTCTAAACGGCAATTCAGCATGTCCTGAATACCATCAATGGGGCGGCTCAGCCCAGGGGCCATATGCACCTTTCCGTGAATTGCGATCTCATGTCCCGGATTGGCGATATATTCCCGAATTTCCTCGGCAGTTAAATGCCAGTCTCGGTCATCCTTACCGAAGAGTCCGCTGTTAATATTAAAAGTACAGCAAATTTCATGTTCGGTTAATGTCCTAGCCAGGCGAATATCATGGCGGCAGCCATCATCATAGCTGAAAGTGACAGCCTTCGCTTTACCACCGGGGAAACGCAAAAAACGGTACTGCATAATTTCTTCCTTTCGTTATTTCAGTTCGCAATGCTCATAGAGAAGCAAAAGTGTATCTCCTTCTCCTCCAGGCGGTATTTTCGGGCCACCGCAGGTCCGCAGGAGTGGGAGCCAATGCCCGACATTTTATAGTCCAGAATCTGCCAGCAGGCAGGAACTTCGATGGTGTCCCAATGTTCAATTCTCTCCGGCACATCAATATCTTTGTCAAAATAGGCAAAATTCCAGGTGCCATTCAAACGCTGATGCTCTGAAACGCCGCCGGGGATGCAGTAGCTTCTCGGTTTTCACTGGTTTTTTGAGGGTTCTCATAAATCCTCGATGCAACCGACCTCCTGCTCATCCTCCCGTTTGTACACACAAATTCTGGCTACAGATAATGCGCCAGGAGGACACTTTACTGTAAGACGGTTTTCTCCGGCCGTCAATCGGACCTCTTTTGCATTTTCTATCACCTGACCATTGGAGCCTGCCACAGTAAAAGATGTCAGATATTCACCATTGGCGTAGAAAATGGCTGTGTTTTGAGAAAGTACTGAGCCGGTGGACACAATATCCGCGCAGAAAACATACACGCCCGCCTGGTCGCAGGTATAGATCACTTCCTGCTCCAAAGACAAGTCCATGCTTTCAAACAGTAGCTCCCCTTTTTCTATTTTGCCAAGCATTGCCCGGATGCCTTCTTCGCGCATAGCAAGAAAACGCTCCATTGCGGTAGAATGCATCAAAAAGCAGCATATATTCATGGCATTACGCTGTGCAAAGCCTCTTGCCAAAGTCCCGGATACCAGGGCATCATAAACATTTAAATTTTTGAAGTCAGCACTGTTTTTGCAGCACATGTAGATATCGTTTTGCGCCTCTACGCAGGGAATATAATCTCGCTCTCCCTGATTGATCTTGCCATGATAGCGATCAAATTCCTCCAATTTCGTGCGGCACCACCAGTCGGACATCACGAAGCCTCTGTAGCCCCATTCCTCCCGCAAAATTGTGGTAGTCAAATCATAGTGGCCTGCCGTCCAGGTTCCATTCACCGGATTATAGGAGGTCATCACTGCTTTGCAGGCGTCCCCCATTTTCAGGGCAATTTCAAAGGGCTTCAGATATATTTCACGCAGTGCCCTCTGGGATACCACCGAATTCAGATTGTGGCGATTGGTTTCCTGGTTGTTGGCACAAAGATGCTTGATCGTACCGCTGGCACCGGCATTTGCCATACCCTTGCACATGGCATAGGCCAATCTGCCAGAAATCAAAGGGTCTTCGGACAAATATTCAAAATTCCTACCGCAAAGTGGATGCCGGTGGATATTCATACCAGGTCCCAAAAGCACATCGATATTATGCTCGTTCATCTCTTTACCTTCGCAGGTAAACAGTTCTTCCAGCAATGCTTCATTCCATGTACAGCCCAGCATCGTTCCATTGGGCATAGAGGTACCCTTGGCGCCGCAGTCCATACGCAGGCCGGAAGGGCCGTCCGTACCGCAGGCAATGGGAACGCCTTTTTTCAGCAGGCTCGCCGACAGCCCACCAAAGGCACATCCTGTGCCGCCGGTTACCTTTGGGCTATTCATACCCTCACCAAAAGCAATGACCGCCAGATCTTCATCGGAAAACTGAGCGATGAAAGCTTCCATGGTGGCTTTACCGTCACGCACATCCACCAGTTTGATACCTTTGTCACCGGTATATGGAATTTCCGCAGGTACACCGGCATCGATCTTGCTCCGCAGATCGTTGGGTCGCCCCACAACCTTTTGGTAGGACACTTCGTATTGGCCTTCCCGGGGCAGAGGCTTCATTTTCTCAAAATCCTCCACCGGCCACATGGCCTCTACGCAGTGGCATATCACAATGTCCTCATGCAGCGCAAATTCGCCGCGGTAGACATCGTGCATGGCATCGGTGCTGATGCATACACCATATTCGCCCTGCTCCAATACAAAACATCCACCATGCCCGGTTTCATTCAAGTCATCAAAGGAAGCAAACTCTGACAAAGAAAATGTCATAGTAATATTTTGGGTTTCACCGGGATTTAATTCTTTTGTCTTTGCAAAGGCAGTAAGAACCCGTTCCGGCTTACCAAGCTTTCCTTGAGGTGCTTGCAAATAGACCTGCACCACCTCTTTACCAGGATACGTGCCGGTGTTGGTGACTGTCAAAGCGGTTGTCACTACATCTTCGTTTCTCTCCACCGTACAATTGGTGTAAGCAAAGGTGGTATAGGACATACCAAATCCAAAGGGATACAGCACCTTATCCCGGGCAAAGGTACAGAAATAGCGGTAGCCCACATAAATATCTTCTGTGTAGCAGTTTTTATCCCGATTCCCGAAATAGGGATGGGAGGGATAGTCCTCTACATTCTGGGCAATGGTATCTGTCAGCTTGCCGGAGGGGCTTACCTTGCCGGTGAGTACATCAGCAACGGCGTTTCCGCCCTCCTGTCCGCCCTGCCAAACATACAGCACTGCGGAAGGATCATACTCTGCCACCCATTTCATATCGATGATGTTACCCACATTTAAGATTACGATAACCTTTTCAAAATGAGTAGTAACATGCCTCAGCATTTCTCGCTCCGTTTGTGACAAAAGGTAGCTTTCTTCCACATTGGAATTATCCTTTTCCTCACCTGCGGTTCTGCCAATGATCACAATAGCCGCATCGTTTACCCTTGCCGCCTCCTGGACCACCTCGTCAGAAAGGGGCATTTCCACCTGCGCCCAGGGCTCTTTTGCCCAGCCGCCACCTACGTCAAAGGGATTCTCCTGCTCCCAAAGACGATAAATTTCCAGCAGCTGTTCATTCAGCTTTAAGCCTGCCGCAGCCAGTCCCTCCGGAATGTTGACCACATAGCTGACATTGACCAAGCCTCCGGAGCCAGTACCGCTTTTGATATAATTGGACTGAATTCTACCAAACACGGACACTTTCGTTCCTTTTGGCAAAGGAAGAGTATTCCGATCATTCTTTAATAAAACAATACCCTCGCTGCCGGCTCTGCGGCAAGCATCAATAAACGCTTCACTCATATGAAAACTCTTCCACTACTTTCTCATGGTTTAACCATGCACCCATATTTATACTTAACAAATTCCAATTCTGAAAACCCGGATTGATGATAGGCGCTCCGCTCTCCGGATCATAGTATTCATGCAGCTCTCCGCTGGACACCAAATCCTTTTCCAGTAGGTACATCGTCTTTTCTGCCAACACCGTTGCCTCACGGATAAACCCATATTTCACCAGACCCCGAAACACCAGATAATTGGAAACACCCCAAATGGGACCCAACCAGCAAGAGGGATTTCCCGAGGGCTTTACCGCATACATTTTCTCATATTTTGACAAGGTTCTGACACCGTAGGGCGCCCAATATGCCTTTTCATCCAGCAGGTTCTCTTCCACCATTCGTTGCGCCTGCTCCTGAGTGGCAATTCCGCTCCACATGGCCAAAAAGCCCGACCAGCAGCCGATTCGCTGAATCAGACAATCCCAATGTCTGGGAGCGCCCTGATGAAAATTACCTGTGATGGGCAGCAAATTCAAATCCACGCTGTAATACATCCCATCCTTTTCATCATAGCAATGGGTCTGTACACTCTTTCTCAAATGCTCTTTTTCGGCTTCGTATTCTGAAATATCCACGCCCAGCTGCTTGCCAATATAGCAAACCGCTTCCAACTCCTTATACATCATGCAGTTCAGATAGATAGAGCCGGAGCTGTCTGCAGGCCGGTAAAACGTGGACGGGTCATTGTCCACCCCGATGGCCGCATCGTCATGCCAGAAATACAGGCCGTTTTCATGGCGGAAGTTGGTCCGGTAGCAATCCACAAATTTTAGCAGGTCCGGAAAATAGTCACGGAGCCACTCCGCATCCCCTTGATCGTTTTGAATCAGAAATGCCCCATGCTGCGCAAGGCAGGGCTTGTGCATATTACTCTTTCGCTCCGGATTCCGCAGGGCTCCCGGAAGAATGGATGTGGGTGTGATTTGCAAGGGGATTCTTCCCTGTTCATCGATATGCTCCAGAAAATTGATGACGCTTCCACGCTCATAGGGCTTTATCTCCTCTTGCACAAACTGCCGCAAGGCCACATTGGTCAGCCAACAATCCCAGTCCCATAACTGGTTGGCATACACGCTTCCCGGCACGATATACGGATGCTTCAGCTGCCCTTCCGGCTGCCGGAGCATCTTCTGATAATGATTGACAGCATAGGATTTTATCATGGATTCACCTCAAAATATCCATCTGATATCCACGGCATGATACCCGGTAGAGGTTCTACCGGCTCCACACCGTAACACCATTTTGTTTGGCAACCGGCAACCGTAATTTTTCCGTCCTCGGTGATTGTCACTACAGCACTCAGAGGATCCGCAAAATAATGGGTATTGACAGACTGCCACAAGGCAGTCAATGGAACTGTTTGGGTCTGCTGCAGATTTCCCTCTGCGTCAAAATGATCCTGCACAAAGGTATGTGCTTCGGAATAATGATGCTCTTTCTTGGGCACCCAGGACCCATTAATTGCCGCATTCACATCGAAATACAGCACATTTTCCTGCATTAAGAGGTGATTGGTGTGATAGTGTCCGTTGATGCACATTACAACTGTGCCAGGCATCTTCTTATTCGCCCGTCGAATCAGTGCCTGCACCCGGTTGGTATCCGGTGAATGCCGCCAGTGCTCCGCGAAGCCGACATGGCTGACTAAAATACAGGGTATCTTCTGCTTTGCGGCATCCATCAGCACATCTTCCAGCCAGTTTAGCTGTACCGTTCCCAGGCTATCCGGATATTGATTTTCCCCGGGAGCACCCCAGCTGGCTGTACGGTTATGCTCCCATTGCCCGGTGCTTTCGTTGTAGGAATAATTCGTGTCCAGACAGATAAACCGGTAGCCGTTTTTGAAAAAAAAGTAGTAACCGATACTTCCGTCCCCTATCTTACCGTCCGCTGTACCCCATGTCACCTGAGTATCGTTGGTCAACAGCGGTGTAACCAATTCCATGCTATTATGTTTACTCTCCAGTTCATGGTTACCATAGACTCCATAAACAGAAAGATTGTATTCATTGTTAAGATATTCTTTGACAAGCTCCGGAGAACCATGATAGTCATTGGAAAAATCCCCGGCATGTAGCACAAAATCCACCTTGTCTGCCTTGGCTCGCTCCATGATTTGCTGCAGGTGCTGCAGCTTGACTGCGTACATTTCTTTTTTATAATGCAGATCCGCAAAAACTAAAAATCGCACCATATCTTCACCAGCTTTTTTGCCGGAAGGGGTCCCATGTTGTATGTAACCCCTTCCTGTTGTGTTATTCCAAAATGTTTGTTGTAATATAATCAATTCCCCAATCCATGAGCTTTCTGGCCATATCCGGATTATTCACCGTCCATGCGTTGGTAGCAACACCCTTTTGGCGGCATTTTTCCATAATTTCTGCTGTAAACAGATCCTGACGGGCATCAATGCCCATTTTGTGGTTTGCCATTTCCTGAATCAGTTCATCGGTAATAGGCTGTTCCACCAAATACTGAGCCGGCTGCTCCGGATTTCGCTGCTTTAACAACAGAAGATTATTGCGCTTAAAGGATATGAACACGGTATGCTCCATGTATCCGCGTTCTTCCACTGCACAGCAGATTTCGTCCACATCCTCTGCCGTAAAATCGTCCTTCAGCTCCAGAATAGCTTTTTTGCCGTAGCACATGCAGATCTCCAGGTACTCTTCCATCGAGGGAATCCGCAGATCCGTTCTGCCCCGCTTGCCGTCCTTTTGCTTTAAGCGCAGGTTGCGCAGAGTTTCGTAGGTAGCCTTTGCAATCTCCATATCATCTCCGGACATGCGCAGAGTGTTGGCATCATGCATCATCACATATTTACCATCGGCTGTTTTGTGCACATCCGCTTCGATTCCGTAAAAGCTACGGTTGCCGGCGGCTATATATGCCGCATGGGTATTTTCCGGTTCCAGGCCGCACAAACCACGATGGGCAATGACCTGAGTGTGCCCTTTGTTTTCCAGCTTTATTGTATTATTCATGTCCTGTTCCTTTCCGGTATTACTCACCCGTAATGCCCGAGGATTCAATTCCCTTTACGAACTGCTTTTGCATAACCAGATAGAATGCTACCAAGGGGATAATGGTCAACAGGGTAGCGGCAAACTGATAGCGCTCGTTCAGACGGTTTGTAGTATCGCCAAAGGCGGTAGAGAAAGATGCGTTGAACAGGGAGTTAAAGGAGTCCAGCTGCAAGGGAAGTGTATGAAAATCGCCACCTACCAGCAGCGCAACCTGAGCAGTTTCGTTCCAATACCACACGATTGAAAACAGCAGGCAAAGCACGATAGAGGGAATAGCCATAGGTAGTGCCACTGAAAAGAACACCTTCAGACGACCTGCTCCGTCCAACTGTGCCGCCTCATCATAGGATTTTGGTATAGTTTTGAACGCCTGCATAAAGATAAGCACAAAAATGGAACTCTTTAAGCCTTGTCCCAACGCTGCGGGAAGAATCATTGCAAACGGAGAACCCACAAGTTCTAACTGCGTAAACAGAATATATCTGGGAATTGTGATCACATCCGATGGGATAATGAAGAAAAGGAGCAACAGTGCCATCCACAGCTTCTTTAGGGGTACACGGAACCGTGCCAATGCATAACCCATCAAAGCGCAGGACACTGTCTGCAACACTGCGCACACCACCGAAAATATCACGCTGGTAGTGAAGCTGGCAGGGTAATCCATCACCGACCAGGCTTCCTTGAAATTGGAAATATCCACCTTGGTAGGAATCCAGGAAATGGTTGGATTAATCAGATCCTCTGTGCTCATCAGAGAGGTGACAACCATGTACAGCAGCGGATATAAAAACACCAGACCAATACAAATCAGCAGAAAGTATGTTAAAGCATTTGCACCGGCACTGGCAGCACACCGCTTAAGACCTTCTTTGTTCTTTTTTAATTTACCCATGCTTTGGTTGCCTCCTCTCCTTCAAAATTAAAAACAGAATTCCCAAAACCAGCAATACACCAATGGTATATAGCCAGGAGAGTGCTGCGGAATAAGCATAGGGCTTTTCAATATTCATCATATTCTTATCAATCAGCGTATGCATTTCCGTTGTGGATTTGCCAGCCAGATCTACCACGGTATATGCCCCCGACAGCAGAATCATGGGCCGCAGATGAGGCAGGGTGATCTTCCAGAACTTTTGCCAGGCAGAAGCACCATCGATGGATGCAGCCTCATAAATAGGATCGCCGATTTTCTGCAATCCTGCCAAAATGATCAGCGTCTGCACACCGGAGTACCAAAGGATGATCACGATGTTGTCAAATATATAACAAAGTGGAACCGAAATCAAGCTCGGCAAGCCCTGTAACACCTGGTACACAGAAAACTGTTCCGGATAGATAATGGCAAACGCATCATTGCTCATCAACTTAGACACAACCGGGCCGCTGATGATAATAACCGGGAAGAAATACAATGCCCGAAAAAATGCTCGTCCTCTCAGGGGTCTGTTTAATAGCAGTCCCAGAACCACAGAAAACACCAAAACCATCGGTGTAGAGAAGGCGATGGACTTGAATGTGCTTGCCATACTCTTTACAAAATTGGTATCTGCAGTCAGTGCCTCCTTATACCAACGAGTACCCACAAAGGAAGTCAGAATACCTTCCACACTGAATTCCACCTGGCAGAAACTCAGCCAAATGGAATACCCCAGAGGGAATAGTGTAAAGACCAAAACACCGACCAACCACGGAGACATAAAGGCACCGCCCAACCAAGCTTCCTGGGCTCTTAATGAAAGTTTTTTGTTTTTCATTGCGGCACCTCCTTACTTGACTGTGGGCACAAACCTTGCGTTTTCCGACGGAATCACAGTTGTATCCTCCAGAACAGCATCCTCTGCACCATAATTGATATATATCGTTCCATTCTCATAGGTAACGGCACTGACGGTTGCACTAATCCGTGTATGCTTCAGCATCCGTTGTCCTTCCACATACTTCAGCACAGCCGTCACATACTGATAGGACGCTTGAATTGTGGCTTCCCAGTTTGTAAACTTGGTAGAACTTTCGTCTGCCAATGTGGTCTTTGCCAATTCCAGATTATCGGCCTGTGTCAAAAGATAAGACGGATATACATTGTACTCAATGCACTTCAGCAGGTCGATTTTGGAATAGAAGCCGTGGTTTGCATAGGGTGCGATCATGGTCATTTTTCCTGAAAGCACCAACTGTAGGAACGGCACAGAATCCGTTTCATACAGATCTTGACTGCCGGATACGGGCGTATTGCGATATACGCTGGTATATTTGAGCAGGTATTCATTGGGGTTAAACAGGGTCAGACCACCGTCACCGGCCACACTCTGATAGCTTGCAGCCAGGTGATTCTTTATGTCCTCTCTGGACATAAACCCATTCACCAAATATTCTCCGTACAGCAAATTGCCGCCGTCAATAGCCATTCCCAAGCCATATTTCTGCACGGCTTGCGCCTGTTTTTGCAGGTATTGCATAGCCAGCTTAGGCTTTAAGTACCAAACATCCTTCAGAAAAGCATCTTCGACCAACGATTCCTCTTTGATAGGGCTTTGGGACAATGTAATTCCCACATCCTGCCTGCTGTTAACCTGAGCCTCTGTTCCCCGAAGGGGATCGCTGTAAAGCAACAGCGTACTGTTGCTTTTCTCCAGAAGCTTTTGCAGCTTCTCCATGGATTTGAAGCTTCCTATCTGCGTATCCTTATACACTTCGGATTTCGTATGACCGCTCAAGCCACCTTCTTGCCAGCCCTTGATGGTAAGAGCCATGTTTTCCATACCGGCATCTTCCAGCCGTGTCATAGCATCTGTAATGTAGCTTCGGCTGGAAATCTCCTTAGTGCTGTCAAACAGCATCCCCTCCTCAATATCCGCTGCCACAAAATCCAATGCCACCCGGGGTGCGTTTGTCAACAGATTATTTTGCAGCACTCCCTCTTCTACCAGGATATCTGCATACTGTCTTGCCATACCGCTATAGTTGGCATCTTCTCCGGTCAGGAAATAGATTTCCAGGGAAGGATCAAAGGAATTGGGATTTTTTTGCACCACCGGTACACCCGCACCGTTTTTAGAAATGGGCTGGGAGTAGACCTGTCGGTACAGGAAGGAGGCACTGACCCAGTTATAACAAATCGTCAGACCCGCCGGAGAAGCATTGATAAAGCTATAGGAATCTCCACCCGTAATCCGACCGAGAATCGCCTCTCGGTTTACGCCCAGCGTCAGACCGTACACCGGCATAGTCACTGTGTTTTCCGATTTCAGAAACTCTATGGGACGATTACTGTCCAGGTCATTCAATTCGTTCAGTGTATCGATGGCATAATCTATGCCATACACCCGCTCGGAGTAGGATTTCAGGTATTTTGCTGCCTTTTGATAACGGATCAGCGCACCGCTGCCGTCGGGAACAAATAAATAACCGTCAGTCTGATTCTCCTGCGTGCTACCCAGGAAGGGCATAAAGTAGACAGAGGCCAGATAGTTTTCGCCGGTTTCCTGGATACTGCTGTCATCTAAGGAAAATACAATATGATCCTCTTCCAGAGTAACCTTTACTTCCAGGCTAATATCCACTTTTCTGCCAAAATACACTTCACAGGTAAAGCCGTTGTCAAAGTATTGGTAGTCACATTCCGTATCTTTATGTCCCGCACCAATCTGTTTGATGGTGCCTGTGGCATCCATATAGGCAATGCTAACAACGGATTGGGCGAAGGATGCCCATGTTTGATTCAGATTCTCCGGGTCCTCATTCTCCAAGGCGCCCCAAACAAATCCGCTCTTTTTGTTCAACACACGGATACTGGAAATATCCTCTTTTACATAGAGTGCCAGATATTCATTCTCTGCCACCTGGGTATATCCCTCCAGGGTGTACTCCGGCAGGGGCTTTGTGCTCTCCGGTTCCAACTGTGTAAAGCGGTTGGAGGACAGCTGCTCCACCTCCACATTGCCTAAAAGCGCCTCTTTGACCACATAATCATCCTCTACAATAGTGAAGCATCCTGCAGTCAGCAGCATTAGGCAAGCCATGGCCAAGACCATAATTCTTTTAAGACAATACGACACGGTAGTGCACCTCCTTTGCCACCGAAATTATGATATTTACCAGTTCGTTACACAGCATATAGATCAGAGAAAGTGTCAGCACGATCACCGCCATCAAAAATACGGTGATAAGCAGGTGCCTAATGGTTTCTCTCATTTCAAACATATGGATTTCTTTTGTGGCAATCAGTAGATTCGCAAACATCCAGCCAAGCATGGCCACCAGGCAAAGCTGCAAAAGTGCCAGCTCATTGACCGTGACAATATGGGAAATCAAAATTACAAAGGGAATTATCACCACAAAAGGTGCCAGAACATAGGCGGTGGAGATATACACATCCCGGAAACGGGCTTTGCCTTCCCCGACCTCACACACCAGGTAATTACTGATGACAAACAGCATAACCGGTGCCCAGAACATACAGCTATAGAACACAATGGATGCCGACTGTGCAGAATTGCCGATCAGAACAAAGCCGGAACCTAGAAAATATGCGATAAACAGCGCATATTCCACCACATATAAGGCGGAAGCTGTGATGATATGCCCTTTGTTTTCACACCGGATATCGTAAAAGGTATCAATGGGATGCCGTAACACCCGAAACAGTATACGAATATCTTCTGTGAGGATATTGGGTTTTTTGATCCGGTTTTTGGGAACATAGAAGCGCTTAATAAGGAACGAAACCACTATCCACGCCGCAAGTACCAGCATGATATATGGCAGCATTGCTGCAATATCATTGTTGCGTATCTGCCAGTAGGCATCGGAGTATCCTCCGATGTTGCCTGCCTGCCGGTAGTGGGCAGCAGCTCCATCGTAGTCACCCAATTCATACAGACATTGGGCCAGGTAATTTTCCGCATAGTAGCTGGTGCCACCCACGGCCTTAATATGCTGCCACAGCAAAGCACTGCCCGCATAATCACCGGAATCATACAAATCGATAGCTGTGTGGTAATTCCGGGCATAATCGGTAGCTTTCAGAATATGCACCAGGCCCCGCTCTGCGTCCAGAACATACAACCGGCCAGCCTCATCACAAGTGATGGCAGATACCGTGGTGAACACGCCGTTTCTCTCCTCTGCGATGGCTCGTCCGCCAAAAGCAAAGAGAACTTCTCCGTTGGCATCGTATTCAAACAGCAGACCTGTGCCTGTGGCGGTATAAATCCGCTGTCCCGGACCAATGCACACATCCACAAAATTCGGCTCGTCAACCATACTGCTGCCCAGCAGATTGTGTCCTGCCACATCGTGCTTTTTCAGGGCATTGCCCTCTGCAGCCTGGGTGACAGTGTAAATCATACCCTTTTCGTCGATCGCCGCATTCTTAAAGGAATAAGGAACCCGGTTGGTTAGCTGTGCCTTCATCTCATCGGTAAAAAAGTACTCTGCGATATAATCCCAGAATGTCAAGGGATTATTGTTATAGCCGAAATACCCCAAAAAATCTCCTTGGGCATCCAGTTGAACCATACCGTCATAAGAGCCCTCTGACACCACATAAATGGTATCGCTGGCATTGACCACCAGTTTTGAGGGACGGTAGGTGGCATCGGAGCCAAAAGTCAGCGTGGTAGGCCGCCCCAGGCGTTGGGTCACCTCACCGTTTTCGTTAAAAAGCACCACTGCGCCTGCCACATTATCCGCAACATAGAGCTGTTTTTCTTCTGTCAGGAACAATCCCACCGGGGACTCCAGTTCCCCCACGCCCCATTCCGTCACTGTCTTGGTAGCCAACTCATAAAGGATGATTCTTCCGTTACCGCTATCGGCAATATATAAAATGCCGTCACTTACCAGCATGTCCTGAGGGCGAGTCAACGACAGCTCCTGCAGAATTACCTCAGTGACCTGGTACGCATCCTGCGTGCGCATCCAGCCGCCATCCACACTGGGGGTGTATGTATATGTAGCGGCACTTTCTGCGAATACCGACAGAGGAGTTGCTGCGATGAAGGAAACTGCAAGCAAAAGCACAAGTGCAAGTTTACACTTTTTCATACTGATTCTCCTCCTCAGTTATTTCATGCCGGAATGTGTCATGGTATTCATCACCTTGGACTGCATCAGAATGAACAGCACCACGTTGGGCAGGAACATAAGCAGCGAAGCTGCTGCCGAGATGCCCACGCCTGCAACACCATTTCCGGTATTGGAAAGGGTGTTCATATAGAAGGCAAAGGTTTTCAGAGATTCTGAGTTAATAAACATTTTGGAGGCCTCCATACTGTTCCAGGCATTCTGAAACAGCAGAATTGCCACCGTAGCCATAGCCGGCTTCACCAGAGGAACCACGATCCGCCAAATGATCTGATAATCGTTGGCACCATCAATTCTGGCTGCCTCGATCACCGCATCCGGAAGCTGATCCACAAACTGTTTTAGCAGAAACACACCCACAGGCGTTGCCAGCATAGGAATGATATTGGCCCAAAAGCTATCAATCAGTCCCATTTCCTTGATAACCAGATACCGGGGGATGCTCACCGCCGTGGCAACGAACATCATGGAAAGGGTGTTCATTTTGAAAACAAACTTGCGACCACGGAAGCGTTTTTTGGAAAGGGCATAGGCTGCCAGCACCGCAATAATCATGCCGATGAGCACCACCGCCAGGGTGGAAACGATGCTGTTGAACAGATACATGGACAGGGGGAAAATGGTATCCTCCGAGGCCTCAAACAGTTTCCGGAAATTGTCCATAGTGGGCCGCTGGGTATAGAATTTAGGCGGATATGCAAACAATTCACCGATAGGCTTAAATGCCGTAAAGACAATATACATAATCGGCAGGACGGAAAGCAGTACCATAGGCGCAAGCATCAGGTAGATATGCCACTGAGGCCGCTTAAACCGAAATTTTTTCAGTTTCTTTTTTCTCTTCAAAGACATGATTCTGTTTCCTCCTTTCTCTTATTTCTCACCAAACAGCCTGTGGGCAAACTTACTTGCCAGGGCGATAATCAGCAGAAGCACCACAGACAGTGCCGCCGCATAGCCCATTTCATAACGGATAAAGCCGTAGTCGTCAATGTGGTTCACAATCACAGAGCCTGCGTATTTCGGTGTGGGGTTGGAACCGGAAAGTTGAACGCCCAAACCTGCAGAATTGAAGGCATTGACAACTGCCATAACAGCGCCAAACAGAAGCTGCGGGCGAATGGAGGGAATTGTGATATACAAAGCCTCCTGAACTCGGTTTTTCACTCCATCAAGGCGTGCCGCCTCATAAAGCTCCTTATTTACATTCAAAATGCCGGACAGGATGGACAAAAAGCCGATGCCCATACTGGACCATAGGGCGACGATAATCATAATGGGCATTAGGGTGCTTTCATCCTGTAGCCAGGTAATCGGTGACTGAATCAGATTCAGCTGCAGCAATATACTGTTTAAGTAGCCGGTTCGGTCGCCGCTGAAAATAACTGCCCAGACGGTGGACACAGTAACACCCACAGTCATGGAGGGCAGATACAAAATCACTGCCAGGATCGTACGGGGTACCTTATTCAGCTGGGACAAAAGCCAAGCCATGAAAAAGGCAAGGATAAAGCCGCCGGGACCTACCAACACCGCATAAATGATGGTATTGGGCAGAATCTTCTGCATAAACACCGAATCCTGGGAAAACAGACGGATATAATTGTCCAGGAAAGTATAATCCGGGGTTTCCATGCCGTTGTAGTCCGTAAAAGAAAGACCGATGGCGCAGAGGATGGGAAGCACAATCAGTGCCAGAAACAGGCTCAGGAAAGGAAACAGCAAAATCCAGTGAGAGTATTCTGTTAAGAAATTACCGGTTTTTTTTCGCTTTTGCGCCAGTAAGGTCAGCTTTTTTGCGCTCATTCATTTCCTTCCTTTCTCTGGTTGTTTTTTTGCAATGCCAGAATTTCTTCCAGGGACTTCATGCTGTACTCCTGAAGTATTGCTCCGGATTTATCTAGATAGTCAAATTCCTGCAGCTTAATGTTCAACTCCCGCTGGGTATCGACCGCCGCCGTATTTAAGGCTCTGCGTACGGGAATATGCTCATTGACCACATCGTACCAGGCGTCGCTGAGGGAGCGCTCGAGCATGTAGGAGGCCGGGGTATGGCGAATGTTCATGGCACTTTCCCACTGTTTTAATATTACAGCCCGGTCCTCGGCGGGAATCGCAAGGTCATCAAAGGCATTGATATTGGCGCTATTCCAGATGTAGGAGGACCCATACTTAGATTGCAGAGTGCGCGCGAATTCCGACTGTGTTTCATCGGAAAGCCACCATTTGATAAAGTCCCAGGCGGCTTCTTTATTGTCGCTGTCCTCCATAATAATGGCAGAGCTACCCACGGTGGGCATCTGATTAAAAATTGTACCATCCTCCGCCATAAAGCCGGGAACCGGAGCAATGGCCCAGTCATCGGCAATCTCCGGCGCAGCATACAGAAGCTGCACATAGTTGGAGAAACTACCAATACCCACCGGTGTCACACCATAGCGGAAATTGTTATAGAAGCTGGGCATGTTGTTCTGCAGACCGTACAGAAGGTACAAATCCGTCAGAATTTCAAATGCTTCAATATTGGTTTCGTTGTTTACCGTGGTATGAATACCATCGGCTGCGTACAAGCTGTAGGCAGGGTCTTCGCCCTTTGCCGCAGCATATTGCCAGAAGAACATGGATATATTTTCCACACTCTTGATACCGGTTTGGGAGGACAGGGGCATATAGAAATTCATGCCGTTTCTACGGAGTGCGGGCATCATATTGGCCACATCCTCCCAGGTTTGCGGCACCTCCAGCTTCAACCGTTCCATAATATCCGTGCGGTACATAAGCACATAGAACTGCTGCGTTTCCGGCATTGCATAGACCTGGTCGTCGTAGATGAAAGGCTCAAAGGCCTCCGTGAGGAATTTGTCGTTCACATATTCCTCAAAATCTTCAAACTCCGTCATGGGATACAATGCGCTTCGCAGAGCCAACTGGTAGGGCCGGTCACCGGATACTCCCAAGGCCACATCCGGGCCGGTATTGGAGGCATTGGCTAAAAGCAGCTTGCCTTCGTCCGGCATCACAGAAAACTGAATTTTAATCTTATTTCCATTGGCATCTGTATATCCCTCATAACGGGAATCGCACAACGTTTGTATCATTTCCACATACTGCACCGAGCGATTCACCCAAACCATCAGCACCTTATCATCGGAGCCGGTGGCGGAGTAGCTCGAATCCTTGGAGAGCAGAGCGTGGAAGAATTCCTTAATACTGTTTTTGAAATTCACATAGGCATCGCCATTGGGACTGGGTAGGTCATCATCCTGCCCCACCAGGTAAACCCGTTCCACGGACAGGCTCTGATTTTTCCAACCATTGATCAGCTCTGCCAGATAGCTGGTTGCAGAACTGGAGCCCACATTGATATCCTCGGTACGAGTAGGAAGTTTTTCCGGCTTCTTTAACACCTGACCAAGCACATCTGCTGCCAATTTCAGATTCTGACTGCTAGCAGGCTCGTCTCCATACTGTTGCTCCATAGTTTTGTACAGTGCTTTCAGTTCCTGTTGAATATTTCTCAGACGTTCCGTGACACCGGGGATATACTTTTCGATTTCCCAGGTTCTGGTCACATCTGCATCACTGCCTGCCACCTGTTGCAGGCTCAGACCAATGTCCTGGAGCTCATCTATAATGCTCTCAACCTGGGTAATGATCGGCTGCATCTCGGGCATTTCCACATACATTCCCATAGTGTGGGCTCCGGCGGTGAGATATACCATGCCGTCAGTATACTTATAGGCATACTTGGAACCGGTGTAAGAAAAACCCACCTCTCGCAGCGCATCATAAGGGATCTGTCCATCAATCTCTATGGTGCGTTTGGCTTCCTGTCCCTCTTTGTAATTCTGAGAATAATGGAAAACCAACTGATACCAGCCATCCTCCGGCACGGTGAAATTCCACACCATTCTTTGACCCACAGTTCTCCAGGAGTTACCATCCACCGTTGCCATCCATTTATAATAGGGGTGATAGGGTGTCACCGCTGCGCTGTTGCCCGCCTTGCTGCGGATCGCGGAGTCATTCTTTATGGCGTAAGCCTCGCCTTCAATAATCACGGGCTTGCCGCCATACACCTGGCCACTATGTTGGTCTTTGTAAGCTTCATAGGTAGGAATCTGGGGCAGTTCTACCACCCGGAGTTCCTTAATAACAATCGGGCTGTCGTTAGACAATACGGCTAATTTTTGCTCTCCTGCCGGAAATTGAAAAACAGCAGCTCCTCCGTCGGTACTGGAGTAGACACGGACATAATCTGTTACATCCTGGGCCAGTGTTACCTGGGCTGGAGACACTTCATTGCCGTAGCGGTCCAGAGCATAATCCTTCGTTTCATCCTGCCACAGACTATACACCTCGGTACGGACAGACTGGACAATCTTTCCCTCAGCCGACAACTGGGTAACTGTAATGGTGTTATCCAAAACCGCAGCCTCCGGGAGCGTATAGGTCAAAGCAATGGCATATTCTCCTGCTTGCGGCACAGAGATGTCAAACACTTTTTCTTCCTTCATTTCAATACTCTGCCCATCCTGAGGAACCTGTGCCACCGCGATCGTATCCTCCTTGGGGATTGTGAGCCAACTGCGGTAAGCTGTATCTGCCTCCTCACGGGTCGGACGCACAATTTCTCCATTTATGTCACTGACGAGTACGATAATGAAAATACAAATTCCCAAAAGAACAACAGCGCAGAGTATCCACGCAATCCATTTGAAATAAGATTTGCTTTCCTTTTGCATGGTTTGTCGCTCCTTTCTGTAACTGTATACGGTCATGTTTTTGTCAGGTCATCTCCACCGGCTCAATCCCATGGCAATTGAAGTGCATTTTATCTATGCAAAGCACTCTGCCATCGCGCGTTTTGTCGTGCATAGGCCGGCGGTGATACACCATGTAGTATTCATCCCGCTCGGGTAAATACAGGTAACTGTTATGTCCGGGAGAATTGGCAATCACATTGTCTGTTTTCAAAATCTCTTTTTCTTTTCCAAAAGGACCGAAGGGAGAATCCGCAACTCCGTAATTCACATGGTAATCTCCCTTGTTCCATTTACCCGCGGACCATAGAAAATAGTATTTTCCATCCCGCTTTATCATACATGGACCTTCCACATAATCCTCCGGGGTAATCTCCATACGAAGTTCCCCATTGGGTAGCGGCAGAAAGCCGTCCATGGTTTCATTCATAATCATAACAATACAATGACCCCAGCCGCCGTAATAAAGATAGATCGTGCCGTCATCATCCTTGAAAAGATGCGCATCAATGGGCTGTGCATTGCGATAGATATCCCCCACCAGAGAATGTCCCAAATATCCCTTGAAAGGACCTGCCGGGGAATCAGAAACCGCAATCTCCAGACCGCCCGGTTCCTCGTCGGTATGAATATCGTTAGTAGCAAAAACCAGATAGTATTTTCCGTTCTTTTCGATAATCGTCGGTGCCCAAACTGCACCCCAAACCCAGGGAAAATCCACCATATCGATGATGTCCTCGTGACATTCCCAATTGACCAAATCAACAGACGAAAAAGCGCTTAAATTTTTCTGCTCCGGAAATGCGGTAGAATGGGTTGCATAGATCCAATATTTCCCTTCGTAGAATCTTGCCTCCGGGTCGGCATAATGTCCCTCCACAATGGGGTTTTTCCATTTTTCTGCGTGCACCATAGTTTTCTCCTTACAGAATATGGGCAGGGGATGGGCGAAGGCCCACCCCTCTTGCCGCTTCTTGCAATTTTAGTTATTTTTATTGTTTTTGCGCTTTTTACCAATAAAGAAGGCAACAATTCCCGTAGCTACAACGGAAATACCTGCCAAAATCCATAAAATCATAGCAGTCCCCAAGGTATTTCCTTCAGACTTTTCCGAAACCGGTGTTTGGGAGGGATCCCGGGGCACAAGCTGACCGAAGTCATAGCTACTGTCTTCAATGTCAAACGGGTCCACATCCTGCCCCAGATTGCTCAGCTTTCCGGAAAGTATCAGACAATCCTGATCAATCCATACCAGACGGTAGGTCGCCTCTTTTCTGGGAACCCGATCAATGACATACTCCGAGGTGGTGCCGGTGACCGTAACCTCATTTTGGCCCTCCTGCAGCTCCAGCATAACCAGTCTTGTCATGTTTGCGCTGGGAGAGGTCAGAGTAAACGACACCCGCTGCTTACTCTGTCCATTGACAATCACCACAAAGCTGGCAGAAACACCCTTCTGCGTCTCCTCCGTTGTATAGTTGGTCAAGCCTGCGGCAAAACCCACCGACACTGCATAAGTGCCGGCCTTTTCCGCAAATACACGGTAAGTCACATAGGGAATGCCATTCAGATTGGCAGGGTCCATATTGTCATAGGTAACGCCTACTTCCTGCACCGTATCATAATTGGCCCGACCTAAATAGCGACCACCGGAGTAGGCACTGCTCAGAGATTCGCCGAATCCCTCATATCTGGAGCTTTCCGCCTCCAGTATATCGCCGGACATTATAAAAGTGAGTTCTCCGGTTACCCAGGCAGGCATTTCGATAAAATCGAAATCAATCCAGGTGGTTCCGCCATGATGGGCATCTCTGGTCAAGTGGGACAGCCGCAGAGTGTTGTCGCCCTCCTCCAGTTCTACACGTAGCGGAATGATGGTGTAATTGGTACTTTTGGTGGCATGGACCTGTTGAATACTCACCACATCGTTGACCTCCAGTGCCAGTTGAACATCCGCTTCCTCTACGGTATTGCCTGCCGTCATACCCGCACTGGCACCGATGTACAGTGTATAGGTACCGGCCTTTTTTGCCTGAACTGTCAGCTCGATATAGGGCGTTCTGCTTCCGTCAATGCCGTTTTCTAAAATCTCAGCAACACTTTGCGCGCTTTTGTAATAGGCACCGCCGGCAGCCGTTTCGATATTCTTGTTCATGTTGAACATGGCATGCTCTTCCACTTCGATACGGACATACTCTGCCTCGGAGGTGGGGGCCTTCTGCTTTTTGGCAAGGGATAGGCCGTCATAGAGTAGTACATAGTCGTAATTAGCCCAGAAATAACTGTAGTTAGCTTTGGGGTTAGCAGTAGCGGGCATGGGTGTGGTAAAGGTGAGCACATGATCGCCCTTTGTCAGATAAACCAGAGTCATCACCATAGCACCCTTTGTAGTTTTATCCGTTCTGACATATGTTATCGTGCGCATTTTCCCATCCAGCATCAACCCGATTGTGCTTTTTGCCAATCTGCCGTCACCGGCCATAGCCACATTGATGGGGTAATAGCCGTCTTGTGGAGCAGTAACGGTAATAGAGAAATAGGGAACCTGTCTTAAATTGGAACTGGTTATCTTATTCAGCGACAGCTTCAGCGCATTCATATACCTGCGATCGGTACTTCCCAAAACCTTGCCGGAAGCATTCTCGCTTTCTGCGCCGTCTTGTACCTTAATTCTGTTATAATACTTGCTGGTCTCCGCCTCAACCTTCACGGGGCTACTGCGCTTGACAGGTGTCAGACGCGTATCTAAATCCAGGAAGTCATGGTTGATCCAGCCTCTGACCTTGTAAATATCCTGCTCTGTGGTCATGCTGGTACAACGGACGATATTCAAGCCCTCCTTCAGATTTACAGTAAGGCCTACCTTATCGATCTGATTCCAGTTTTTTGTAAACTGCGCCTGATAGGTGGTATTATTGACAATAACCGCAATATAGGGCTTTGCGATGGTTTTATCATTAGAGCCCGCCAGGAATCCCACGCGGATATTGTACTCACCGTCAGCCGGTGCAATAATTGCATACTCCACATAGGCGTTGCCCTTGGAATTAAGCCATGTTTTCAGCTCCTCAAAGGTCTGCTGATAGGTGGAATTCCATGCGCCGCCTACCACCATACCGCCGGATGCTGCAGCATTGCTTTCATTGGGGGTATTATAGTTGTTGTACAGCACATACTCGGCGTTTTCCGCTTCTACACGGGTATATGCAGGAGTATAGACCTTCAGTTTGGCGGTCACATCCTCCAGACTGGGCTTGTCCAAAACCTGCAAACCCTCGTCCACAATGATGGATACAATATTTGTCCAGGGATAGAGATTCCAGGCATCCCCTTCCAGCTGGTTGTCGTTATTGGGCATGGCCGCTGTAAAGGTAATGTAGTGGGTTCCTTCTGTCAAAGACACCACCTGCTCTATGAACTGGTAGGCACCTTCTGTCTTGACATACTGCAAGGTGTAGGCCTCGCCATCTACCAGCATACCCATTTGGTAAGGAACCTTGGCAGACATCTCCACCTGAACGGTATACTCACCCTCTTGCGCGGCTTCCACCGCAATAGAGGCAAACGCCCAATTGCCTAGCATATCCTTAGCAGAGGGCAGCATTTCGATGGTTGCCTGATCAGCCGCCATACCGGTATAGACTCTGTCCTGCAGACCGACAACAGCAACGCCATCCTGATACTCGCTCTTGGCAGTAAAGCCGCCGAAAAGAACCTTATCTTCATCGATGGCATTCATGTACTTTCCGCTGTTAGCGGCAGGGATGGGACTGCTATTCTCAGTCAGCGTCTCCATCCACTGTGCGATATAGGGGGAGATCAATGCATAGCCTGCATCACTTAAATGGATCTCCTGGGCATCGTTATTAATAAAATTGGCAGCATTCTTGTCTACCTGTAAAATATCATAGCTATAGGACTTGCCGTCAGCAGTCTTGCCGGAATACAGGTCGATATAGGGAACACCCCACTTGTCGCAAACCTCCTTAGCTGCCTCATAGTATTCCTTTGTATCCTCATTGGCGGTTTTGCCGCCGAACTTGGAATTGGGCGTTGCATAGTTGAGGATATAACCAAGCTTTGCGCCGGGGAATTTCTCATAGGCATAGTAGAACAGGGTCTCCAAGCCGCCGAGATAGGTATTTTTGTCAAAATCTGCCACATTGAAGGAATCGGAAACCGTACCGATGGGAATTTCGGACATGGCATCGTTGATGCCACCGTGCATGATCACATAATCGTAATTCTTATTCCCATTGGCTATGAACTGATAACGGATGATCCTGTTTTTTACATTGGAGATGGTGGCACCATTGACACCGCCGTTGGTCCAATCCATATGATACTGCGTACCAATCTTGGATGCCCAGCTGTGGCGGGAATAGGTAATGCTGTCACCTACAAACAGAACGCTTTGCTCCTTCAGGGGGCTGTCTGCCACCGGGTCCGGGAAGCAGGCTTCCACTTCCTGTTCAGTAGGCTTTGCAACTGTTAATTCATAATCTACCGTCACGGATGCAATGTTGCACCACAGATAGCTGTTCCAGTCTGCATCCACATACACCTCGGATTCGTTTGCAGGCATGGGCCAGAAGATGGTGACCACATGCTCACCGGCAGGTAAGTTGACTTCCGCAGTTACGGTCTGTGCCTTTGCGGTGTAGGTTAGGGTGTATACTTCCCCATTAACGACCATGGGGATTTTGAAATTAGCCCACTTACAGCTGTTGGTAGTCACACCCAGGGTGTAAGTCTTCTCCTCAGGAGCACTTACCTTATAAGCCATCCAAACCCATTCTTCACCGGCTTTATTAAACTCTCCGGGTGCTTGGGTCAGCAGTGTATCGATCCGGGGATCATCTGCATACAGGCCGGTGGTATCGCCACGCTCTAAAAAACCGCTGCCTTCTGTATACTTAACAGCGGCACTCCGCAGAATATAGTTCGTATCCGGGGCGGGGATTACAATATCCTCCTGCGCAACCGGTGCAAAGCAAGCTTCCACCTCAGCAGCAGAGGGCTTGGAAACGGTAAGCTGTGCATCCACGCGCATGCTTTCCGGATTGCACCAGGGATAATCTACCCACAGTTCCCCGGTAATGCCTGTGGCATTGACGGGCATGGGCATAAACATCACAACGACATGCTCGCCCACGGGAAGAATTACTTCCACCGTTGCTGACTGTCTGCCCGTTGCGCTGTAAGAGAGTGTATACACCTCATTATTAACATAAAGAGGCACATGGTAGGGAGCATTTCGGCAGTTTTGCATCTGCAAGGTCAGAGTATAAGTGCCGTCGGCAGGTGCTGTCACCTTATAGGCAAACCAGCCCCATTCCTCACCGGTTTTATTAAACTCACCGATGGCATCATCTCGCAGAGATTCTATATAGGGCAGATCTGCCTTCACCGCATCTCTGCTATTAAACTCCAAGTAGCCGTTGCCATTATCGCCTACGGCTGCGCTCCACAGCACCTTGTTGGCGTCCGTAGCGGTGACGGTTCTATAAGAGGCAACCGCCGCCTCCACTTCCTGTGCAGTAGGCTTGGAAGCAGTCAGCGCCTGATCCACTGTCACGGAGGCAATGTTGCACCACAGATAGCTGTTCCAGTCTGCATCCACATACACCTCGGATTCGTTGGCGGGCATGGGCCAGAAGATCGTCACAACATGCTCACCGGCAGGCAAAGTCACATCCACAGTCTGGGTCTGTGCCTTGGCGGTAAAGGTCAAGGTATGGACCTGATGATTGACCACCATGGGGATCTTAAAATTCGCCCACTTGCAGCTATTGGTGGTCACACCCAAGGTGTAGGTCCTCTCCTCAGGAGCACTTACCTTATAAGCCATCCAAACCCATTCTTCACCGGCTTTATTAAACTCTCCGGGTGCTTGGGTCAGCAGTGTATCGATCCGGGGATCGTCTGCATACAAACCGGTAGTATCGCCGCGCTCTAAAAAACCGCTGCCTTCTGAGTACTTAACCGCAGCACTACGCAGGATATAGTTGGTATCCGGAGCAGAAATAATGTTATGCGTTTGGGGATTTTCTTCCGCCTTGGCATGGAAGGCATAAAAAGGAGAAGCCTCAATTACCAATACTAACGCCAAAAGGCTGGCGAATAATCTGCGTAATTTCACAATGATTTCTCCTTTCTGCTTAGTTTGCATCCCAAGTTAGCGTAACGATGCTGCGTCCTGCCACATCCATTTCCATCACTTGATCGTCCAACACAAACTTCATGGTTTCTGCATTGGTGGTATAGTTGACGACGACAGCGGTCATAGTACCGTTGGGATTGCGGGTAACCAGGTTAATCAGCTTATAATTGCTGTCAATGCCGGTGTCGGTAGAATCCAGCACAACGGCACCCTGGTGGATAAACTTGCTAAAGTGCGCCATGGAATAGTAGTCGCCGGTAAAGTCAACCTCACCGGTATCCATATCCACGCTGACAAGCCCGGAGTTCCAGGTGTTTCCATTCAAAGAAGGACCACCTACTGTGCTAATGGCCATATTCCACATGAGATAGCCCTGCGCACCGGAACGCAGGCTGCGGGCACACATGGAGGTGACTTGCAGCATGCAGCCAATATCCGCAGGTCGGTCATAAGATGCTTCCGTCACATAAATGTCCGCATTGGGAAACTTCTCCGCCACTTCCGCCATAATTTCCGGTTCACCGGCATACCAGTGGAATGCCATACCATCTGCAGCACTCGCAGTGGCAGCCATCAAATCCCAGCCGCCTTCTTCCATGCGCTGCCAATTATGATCCAGGTTGAGAACCTTGGTCTCAAGCCCCGCATCTTCCAGCGCAGGAATCATTCTGTCAATGGTAAAAGAAGCCAATTCGTCACATGTCCAATACATACTGGGCCAATCTGTAACGATCAAAGGCTCGTTTTGCACGGAGAAGGCATAGACCGGAACGCCCTGCTGCTCGTAGCCCTGAATACACTTGACCAGATAGTCCGCATAGACATTGTAGCAGTCACGGCGCAGCTTAGCCATTGACTCGGCAGTGTTAAAATCATATTTGGTTTTCATCCACGGCGGAGCGGTCCAGGGAGCCAGAAACAGCTTAAGATCCGGGTTAATCTCCATGGCCTGTTTCGTCAGTGCCACCTGCCCGGAAGCCCTGGAGAAATCAAAATGCTCCAGTTCATAATCCGTTTCTCCCTCCGGAATATCATTGTAGGTATAGTATTCCAGGGAGAAATCACAAGCCCCCAGGGGGTTGCGCACCATGTCCAGACCAATGCCATTTTCGTCATCGAACAGCTTGGTCATAACATCATTTCTGGTTTCTTCGGACATCAAGCCAAACAGATATGTAGCCGTATCTGTAAAACTGGCACCAAAGCCGTCAACAATCTGGTTTTGACTCTGAAGATCAACCTCGATAATATTGCCGGTGCTCTCATCCAGCTTGCTCTTGGCGTAAACCTTTGTGTAGCTATCGTCCTGCAGTAAAAACTTCACATTTGCATCCGAAACAAACGCATGCGGTTCGATCAGTGCAATATTGTTCGTTCCGTTTCCGGAGGCATTTTGTGTGGCCTGCTTCGTGCCGCATCCGGCCAAGCCCAACAGCGCCAAGCCCGCCAGAATCCCGGCAAAGCTATGTTTCAGTTGCATAGCAATCTCTCACTTTCGTGATTACTTTTTCTCGTAAGGGTGGGACTCGTAGAATTTCTCTAAATTCTTTACCAGCTTTTCTTCAAATCGATCCCATGTTTCCTTGGTTGCAGCATTGACCTTATTTTGCAGATCCTGTGCCAATGCATGTGCTTCGCCGCCGTTGGCAATCTGCTCTTCCGTCTGCAATAAGTAATCCTCCACATCATCCCAGAAGTTGGGAATCAGCTTATTGGCATCGGCAATGAAGATCGTCTCAGGATCATCGGAAATGGTCTGCAACATATACTTCATACCATCGGGGATCAGATCATTGTTAAAATATGCCTCCAACACATCCGGATTGGAAGAGCCGGGGGTATAGAATGCGGTGTAGTCATTGGCTCTTACGCCCTCATCGGTAATGGCCAGACGAGCCAGGCAGCCTTCCTTGCTGTAACTCAGGAATTTAATCACTTCATAAGCTGCCTGTGCATTTTCTTCCGTAACAGCAGGTGTCATAAATGCATAGTCCACATGGGTCTGAATTCTTTCTTCAACAGCTTCCGCATGAGGAACAGGATACATATCCCACTCAAAATTACACTTCTTGACCATCCAGTAGGTTTCCCAGGAGTTGTGGTTGCCGAACAGAACCTTGCCGGCTACCATGGCGTCACCGCTGCCGCCGAACTTATTATCATAAGCATCTGCGATACCCTGGTTACGCTTTCCCCACTCCTTCAGTTCGTCAGAAACCAGACCGGGAACGCTGCGCAGTTCTTCGATATAATCCTGAGCCTTTGTCCAAGCACCGCTGGTGAAATCGAATTCATGGGTATCCATATTATAGCCATACATCTGGTAGGGAGCATCCATCATGGCACCCATCAGCTTGGTCTGCAAATCGTGCGTATTGTCACCGCTGTCCACCACGTTGATGCCGGAATACTGATTGTCGGTGGCCTTTTTGGCGAGATCCATGAATTCCTCTATGGTCCAATCATAATCCGGCTCGTCCAGATTCTTGGCTTCAATCAGATCTAAATTGACTACAATACCGTTGAACTGCACGCGGAAGGGCAGTGCGTACAGGTGGCCGTCGTAAGTATAGTTGTTAATGCCGGCCTGCAGAGCATCTTCCTTGTCGGGGTCAGCTTCATACAGGTTGTCCAGAGGATATACAAGACCCTGGCTGAGAACATAGGAAAAATTTTCTACACCCACAGCCACATCCGGCAGCTTGTTGCCGGCTGCCAATGTGCTCAGCTCGGTAGCCATTTGGGAAGCATCTTCAGAGCCGATGATCAGCTCTAGCTGGATGTCCGGATGGCTCTTCTGGAATACATCCAGTGCCTTGGTCATGTGCTCTTCAAAGTCTTTAGGAATCAGAATGGATACCTTGACGGCATTCTCCGCTGCTTTTTTCTCGTTTCCGCCTCCGCAACCGACAAGCAGAGCGGTCATCATAACAATCACAAGGATTGCAGACAGTATGCGCAGAAAATATTTCTTCATAGTTTTTTCCTCCAGTTGCTTTTTTGATACTTTCCCTTTTATTTTTTGTGCCATTTTAATTATACAGCTTTGTTTTTTTTATGAAAATTAGAGATAATATACAAGATGTTAGAAATAGAATTCATTCTTTATGGATCAGGAAAATGATGGGAAAATCTTTGGGGGTACTGCATTTTTTGCAGTACCCCCAGGTTATGCGAAAGCTAGTATTCGCTACTTTCTTTGCCGGTGTACTCCAGTCGAATTTCCTTTCGGTACTGGGTTGGCGACATTCCGCAGCGTTTTTTGAACATATAAGAGAAATAATGCTGATCCTCGTATCCCAGGGCGTTAGCAATCTCCTTGACCGACAGATTGGTATTGGCCAGCATATTCCTTGCGCTGAATATTTTTTGCTGAATTTGATAATCGTAGGGTGTGACGCCGAAGTTTGCAAAAAACCGCTTAATCACATAGTCCTTAGAGCGGAAGATCACATCAGCCAGCTCCTGATTGCTGACGATCTGTTTCGGGTTCATGGTAATATACTCAACCAGCGTGTTCATCTCATTTTCCACGCTCACAACATTGCCTTTGCGAATACGGGCCACTCGCTGTTGATTGGTCAGCTGGATTAATATCTCCAGGAACTTCACCGCAGCTGTATCAAAGCGTTCCGTTTGCGATACTGTGTCGTCCCTCAAACACTCCAGCATATCCCGGAATACCTGTTCCATTCCTGGGGCTTCCAAAACAACCTTACCGGTACCGCCTAACTGATACTCATCCAGCAGCTTTTCTGCCAAGGAGCCGCGAATGTTAAAAAATATTTTCACCCAGGGATATTTTGCATCCGACCAGTAGGTATGGGTAGTATCTTTCCGCAAGATGTACACATCACCAGCTGTGGCAGCATAGTTTTCCCCATTGACATTCAGGTAACCTCTGCCCTCCACAATATACTCAATCACCGTTTCGGTGCTGTTATGCCGTTTTATGCGGTAAGTGCCATCGCAATAAGAAATGCCCGCCATCTCCAGATAAAACGGGAGCTTTATCTGCGGGGAATAAAAATGGACAATTTCCTCTCTCATAGGCAGGCTCCTCCCTTCAAGAAAATTATAGCATATTTTTGTCTGCAAAACAAGAATACTGTACTTTTTTTCTAACGGAAATACACAAAATTAGTAGATGTGTTAGAAAAAGAATTTATTTATTTCTTCTGTACATACGGGTTTATATGGAAAATTAACCTAAAAATAGTATTTTTTCAAATAAAGTGCAAAAAAGCAGGACGGCAAACGCCGTCCTGCTCCATTTGATTTTTAGCTGTGAATTTTAGTAGATCTCACCGTATACGCCGTCATCTTCGGGAGTTTCTTCTACTATCAGACCGTCATCTGTGGTTGTTTCTTCCTCTACCACAGGGAAGCAAGCTTCCACTTCCTCGGTAGTGGGCTTGGAGATAGTCAGGGAGTAATCCACGGTTACAGATGCAATGTTGCACCACTGATAGCTGTTCCAGTCTGCATCCACATAGACCTCGGATTCGTTTGCAGGCATGGGCCAGAAGATGGTGACCACATGCTCACCGGCAGGCAGATTGACCTCCGCAGTTACGGTCTGTGCCTTGGCGGTGTAGGTCAGGGTGTACACTTCCCCGTTGACAACCATGGGGATCTTGAAATTGTCCCACTTACAGCTGTTGGTGGTCACGCCCAGGGTGTAGGTTCCATCAGCAGGAATATTGACCTTATAAGCGATCCAGGGCCACTCTGCGCCGGAGGCATTGAAGTTACCGGGGGCCAGCTCCAACAGTGTATCGATCCGGGGATCGTCTGCGTACAAACCGTCGGTAGCGCCACGCTCCACATAGCCAGCACCTTCCGTGTGCTTCACTGCTGCGCTCCACAGAATACTGCTTGTGTTGGTTGCGGAGCAGACCTCCATGGCAAAGCAAGCTTCCACTTCCGCCACGGTAGGCAGAGCCACGGTCAGCTTGGGATCCACGGTGATGCTTTCCACATTGCACCACAGATAATCGTTATATTCATTATTGGTAATATCCGCCTCGGTTGCAGGCATGGGCCAGAATACGGTCACCACATGCTCACCTGCAGGCAGGGTTACCTCCACAGTCTGCAGCTGAGCCGCTTCGGTGTACTGCAGGGTGTAGGTCTCGCCGTTGACGCACACAGGGATGGTATAAGAAGCATACTTGGCACCGGATGTCTGCACACCCAGAGTATAAGTACCGTCCTTAGGAGCAGTTACCTTATAGGCGAACCAGTTCCACTCCTGACCGGATACGTTGAACTGACCGGAGGCATCGGTGTACAGGGATTCGATGGTGGGCCAATCCACATCCAGGGTTGCCTGGTCGCTACGACCCAGATAGGTTTCCGTCACATTGACAGTCGCACTGGTCAAAATCTGTGTAGCATCCACAGCGGAGATCACCACATCAGGCAGGAAGCAAGCTTCCACTCCCTCAGTGGTGGGCTTGCTGACGCTCAGCAGACCGTCCACAGTCAGGGTTTGAGGATTGCACCAGGGATAATCCTGCCATGCTTCACCAATGCCACTTTCTACATTCTTGGGCATAGGCATGAAGATAACCACGGTATGGTCACCTGCAGGCAGAGTCACTTCCACAGAAGCAGCCTCATTTCCGGTTGTGCCGTAGGATAGCGTGTAGATTTCTTCGTTGACATACAGAGGCATGTAATAAGGTGCCACTCTGCATGCCTTGTTCTGCAGGGTCAAGGTATAAGTGCCGTCAGCAGGAGCGGTTACCTTATAGGCGATCCAGCCCCATTCCTCACCGGACTTATTAAACTCACCGATAGCATCCTCCTGCAGAGAGTCAATATAGGGCAGATCGGCCTTCACAGCATCTCTGCTGTTGAATTCCAGATAACCGTTGCCGTTATCGCCCATAGCTGCGCTGTACAGCACAGTTTCTGTATCGGTAGCAGCAATAATCGTGTTGGGAACCATATAGGTTTCCACTTCTTGGGCAGTAGGCAGGCTGGCAGTCAGTCTGTAATCCACCGTCACAGATGCGATGTTTGCCCATTGGTAGGTATTCCAGGCTGCGTCCACATATACCT